>NZ_JAKFZO010000001.1:0-387120 GCF_021654175.1 Pseudoalteromonas sp. MMG024
AGTCTAGCTTGCGATAAAAGCTTGTTTAGAGAAGTCCGCTTACCCCCAAATCTCATTCATCTAACGTTACGTATGATCATAATCTCAAAAAATAGGTATTTAGCACAACGTTATTAATTTAATTAAAACTGAATAGTTTGGGTCAGGAGTAAACGTTGATTATTAACACTAGACAGTTAACAGAACAGCGTTAGATTTTGATAAAAGAGATAAAAGAGATAAAAGAGGAAGTATAATTGAAAAATGGTGCGGAAGGAGAGACTTGAACTCTCACATCCGAAGATACTGGAACCTAAATCCAGCGCGTCTACCAATTCCGCCACTCCCGCACATGGGTATTTTTCAACAGATAAACTGTTTTGGTAGTCATGTAAAAACATGGTGGCTACGCCCTGATTTGAACAGGGGACCCCATCATTATGAGTGATGTGCTCTAACCAGCTGAGCTACGTAGCCAATGGCTGGAGTACCAGGATTTGAACCTGGGAATGGCGGGATCAAAACCCGCTGCCTTACCGCTTGGCGATACTCCAACGAATACTCTTTCGAGTAAGTGATTAGTTTAGTTCTTATCGAGAACATGGTGCGGAAGGAGAGACTTGAACTCTCACATCCTAAGATACTGGAACCTAAATCCAGCGCGTCTACCAATTCCGCCACTCCCGCATATTGCTTAAGTATATTTGGAACCTAAATCCAGCGTCTATTTCAAGACATCTGTCAATGCCATCACTTTTGCATAGGGCTTCTCTAAGAAAGATGGCTGGAGTACCAGGATTTGAACCTGGGAATGGCGGGATCAAAACCCGCTGCCTTACCGCTTGGCGATACTCCAACGATTACTCTTTCGAGAAAGTGATTAGTTTAGTTCTTATCGAGAACATGGTGCGGAAGGAGAGACTTGAACTCTCACATCCGAAGATACTGGAACCTAAATCCAGCGCGTCTACCAATTCCGCCACTCCCGCACAGGGTATCTCTAGAAGAGATGGCTGGAGTACCAGGATTTGAACCTGGGAATGGCGGGATCAAAACCCGCTGCCTTACCGCTTGGCGATACTCCAGCAATGGTAGTAGATAGTTTTAGTTCCTATCAGAACATGGTGCGGAAGGAGAGACTTGAACTCTCACATCCGAAGATACTGGAACCTAAATCCAGCGCGTCTACCAATTCCGCCACTCCCGCATATTGCTCGAGTAATATTGGAACCTAAATCCAGCGTCTAATTCAAAACGTTGGCCAATCCCGCAACTTTCGCATACTTAAACAAAACTATGGTAGCATGTTTTAAAACATGGTGGCTACGCCCTGATTTGAACAGGGGACCCCATCATTATGAGTGATGTGCTCTAACCAGCTGAGCTACGTAGCCATGTTTTGTTCGTTGTCATCATCGCTGATGCGGGGCGTATTATGCTGATTACCCCCAAATCCGTCAACACCTTTTTTTCAAAAAAATGAATATTCCGAGTTGTTTGCGTTTTTTTTATTCGAACTGAACAAAAAACCGCAAAACAGAAGGTTGTTTAAGTTAAATATTATACAAAGGGTACTGCTGGAATTTAAATATTTAAAAGCCTTCATTCATTTTTACTTGCGGATGCTGCGTATTTTATTGCGTTAAGAAGTGAAAATAGTAACGTTAAGGAATATTGCTAGCTTATCTTTTAAGCATATCTAAATATCGCAGCGGAATTATGAACAACTGTAAGGTTGCCAGTGATTGCAGATCTGGATAACGAATGTCTTTATCGCATTGTTATAGCGTAATTTTACTTTAGGTTTATATGTTATTGGCCCGTACTTTTGTTTCACGAATATGAACTTTACATTAAGCAAAACCCTTGATTGCAGTAATAACAGGTTTTCTAAGTTGAGGTGCTTTAGTATTTTGAATACACATCTGAAGTTGAGTTGAACAAATTAAGCTGGATTTGTGAAATGGATAAATTGGGATTTGCTTCAGATAAGCACGCTTAGTTAATGAGTGAACATTTGAATTTAGTATTAAAGCTGTCTTGGCGCCCTAGCATGGGCCAGTAGAAAGAAAAAAGGCCCGCAAATGCGAGCCTTTTAAAACACTATTTCTTATACGTTAAATAAGAAGTTCATTACATCGCCATCTTTAACAATGTAATCTTTACCTTCTTGACGCATTTTACCTGCTTCTTTAGCACCTGATTCGCCATTGAACTCAATGTAGTCATCAAAGCCGATGGTTTGAGCACGAATAAAGCCGCGTTCAAAGTCAGTGTGGATTTTACCTGCAGCTTGCGGCGCCGTTGCACCGACAGGAATAGTCCATGCACGTACTTCTTTAACACCAGCAGTGAAGTAGGTTTGTAAGTTAAGCAATTCATAGCCCGCGCGAATTACACGGTTTAAACCTGGCTCTTCTAAGCCTAAGTCATCCATAAACTCTTTTTTGTCTTCGTCGTCTAACTCTGAAAGCTCAGCTTCGATTTCAGCACATACAGGAACAACTACCGCGTTTTCTTGTGCTGCAATCTCGCGCACTTTATCTAAGAATGGGTTATTTTCGAAACCATCGTCATTTACGTTAGCAATGTACATTGTCGGCTTAATCGTTAAGAAGTTGATGTACTGGATTGCTGCTTTTTCTTCTTTTTCAAGCTCTAATGAACGAAGTGTAAGGCCTTCATCAAGGTGCGCTTTCACTTTTTCAAGTACAACTAGCTCGAATTTTGCGTCTTTGTCGCCGCCTTTTGCTTTTTTAGCGTTACGTTGCACTGCACGATCAGCCGCTTCCATATCAGCAAGTACTAACTCAGTGTTGATAACGTCAATATCGTCTGCAGGGTCAATTTGACCTGCAACGTGTACGATGTTTTCATTTTCAAAACAACGTACAACGTGACCAATTGCGTCAGTCTCACGAATATTTGCAAGGAATTGGTTACCTAAACCTTCACCTTTTGACGCACCTTTTACAAGACCTGCAATATCAACAAATTCCATTGTTGTTGCCAGTACTTTTTGTGGATTTACGATAGCAGCTAGTTGATCTAGGCGTGCATCTGGAACCGCAACAACACCTGTATTTGGTTCGATGGTACAAAATGGAAAGTTTGCAGCTTCGATACCAGCCTGCGTAAGTGCATTAAATAGTGTTGATTTACCTACATTTGGTAGACCAACGATGCCACATTTAAAACCCATAATAATAAACCTTAAACTAAGTTAAACCAGTCTTAAGCGACTGGTTTAAATGTATGTAATCTGTTTTGTGCTTTTAACACACCGTCTTTTGCTAGTATTTCCATGCAGCGAACTGCCTCATCCACCACATCATCAATTAAAGCTTGATCTGCGGCGGGGGCTTTGCCTAGTACCCAGCCAGTGACTTTGTCTTTATGACCTGGGTGACCAATACCAATTCGCAAACGCATAAATTCTTTTTGGTTTGCCATTTTACTAATGATGTCTTTTAGTCCGTTATGGCCGCCGTGTCCACCGCCTTTTTTAATTTTGGCAATACCAGGCTCAAGGTCCATTTCATCGTGTGCGACTAAAATATTTTCAACAGGAATTTTGTAAAAATTGGCTAAACTACTGACCGCTTTACCACTTAAGTTCATAAAAGTAGTAGGTATCAATAATTTGAATTCTTGATTTTGGATAATCACTTTGCCAACTAGGCCGTGATGTTTAGAATCGTGTTTGAGAATGCAGTTGTAACGTTTGGCAAGTTCTTCGATGAACCATGCACCAGCATTATGACGGGTTTTTGCGTATTCGGGGCCTGGATTAGCCAGGCCCACAAGCATTTGAATATTATTCAAGGTGCTAACACCTTAATAATTATTCTGCAGCTTCTTCAGAAGCTTCTTCAGCAGCAGCGCCTTTAGGAGCGTTTAAAGTCACAACAGCTTGGTCGTGATCTGCGCCTTTAGCAAGCTCAACTGAAACAACACCAGCTGGAAGAGCGATATCAGAAAGGTGTACAGTTGCACCAACTTCTAACGCAGCAACGTCAACTTCGATGAACTCAGGAAGTTGTGCTGGAAGACATGTGATTTCGATTTCAGTTACAAGGTGAGCAACAGTGTTACCGCCTTTAGTTGCAGCTTCTTCGTTAAGGAAGTGTACAGGAACCTTAGTGTGGATCTTGTGGTTAGCGTCAACGCGTTGGAAATCTAAGTGCATTACTTTAGGCTTGAATGGGTGACGTTGGATATCTTTAAGGATAGCTTCAACTTTTTCACCGCCAATGTTTAAAGTAAGGATGTGGCTGTAGAAACCTTCATCTTCTTGTGCTTTGATCACTTTGTTGTGAGCTAGAGTAAGAGATACAGCTTCTTTTTCTGCACCGTAAAGAACAGCAGGAACTTTGTCAGCACGGCGTAGGCGGCGGCTCGCACCAGTACCTAAGTCAGAACGTACTTCTGCATCTAATGTGTATAATTCGTTAGACATGAATGTCTCCAATATTTTAATTAAAGTATGTTGAAAGCTTCGCGACCAAAGCTCTCACCTAAAAAAGGCGCGCTATAGTAACACTGCAACCTAATAAAAGAAACCATTATTGTACTTTTAAAAAGCGAAGGGTGAAATGTTGGTTTCATGATTGCAAAACCTAATGGCATAATTAGATTAACTCGATAATCAAAGCAAGTATCACGTGGCGTATCAACTAAGACCTTATCAGCAAGAAGCGGTTGAAAAAACCTTAACTCATTTTCGCAAAAGCAGTCGCTCAGCGGTTATTGTATTACCAACAGGGTCAGGGAAAAGTTTAGTAATTGCCGAACTTGCGCGTCTTGCACGTAAAAAAATACTGGTGGTGACACATGTTAAAGAGCTTGTTGAGCAAAACCATGAAAAATATGAAAGTTTTGGCTTAAAAGCGAGCATTTATTCTGCAGGGCTTAAGCAAAAGTCGCTTGCACACCAGGTTACCTTTGCCAGCGTTCAGTCACTTGGGCAAAACCTTGATGCACTAAATGACGAGTATTCATTGGTGATTATCGATGAATGTCACCGCGTCTCTGGCGATGATAATTCACAATATCAAAAGTTGATTGCCCATGTAAAAGGGAATAACTCTGAGTTAAAAGTGCTGGGTCTAACCGCCACACCTTATCGATTAGGCATGGGATTTATTTACCGCTTTCACTATCATGGCTTTGTCAGGGGAGATGAAAATGCCCCGTTTGAACATTGCATTTATGAACTGCCATTAAGGTATATGATTAAGCATCAATACCTTACGCCACCAAAATTAATCAACGCCGCAATCACGCACTATGACTTTGATTCACTCAGTAAAGATACGTTTGGGCGTTTTAGCGAACGTGATCTCAATCAACTGCTTAAAGAAAATCAGCGTGCGACTAAAGCGATAATTAATCAGGTGCTTGAGCTATCTGACTCATGTCAGGGGGTGATGATTTTTGCTTCAACCATTCAACACGCACAAGAGATCATTGAATATTTACCAAAAACGCAAAGTGCGCTGGTGATTGGTGATACCCATAACGCTGAACGCGATGCAATTATTCGTCGATTTAAAGCAAAAGACATTAAATATTTGGTGAATGTATCAGTACTCACTACAGGCTTTGATGCACCGCATGTGGATTTTATCGCTATTTTAAGGCCAACCGAGTCGGTTAGTTTGTATCAACAAATTGTGGGGCGGGGTTTACGCCTTGCTGAAGGTAAAACCGAATGCTTGGTCATTGATTATGCCGCTAATGGTTTTGATTTATTTCACCCCGAGGTTGGCAGCGTTAAACCTAATAGTGACAGTGAACCCGTGCAGGTGCTGTGCCCCGGTTGTGGTTTTGCTAACACCTTTTGGGGTAAAACCGATAGTGATGGCAAAGTCATAGAGCATTTTGGTCGTCGTTGTCAGGGGATCTTAGAAGACGAGGGGCATAGCGAGCAGTGTGATTTTCGCTTTCGCTATAAAGAATGTGAGCAGTGTGGCGCACAAAATGATATTGCCGCGAGGCAGTGTCATCAGTGCCATCAACCTATTGTTGATCCTGATGATAAGTTACGCGATGCGCTTAATTTAAAAAATGCGTTGGTATTGCGCGTCAGTGGCATGCAGTTAGAAGCACATAATCAGCGACTGAAAGTGACTTATCATGATGAAGATGGTGCAGACGTGAGCGAATATTTTAGCTTATCGTCAGATAAAGCGTCATTTTATTTTAAACGGCAGTTTTTGCGTGTGGGTGTTACCAGTAAAATTGATTTTTCTAACCCTAACTCAATCGTTACTCATCAATCATTGCTAAAGGTGCCGGACTTTGTGGTTGCAAAACGAGACAAAGGTAAAAATAAAGTGATAGAGCGAATTTTTGACTACCAAGGACAATTTAGAAAAGCACATGAGTTAAGATAAAAAATTTATATAAAACAAACAATAAGTATTTGGCGCTTGTTCAAAAATAGAACTAAACTCTAAGAAAAAAAACAGGCAGGGACGATGTTTTCAAGTACTAGAATTACTTTTCGCGTAACGCTCGCGTTTATTTGTTTGTTAATTGCTGTAATTACTGCATGCGTTGCTATTGGCTTACAATACTACTTTTCTAAACAAATTACGGTAAGCACCAGTCAGCAGTTTGCTGAACAAGTTGCCAAGCAAGTTGAATTATCTGTATCAAAAATGGATGATACGGCGAAGAACACTACATCATTACTCGCTAAATATTCATCTTTAATTGAAGGTCATACGCTTGTTGGAGAAGCAGACCAGATTCTCACTGAGCTGCTAATTGATCATAATGATTTTTATGCCATTTACTATGGATTTGATAATGGCGATTTTTATGAGTTGATTAATCTTGAGACCAACCAAAAAGTCCGGAAACAGCTTAATGCCGCAATGGAAGACCGGTTTGTTAAAATACATATTTATACCGATGATGAGCAAAGAGTTAGAAAAACTGAGTACCTTAACGATAAATTGCAGGTAAGACACAGTAAAGTTGAAGAGAGTGATTATGATGCAAGTAGCAGGCACTGGTTTATTAACGCCAATACAAAACGTGTTGTAAAATCCCCACCTTATCTATTTCATCATTTACAGGCTTCTGGCCAAACCTATTCGAAGATTGTTCATGGCACCAACCATGTTGTGGCCGTTGACTTAACATTGCAAACAATCGCTAAGCAGCTTAATGGCAGCTTTGAGCATAATCGCAACTCAGACAGTATTGAAGCGTATATTTATGATAGTCAAGGTGAGTTACTACTTAGCAATTTAGATGGCAAAGATAACGCAGTACTTAATGTTGAGCCGTTAACGCTTTCTAGTGAGCAGCAAGCATTAGTAAAGGAAGTTGGCTCTCTTAGTGTAAGTAATGAAATAAATTGGGCGCCGGTCGACTTTTCCATTTCAGGTATGCCGAAAGGGTATACACCAACATTAATCTCCTTACTCGGACAAAAACTTAACCTAGAGATTAATTTTATCAATGGTTATACGTGGTCTGAGTTAGTTTCTTTGTATCAAAATGGCAAAATTGATGTGTTGCAGCCAGTACATCAAACATTGAGCAATAAACAGTGGGGCGTATATTCTAAGCCTTTGCTTAATTTACCACTGACACTCGCAACCTTACCCGAAAATAATACGATTTCATCTCTTTCTGATCTTAATAATAAGCGATTAGCCATTCCTGAAGGCTGGTCACTGGTTGCAGCAATAAAGCACAGTTACCCTGAAATCACCATTGTTGAAGTCGCCGACTTACAAACGGCACTGTTAGCAGTTAAAAATGGCACGGTAGATGCCGCAATTGATAGTCAGTTGATACTAGCCTATACGGCGAAGATGTTTTTTATTGACGGGCTGCAATTTCATACAAATATTGATGCGAGCTTATTAAGTTTTGATACACACCTTCGTATGGTAGCAAAAGACAACAAAATTATTGAACTGCTAAACTTTGCACTTGAAAATGTAACGCAACAGGAACTTGCTTATTTATCTGAGCAGTGGCTAACGTTTGATCGAAGCGCTCAGGCCGTGGATGCCTCAACAGTTGTGCCTTATAAGCAATTAATTACTCTGTCAAAAGACAATGCTAACCATAATCGCTTACAAGTTATCGAAATTGAAAATACCGACTATTTACTTTTTATCGCACCTACAACGCTTGGTACAGAAGAACAAAATTACTTAGCCTTGTTGATCCCCACTAAGCTCGCGTATTCAGAAGGGCTAAGCTATGTCACTAAATCAATAATTGTGACAACCATTATTTTGTGTTTGTTAATGCCATTAACCTACTTTGTTGCGAGCCCCATTGTCGCTGCAATGCGCCGTTTAAGTGCAGAGAATACAAAAATAAAACAACGGAAATATAACGCAATTGACGTTGAGCATAGCTTTATTAAAGAAATTGACGATGTGTTTGATTCGCTCAATCAAATGGCCGAATCTATTCAAGCACATGAAGCAAAACAAGCAGAACTGCTCGATTCCTTTGTAAAATTAATAGCGCAAGCAATCGATGATAAATCACCTTACACAGCCGGCCACTGCAACCGTGTACCAGAACTGGGCCTTATGCTTGTGGGTCATGCGAGTGATTGCGACGAACCTCACTTTAAAGCATTTAAACTGGATACCGATGATAAAAAACGAGAGTTCAAATTAGCAGCATGGTTACATGATTGCGGCAAAATAATAACGCCAGAACACATTGTTGATAAAGGTACTAAGTTAGAGTGTATTTATAACCGTATTCACGAGATAAGAATGCGTTTTGAAGTCTTATTACGCGATGCCGAAATTAGTTTTTATAAGCAGTTGCAGCAACAGCCAGAACGCGAAAGCGAATTACAACTTGAGCTAAATGCTACTCAGCAAGCGCTTTACGAAGAGTACGAATTTGTTGCCAAAATTAACCAAGGTGGCGAATTTATGGAAGAAGACAAAATAACGCGCTTAGAAGAAATAGCAAAACGTACATGGCTGCGCCATTTCAGTGATAAAAAAGGATTATCACCGCTTGAAGAGTTAAAGAATGATCAACCTGATGAAGTATTGCCAATTACTGAGCAATTATTAGCTGATAAAAAAGGTCACATCATCAAACGAGAACAGGCGGTTGAGTATGCGCCTCATTTAGGTATCAATATTGAAGTGCCTGAGTATAAAGCGAATTTAGGCGAGTTGTATAACCTTAAAATTGGCCGTGGCACACTGACCGCGGAAGATCGTTTTATTATTAACGAGCACATTATCGGCACAATTAAAATGCTTGATTCGTTGCCTTTCCCATGTGAATTATCGAATGTGCCACGTTATGCCTCAACTCACCATGAAACACTCAAAGGAACGGGGTATCCAAGAAAATTAACAGGGGATGATTTATCAATTCCTGAGCGTATTTTGGTACTTGCCGATATATTTGAAGCACTTACCGCATCCGATAGACCTTATAAAAAGGCAAAACCCCTTAGTGTGGCGATTGATATTTTGCATAAAATGTCACTCGACCAGCATGTTGATATTGAAGTGTTTAAGCTATTTTTACGCTCTGGCGTGTATAAACAATATGCACAAAAGTACATGCCAAAAGAACAAATTGATGAGATTGATTTAACTAAGTACTTATAGCCTATGATATAAATTTTATAACTGTGTGAGTATGTTAACGAAGCAAATGCATTATTAAGAGTGTTGAGAGTTGAAAATTAGATAGCTCAGGGTCGAATTTTTCGTTTGGCTTTTGGTGTGTTTAGCTATATCAATAACTGAAATAGCATGGTTATAAGAAATTAAAAAAGGCTTGTTAAAAGCCTTTTTTAGTTTCTTGAGATGTAACCTAATTTGGTTTGATTTTGCCTAATTTAGGTTGTGACGATGGGTTACTTGTTCACACAGCCGCTTTTTACATACTATCCGCAGTCGAGAGCGGACAACGGGCAATTTCTTTTATTTCACCGTTTGCATCTTCTTGCTCTAAAATCACGTCAAACCCCCATAAACGATATAAATGTTTAATCACTTGGTCTTTAGTGTCCGCAAGCGGTATATCGTTGTGTGGCGTATAACGCAGTGTAAGCGCACGGTCACCTCGAACATTAACATTGAACACCTGAATGTTGGGTTCCAAATTACTTAGGTTATATTGTTCAGAGAGTGCCTGACGAATGGCGTGGTAGCCGGATTCATTGTGAATAGCACTCACTTCTAAGTGGCTTTCTTTCTCGTTATCTAAAATAGAGAAAAACTTAAAGTCGCGCATTAACTTAGGCGATAAAAACTGACTGATAAAGCTTTCATCTTTGAAATTTTCCATCGCAAAATGCAGAGTATCGAGCCAGTTACTGCCAGCGATTTCAGGAAACCAATGTTTGTCTTCATCTGTTGGGTTTTCACATATACGACGAATATCCACCATCATATTAAAACCGAGGGCATAGGGGTTAATGCCAGAATAGTAGGGCGAGTTATAAGGCGGTTGATACACAACATTGGTATGGGATTGCAGCACTTCTAACATAAAGGCGTCACTTAACTTACCTTCATCGTACAAATGATTAAGCAAGGTATAGTGCCAAAATGTTGCCCAACCTTCGTTCATTACTTGTGTTTGCTTTTGTGGGTAAAAATATTGCGAAATTTTGCGCACAATACGGATTATTTCACGCTGCCAAATTTCGAGTAATGGTGCTCGTTTTTCAATAAAATAAAGAATATTCTCTTGTGGCTCACTGGGAAAACGTGCGGCTTGTGTTTCAGCTTCGCTTTGTTGTGAGGGAATGGTTTTCCACAACTCATTAACTTGAGATTGTAAGTAATCCTCGCGTTCTTTCTGCCTTTTTTGTTCTTCAAACAGGGATATTTGTTGAGGTCGTTTGTAGCGGTCTACACCATAATTCATTAATGCATGGCACGAGTCGAGAAGTTTTTCGACTTCTTCAACGCCGTACTTTTGTTCACATTCGGCAATGTAATTTTTAGCAAACAGTAAATAATCAATTATAGAGCTTGCATCGGTCCAGGTTTTAAACAGGTAATTACCTTTAAAAAATGAATTATGGCCATAGCAGGCATGTGCCATAACAAGCGCTTGCATCGGCATGGTGTTTTCTTCCATTAAGTATGCAATGCACGGATCTGAATTGATTACAATTTCGTAGGCAAGCCCCATTGCACCACGCTTGTAGTTTTGCTCTGTTTGAATAAATTTTTTGCCAAAAGACCAATGACTATAGCCAATAGGCATACCAACGCTGGAGTAGGCATCCATCATTTGCTCTGCGGTAATTACTTCAATCTGATTAGGGTAAGTATCGAGGCGGTAAATCTCTGCAACCCTAGCAATCTCGGTTTGGTATTCTCCGAGTAAATCGAATGTCCAATCAGGACCATCGCTTAGTACTTTTTTACTCATAACTAGTCCTTGAAAATTAAGCTACATCTGCGGTGGTATCTTTTTTAAATAACTCTCTGAATATAGGGTAAATGTCTTCCACAGATTTAATGTGTTGAATGGCGAAGTTTTCATGGGTATCAGCGAGCACTTGATATTCACGCCATAGGCTTTGATGTGCTCGGGTGGTGATTTCGATATAAGCGTAATAGCGCGTAACAGGCAGAATTTTATTTGTAAGCCAATCACTGCATTGTGGCGAATCATCAGCCCAGTTATCACCATCAGATGCTTGCGCAGCATAAATATTCCACTGTTCAGAGTCATAGCGCTCTTTGATTATTTCGTCCATGAGCTTTAATGCACTTGATACAATGGTGCCACCCGTTTCTTGCGAATAGAAAAACTCGTGTTCATCCACTTCTTTCGCTTGGGTATGGTGACGAATGTAAACAACTTCGATGTCCTTGTAGGTACGGGTTAAAAATAAATAAAGCAAAATATAAAACCGTTTTGCGGTTTCTTTGGTTGCTTGATCCATCGAGCCCGACACATCCATTAAGCAAAACATCACAGCTTTAGAACTTGGCTCAGGGCGCTTCTCATAGTTTCTAAAACGTAAATCAAAGGTATCAATAAACGGTACTGTGGCAATTTTATTTTTAAGTTGCTCTATTTCTTTTTCAAGCAGGGCAATTTCGCTTTGGTTGTCCTTTTTGTTTTTTGTCAGCTCAGCAAGTTTTTGCTCAAGTTCGGCTAATTGACGTTTTTTGCCTGCGGTCATTGCAATGCGTCTTGCGACTGAGCCTTGCAATGAACGAACAATATCAATATTTGAAGGCACTCCATCGTTACTGTAACCAGCACGATGGGTTTTCATTTGAACTAACTTATTGAGTTGATTCTGTTTCAAGTTTGGCAGTGCAAGATCTTCAAACAGCAAGTCTAAGTATTCATCTTTTGAAATGGAAAAAACAAAATCATCTTGGCCTTCTCCAGAGTCACTGGCATCACCTTCGCCCGCCCCTTGACCTTGTCCGTCAAGGGGTCGTTTTATTCTGTCCCCTTGACTGAATTGGTCATTGCCTGGATGCACCATATCGCGTTTGCCACCTTTACCCTGATGGAAAATAGGCTCCTGCATATCACGACTTGGAATCGAAATGCTTTCGCCTGTTTCCACGTCAGTTACGCTGCGTTTGGCAATCGCATCGGAAACCGCCTCTTTAATTTGGCGCTTGTAACGCTTAATAAAGCGTTGGCGGTTAACCGTATTTTTGTTTTTCCCGTTTAAGCGTCGGTCAATAAAATGTGCCATATACGCCTCCGTAGGTCTTCTTTACAATTACTACTAACTTACTGTGACTTACGAACTCGTAAATACCATTCACTGAGCAAACGAACTTGTTTAGCTGTATAGCCTTTTTCAACCATGCGGTTAACAAAGTCCTCGTGCTTTTGTTGATCTTCGGCGCTGGTTTTTGCATTGAATGAAATAACAGGCAGTAGATCTTCGGTATTTGAGAACATTTTCTTTTCGATGACCGTTCTTAATTTTTCATAACTCGTCCAAACAGGGTTTTTACCATTGTTGTTAGCACGTGCTCTTAAAACAAAGTTTACGATCTCGTTACGGAAATCTTTTGGATTAGAAATTCCCGCTGGCTTTTCAATTTTCTCTAGTTCTGCATTGAGTGCAGCTCTATCAAATAATTGGCCTGTATCTGGGTCGCGGAACTCCTGATCTTGGATCCAGAAATCGGCATAGGTTACATAACGGTCGAAAATGTTTTGGCCATATTCAGAATAGGATTCTAAATAAGCGGTTTGAATTTCCTTACCGATAAACTCCACATACTTCGGAATTAAGAAACCTTTTAAGAACTCAAGGTAGCGCTCTTGGGTTTCTTGTTGGAATTGTTCGCGCTCAATTTGTTGCTCTAGCACATAGAATAAATGAACTGGATTGGCTGCCACCTCAGTGTGATCAAAGTTGAAAACACGCGATAAAATCTTAAAGGCAAAACGCGTTGATAGGCCGTTCATGCCTTCGTCAACACCGGCGTAATCTTTGTATTCTTGGAACGATTTAGCTTTCGGATCGGTATCTTTTAAGCTCTCGCCATCGTACACGCGCATTTTAGAATAAAGACTTGAATTTTCAGGCTCTTTAATTCGTGATAACACTGAAAACTGCGCTAGTGTCTCTAATGTGCCTGGGGCACATGGCGCCTCGTTTAGTTCTGAGTGTTGTAGTAGTTTCTCGTAAATTTTCATTTCTTCAGAAACACGCAGGCAATAAGGCACTTTCACAATGTAAACACGGTCTAAAAACGCTTCGTTGTTTTTATTGCCTTTAAACGTTTGCCATTCTGATTCATTAGAGTGAGCCAAAATCATACCATTGAAGGGCAGGGCAGAAAGACCTTCGGTACCGTTGTAATTACCCTCTTGGGTTGCGGTTAATAATGGGTGAAGCACTTTGATTGGTGCTTTAAACATTTCGACAAATTCCATTAAGCCTTGGTTAGCGTGACAAAGTGCACCGGAATAGGCGTATGCGTCGGCATCGCTTTGCGCAAAATGTTCAAGCTTACGAATGTCCACTTTACCGACAAGCGCGCTGATGTCTTGGTTATTCTCATCGCCAGGCTCAGTTTTCGCGATAGCAACTTGGTCTAGAATAGATGGGTAACGCTTTACTACTTTAAATTTCGTAATATCACCGTTGAATTCGTGCAGGCGCTTCGTGGCCCACGGTGACATAATTGTTTTTATGTATCGATTGCTAATACCATATTCTTTTTCGAGAATATTGCCGTCTTCTACTGGGTCGAATAAGCAAAGGGGGTGATCATTTACAGGGGAATCTTTAAGGCAATAAATAGGTACTTTTTGCATTAGGTACTTTAGCTTTTCAGCAAGTGATGACTTACCACCACCCACAGGACCAAGTAAATAAAGTACCTGTTTGCATTCTTCAAGCCCTTGAGCTGCATGCTTTAAGTAGGCAACGATTTGTTCAATGCTTTCTTCCATGCCGTAAAATTCTTTAAAGGCAGGGTAGCGCGCAATAACACGGTTAGAAAAAATACGACTGAGTGTTGGATCTTGTGATGTATCCACCATTTCAGGCTGCCCAATCGCCATTAATAACCGCTCTGCTGAGCTGGCATAGGCGGATTTATCTTCTTTACAGATCTCGAGAAACTCAGCAATAGTAAATTCTTCTTCTTTTGCGGCTTCGTAACGAGATTGGAAATGATCAAAAATTGTCATATAGACCTCCTAAATACCGGAAATTTTGCAACAGCAATAAAACTAGCCACTATTTATAAGGTTAGACGGGATTTTTGATTGTGCGAGATAAATAAAAGATATTTAAAGAAAAAACTTTACTATATTTCAGAGCGTTGAATATTGTGCAATAGTCGGTGAGGAATTATGAAAAGAGCTTTGAAATGTCAGTAAAACGCATGCGTTTTACTGACAAAAACAGGTGTTAAGCTAGGTTTGCGTTTGCAAATTCCCAGTTAACTAGTGCCCAGAAACCGTTTAGGTATTCAGGACGCACGTTACGGTAATCGATGTAGTAAGCGTGTTCCCAAAGGTCAACAGTGATGATTGGCGTAACACCCGCTTCAGTTAGTGGTGTAGCTGCATTTGACGTGTTAACGATGTCTAGGCTGCCGTCAGCTAGTTGTACTAACCATGTCCAGCTTGAACCAAAGTTGTTAACAGCTTTGTCGTTGAAAGCAGCTTGGAATTCAGCGAAAGAACCCCATTTTGCGTTGATTAGCTCAGCAACTTTACCTGTTGGCTCGCCACCACCGTTTGGTGAAAGGCTGTTCCAGTAGAATGTGTGGTTCCAGATTTGTGCTGCGTTGTTGAATACACCACCTTCAGAGCTACATACTACTTCTTCAAGAGTTTTGCCTTCGAAGTCAGTGCCTTCTACTAGACCATTTAGTTTTACAACGTATGTGTTGTGGTGCTTACCGTGGTGGAACTCTAGTGTTTCTTTTGAGATATGCGGCTCAAGCGCATCGATTGCATATGGTAGTGACGGTAGTTCAAAAGCCATTTTATTTCTCCGTTGGCGTTAAAAAAGCGGACAACATTTTACATGAAGATGTCCGATATAAGTGTTAAACTATACCCGAGTATTTTACTCAAGTTTTTATAAACAGCAATGCTAGAAATAATTTGCGGTTATATTTTAAACAGTTAGTTACATTTTAACTGTTATTCAACGCGTCTAGCATAGTATTAACTTAAAGAAAATTCACCTATTGTGATAGGGTGCATTTAACTTTGTTGATGTTTTTTCAGCTAGGTGTTTGAGCTAAGGCCTAACGCGCGATTATCGTCTCGTTTTAACTGATGTCATTGATAATTTAGTGTGTGAGATGTGCATGGTCAAATGCCTGCCAATAGATGCGAATAAGTCTATTGGCATGTTGAAAAAGAGTAATAATCGACAATGAAACTGCGCTAGTGTGCCAAATAAGGCGAGTAAATCACTCGGTTGAATTGCTAAACAAAGATAAATTACGCCAAAAGGTGTCGAGGTAGTAAATGGAAACGTTAGACAAGATTAAGCAACAGATCGCAGAAAACTCAATTCTACTTTATATGAAGGGCTCTCCAAAATTACCGAGCTGTGGTTTTTCATCTCAAGCGTCACAAGCTTTAATGGCATGTGGTGAGCAATTTGCATACGTTGATATTCTTCAAAACCCTGATATCCGTGCAGAGTTACCAGCTTATGCAAACTGGCCTACGTTCCCACAGTTATGGGTTGAAGGTGAGCTAATTGGTGGTTGTGACATTATTGTTGAAATGTTCCAACGCGGTGAACTACAACCTTTAATCACTGAAGTTGCCGCTAAAAATAAAGAAGCAGAATAATATTACGTTAAGTAGTAATTAATTTTGTGGTATTTTTGCTAAGCTTAAACCATTAGTATGATGTTTTAAGCTTAGTATGACTTTTCAACCTTATTTTATTCCTCTAGTTGTTTCGCTGCTTTTATTGAGTTTAGAGAGCGTTGCAAAATCATTCGAACTTTCATATCAACATCAGCAACAAACTAAAACGATCACCGTTAATCAGCCCTCTGCCAACCGTTTTGAAATAGCCCGTGAACTACCACAGCAATTAAGCTTAGTAACGCTTGATTGGCCGCCATACATTGACCGTAATTTATGTGACAAAGGTTGGGTATTTAAACTTACCGCAGCACTATTTAATGAACTTGGGTTTGGTATTAGCGTCGAGTTTTTTCCTTGGGCTCGCTCGGTACGTATGGCTGAATTAGGGCAGGCTGATATTTTGTTCCCAGAATACTTTATAGAAGTGACTGCTCCAAGTGATGTAATAGCACATAGCTTTAGACGTAACAACTTAGCGTTATCAAACCCTTACGCAGGCGGCTTAATCGGGCTAATGAGCCGAGAAAATTATAAAGCAAAATACGATGGCACTTTTCAGTCGATCCAAGGTGCGAGAATTGGTGTTGTAAGAGGGTATCAAAATACCCCTGAGTTTGATAAGCACCTTGATATTGGCTTTTTTAATGCAATTCAAGCGCGCGATGATCAACAAAACCTAAAACTCTTATTGGCGAGTCGGGTAGATTACATTGTTGCTGATCCCAATGTAGTCGATTACCTATTAAGTCACGACGAGCGAAGTGACAAAAATCAAATTAAATTTATTGAACCGGCCTTTCAATATAATGATTTTTACTATGCTATAAGTAAACGCAACGCAATGTGGCAATCGCTGCAAGTTAAAATTAATACCAAGCTATCAGAGTTTGAGCAAGCCGGAACGATTAAAACCATTCAACAAAACGCCGGAAAGTGTGCGCCCGCAAACTAGCGTCCTGCCTGATGTACAAGATAATTCAAGTTTAAAAAGAGGGTTTTCGGTTAATTGGTATTACCATGAATAAATATTCAAAATCATGAATGGTTTACGTTTACGTAAACTACAGTTGAGAGTTGTTTTTATTTACATGGTGTTAATATGATACCGGTGTCAATGAGATCCTATAACCAAGATAACCCCAATTTAGAGGCTTTCCCCGGTTAGGTTGTTGAATTTATGTATAAGTGAAAAATATTCAATAACCTGAATATGTATTCATAATTTGGTTGACTCTAAGCAATATCTTGGTTAATTTTGAGAATCGCGCAAGTGAACACTCGGCACGTACCAACATTAGCAACCTTTGTTTCGCGTTAACAAAATCGCTATTACTTATCGAACTGTCATAAAACTTCGATACGGTCACGCCAATACTTCCGTCAATCACAACTGTTTTGTTCACTTGAGCTGTAGCAAGGGAGGAGTCCAACATGTTATATGACTCGAGATTAGAAAAAGATAATTGCGGTTTTGGCCTTATCGCGCACATTGAAGGTCAGCCGAGTCACAAATTAGTTCGCACAGCGATCACTGGGTTAGACCGAATGCAACACCGCGGTGGTATTGCAGCAGATGGTAAAACCGGCGATGGCTGTGGGTTGTTATTGCAAAAACCAGACGGTTTCTTCCGTGCTGTTGCCGCTGAAAACGATTGGCACTTAGGTAAAAACTACGCTGTTGGTATGTTATTCCTAAGTCCTGATCCGGTTATCGCAGAGCACAACAAACAGATTATTAGTGAAGAACTAGAAAAAGAAACGCTAAAACTGGTTGGTTGGCGCGATGTGCCCGTTAATCCAGCAAGTCTAGGACCTATTGCGCTAGAACAATTACCGAATTTTCAGCAGGTCTTTATTTCAGCGCCAGAAGGCTGGCGTCCAAAAGATTTAGAGCGCCGTTTGTACATCGCACGACGTCGCATAGAAAAACAAATTAACGATGATCATTTTTATATTGCGAGCCTGTCGGGCTTAGTATCGGTGTATAAAGGCTTAATGATGCCGGCAGATTTGCCGAACTTCTACCTTGATCTAGCTGATATGCGTATGGAATCTGCTATCTGCGTTTTCCACCAACGTTTTTCTACTAATACGCAACCGCGCTGGCCGTTGGCACAACCATTTAGATACCTTGCACACAACGGTGAAATTAACACTATCGAAGGTAATCGCCAGTGGGCGAGAGCGCGCGCATATAAGTTTTCGTCACCATTACTTCCTGACTTACAAAGCGCAGCACCCTTTGTTAATGAATCGGGTTCAGACAGTTCAAGCCTAGATAATATGCTAGAGCTTTTCTTAGCGGGTGGTATGGATATTTTCCGAGCGATGCGCATGCTAGTGCCACCTGCATGGCAGAAAAACCGTGCAATGGATGAAGACTTACGTGCCTTTTATGATTTTAACTCAATGCACATGGAGCCTTGGGATGGTCCTGCAGGGTTAGTAATGTCGGATGGCCGATTTGCCGCGTGTAACTTAGACCGAAACGGATTACGTCCTGCGCGTTATGTAATTACTAAAGACAATCATATTACTTTAGCGTCAGAAGTGGGTATTTGGGGTTACTCTGCTGACGAGGTTAAAGAAAAAGGCCGTGTTGGGCCGGGTGAATTACTCGTTATTGATACATTGCATGGCAAAGTATGGCAATCGTGCGAAATCGACGAAGATTTGAAAAAGCGTCATACCTATAAGCAGTGGTTAACTGATAACGTGAAACGTTTAGTACCACTTGAGGAAATTGACGAGCAAGACCTTATCGGTCAACGTGAATACGACGATGATATGTTGGCGATTTACCACAAGCAGTTTGCTTACAGTAATGAAGAACTTGACCAAGTTATTCGCCCAATGGGCAGCTCAGGCCAAGAAGCAACGGGGTCAATGGGCGATGACACGCCATTTGCGGTGCTGTCGTCACAATCACGTTTAGTGTATGACTATTTCCGTCAAAAATTTGCGCAGGTGACTAACCCGCCAATAGATCCATTACGTGAAAACCATGTTATGTCACTGGCTACCTGCATTGGTCGTGAACAGAATGTATTTAACGAGACAACAGGGCACGCAAAACGCTTACAGTTTTCATCGCCAGTGTTGACTTACTCTGATATGAGTCAGTTATTGTCTGCAGATCAGGCGCATTATTCATTTGCCTCATTGTCGATTAATTATGATAAAGATGACTCATTGTTATCGGCAATTGAAAACGTATGTGATCAAGCGGAAGAATTGGCGCGTCAAGGTACGGTATTGATTGTATTAAGTGATAAGGGTTTAACGCCTGACACTTTGCCGATTCCTGCTGCGATGGCAGTGGGTGCTGTGCAGCGTCGTTTAGTGAGTAAGAACTTACGCTGTGATACTAACATTATTATTGAAACAGCGAGCTGTCGTGACCCACATCAATTTGCCGTATTACTCGGCTTTGGTACTACCGCTATCTACCCATATTTAGCATATGAAACGCTAACACAAATGGTAGATACCGGCATCATAGAAAAATCGTATCGCGATGTGACCTTGGCGTATCGTAATGCAATTAACAAAGGTCTCTACAAAATAATGTCCAAAATGGGCATTAGTACCGTTGCTAGCTACCGTTGTTCGATGCTGTTCGAAGCAGTAGGGTTAAGCGATGAAGTTGTAGACTTGTGTTTCTCAGGCGTTGTTTCGCGTATTCAAGGTGCAGACTTTAACGATTTCCACCAAGATCTTATTAATTTATCGCGTAAAGCGTGGATCAAGCGCAAGCCGCTCGACCACGGAGGCTTGTTAAAATACGTACATAACGGCGAGTATCACGCGTACAACCCTGATGTGATCCAAACATTACAAGTAGCTGTGCGCTCAGGTAATTATCAGGATTATCAAAAATATGCGGATTTAGTAAACACTCGTCCAGTCACTAATATTCGTGACCTGTTAAAACTGAAAACAGGGCAAACGGCTATTGATGTGAGTGAAGTGGAAGATGCGACTGAACTCTATAAGCGCTTTGACTCAGCGGCAATGAGTATTGGAGCGTTATCGCCTGAAGCACATGAAGCGCTAGCGATTGCAATGAACCGCTTAGGTGGCTGTTCAAATTCAGGTGAAGGCGGTGAAGATGTCGCTCGCTACGGCACCGAAAAGAATTCGCGTATTAAGCAAGTTGCATCGGGTCGATTTGGCGTGACGCCGCACTATCTCAAAAATGCAGATGTCATTCAGATTAAAGTGGCTCAGGGTGCAAAACCAGGTGAAGGCGGGCAATTGCCGGGTGAAAAAGTGACACCATACATTGCTAAGCTACGCTATTCAGTACCTGGCGTAACATTAATTTCGCCACCACCGCATCATGATATTTATTCAATCGAAGATTTAGCTCAGCTTATTTTTGATTTAAAGCAAGTAAACCCAGATGCCATGATTTCAGTGAAGCTAGTATCCGAACCGGGTGTAGGCACAATTGCTACTGGTGTTGCTAAAGCTTATGCCGATCTTATTACCATCGCCGGTTACGATGGTGGTACGGGCGCTTCACCATTAACCTCTGTTAAGTATGCGGGTTGTCCTTGGGAACTTGGCCTTGCAGAAACGCAGCAGGCACTGGTTGAAAATGGTTTACGTCACCGTATTCGTTTGCAAACCGATGGTGGTTTGAAAACTGGTTTAGATATTATTAAAGCGGCTATTTTAGGTGCAGAAAGCTTTGGTTTTGGCACCGGTCCTATGGTTGCACTTGGCTGTAAATACCTGCGAATTTGTCATTTAAATAACTGTGCAACAGGTGTTGCAACGCAAGACGAAACACTGCGTGCGAAGCATTATCACGGTTTACCGGAAATGGCGATGAACTACTTTAAGTTTATTGCTGAAGAAGCGCGCGAAATTATGGCGAGCTTAGGCGTAACTAAATTAGTTGATTTAATTGGCCGAACCGATCTGCTTGAAGTGCTTGAAGGCACAACAGCAAAACAAAGCAAGCTCGATTTATCGCCTGTTATTGCAAAGCCAAATAATAAGAGTGGTGAAACCTTATATTGCAGTGCGCCAAATACATCGCACTACGAAGGCAAACTTAATGAAAGTTTGTTGGCTCAAGCAAAAGAGGCAATTGAGAGCAAAACGTCTCTTAAATTGCGAGCGCCTATTCAAAATACCGATCGTTCAGTTGGTGCGTTGTTATCTGGCCATATTGCTGATCTTCA
Source organism: Pseudoalteromonas sp. MMG024 (assembly GCF_021654175.1). Lineage (NCBI taxonomy): Bacteria > Pseudomonadati > Pseudomonadota > Gammaproteobacteria > Alteromonadales > Pseudoalteromonadaceae > Pseudoalteromonas > Pseudoalteromonas sp. MMG024. Next base: position 21,501 of record NZ_JAKFZO010000001.1, read on the forward strand.
CGGAAATCAGGGTTTAGCGGCCGATCCGATTATTATCGAATTGCAAGGTACGGCAGGTCAATCATTGGGTGTTTGGAATGCGGGCGGTCTTGAACTGCATGTAACTGGTGATGCTAACGATTATGTCGGTAAAGGCATGGCTGGCGGTAAAATTACCGTACGTCCGCCGCTTGGTTCATCGTTTAAATCACATCATGCAACGATTGCAGGTAACACCTGTTTGTATGGTGCTACTGGCGGTAAATTATTTGCTGCTGGTCGAGCGGGTGAGCGCTTTGCGGTGCGTAACTCGGGTGCTATTGCGGTAGTAGAGGGACTCGGTGATAACGGCTGTGAATATATGACTGGCGGTATTGTGTGCGTGCTTGGCGACACCGGTATTAACTTTGGCGCGGGTATGACAGGTGGTTTTGCTTACGTACTTGATGAAAAAGGCGACTTTGATAAACGCATCAATACAGAGTTGGTTGAGTTATTAGAGCTTGCAGATTTAAATATTCATCACGAACATTTACGCGGCTTAATTGGCGAGCATTTAGAAGCAACACAGTCAAATCGTGCAGAGCAAATTCTTGCTGATTTTGAGTCATACATTGCGCAATTTAGATTGGTTAAACCTAAGTCGAGTGATGTGAAAGGTTTGCTTGGTCATAGAGCACGTTCAAGTGCTGAATTAAGAATACAGGCGCAATAGGAGAAGTACAATGTCACAAAACGTATATCAATTTATCGATGTGCAGCGTGTCGACCCGCGCAAAAAGCCTATTTCGTCACGTAAAAAACAGTTTGTTGAAATCTACGAACCGTTTTCTGCGAAACAAGTTGATTCGCAAGCCGATCGTTGCCTTGATTGTGGTAACCCATATTGTGAATGGAAATGCCCTGTACACAACTATATTCCACAATGGTTAAAATTGATCAAAGCCGGCAAAGTGATCGAAGCGGCTGAATTGTCGCATCGCACCAATAGCCTGCCTGAAGTGTGTGGACGCGTATGTCCGCAAGACCGTTTATGTGAAGGTGCGTGTACACTCAACGAAGAATTCGGCGCGGTAACCATAGGTAATATCGAAAAGTATATTTCTGATACGGCCTTTGCGATGGGCTGGAAGCCAGATATGTCGCACGTGGTTTGGAGCGATAAGAAAGTTGCTATTATCGGAGCGGGGCCTGCAGGGTTAGGTTGTGCTGATATTCTTGCGCGTAATGGTGTTAAGCCTGTGGTGTTTGACCGTCATCCTGAAATTGGCGGTTTACTGACGTTTGGTATCCCATCGTTTAAATTAGAAAAATCGGTAATGGAAAACCGCCGTGAAATTTTCACGGGGATGGGCGTTGAATTTGTGTTAAATACCGAGGTCGGTAAAGACATTGCACTACAAACCATTATTGATGAATACGACGCGGTATTTTTAGCGGTGGGCACTTATCAAAATATGCGTGCAGGTCTTGAAAACGAAGATGCTGATGGTGTGTTTGATGCATTGCCATTTTTAATTGCCAATACCAATTTTCAAATGGGTTATGATGAAACACCAGAATCTTACATCAATATGCAAGGCAAACGCGTCGTTGTGTTAGGTGGTGGTGATACGGCAATGGACTGTGTGCGTACCTCAATTCGTCAAAATGCAAGTAGCGTTGTGTGTGCTTATCGTCGTGATGAAGCCAATATGCCAGGCTCAGTACGTGAAGTAAAAAATGCCAAAGAAGAGGGCGTTGAGTTTATGTTTAATGTACAACCAAAAGGGGTTGTACTTAATGACAGTGGCAAAGTAACTGGCGTAAAAATGGTTAAAACGCAGCTTGGCGAGGCCGATGGAAATGGCCGCCGCCGTGCAGAGGAAGTAGCAGGTTCTGAGCATGTTGTGCCAGCCGATGCGGTGATCATGGCATTTGGTTTCCAGCCTCATGCAATGCCGTGGTTAAGTGAGTTTGATGTAGAGCTTGATAAATGGGGCCGCATTGTGGCACCGGAGCAAGGCGCATATACGCATCAAACATCTAATCCTAAAATCTTTGCTGGTGGCGATGCAGTAAGGGGTTCTGATTTAGTGGTTACCGCTATTTATGAGGGCCGCAACGCAGCAGAAGGCATTATGGACTATCTCGAAGTTTAGTGCTGTGTAGCCTGAATGTGGTTAAACATTTAAGGCAGCTTATAACATTAAAAAAGGTGGGTAAATGCCCACCTTTTTTGTGTTTATGTTTTTCTGTACTTAATGATATTGCGACAGTAATTCTGAGGCATTAGTGCGGGTAATTTCACTAATATTCGTGCCACCTAGTAAGCGTGCAATCTCATCAATTCGCCCCGAGTTATCCAGCACCGACATATGGGTATGCGTGTGCGTGCCATCATCGCTTTTACTGACAAAAAATTGATTATGACCACTTGATGCTACTTGCGGTAAGTGGGTTACACAAATTACCTGAGTACTATTGCCTAATTGGCGCAATAACTTGCCAACTGCTGATGCAGTTGGGCCAGAAATACCCACATCAACTTCATCAAAAATTAAGGTTGGCGTAGTCATTTTATCTGCAATGATAACTTCAATGGCAAGGCTAATACGTGATAGCTCACCACCCGAGGCTACTTTCACAAGCGGTTGTAAACGTTGGCCTGTGTTAGCAGCTACTTGAAAATCTATACTGTCTAAGCCTTTGCTACTGGTTATCTCTTGTTGCTCAACCACAATGGCAAACTTGGCGTTTTCCATTGATAACATCACTAGTGATTCAGTAACTTGCTTTGATAGTTCATCTGCTGCGGTTTTTCGGCTTTGCGAAAGGCGCGTTGCGACAGTCATATAATGTTCTTTAGCTTCGGCGATTTCGCTTTCTAGTGCACCAAGACGTTCGTCACTTTGTTCAATGTTGGCAAGACTTTGCTTTAGCTCAGCGTGTAAATCTGGGATTGCTTCAGGTGAAATATCGTGCTTTCTTGCCAAATCAAGTGCGCGTGCGATACGGTCATCGAGTTCTGATAACTGCGCAGGGTCCATTTCAACGCTGTCTTGATAATGGCTAAGTTCGCGCGCAGCTTCTTCTAAACTGATACCTGCTTCAAATAACAAGTCAGCGATTGGAGCCAATTTTTTATCTAAACTTGCTAACTCTGCAATTTGGTTTGCACTCGATTGCACCATAGAGTACGCATTATAATTATCTTGTTGATAAATAATTTGCAGCTCTTTTTGTGTACCTTCAAGCAGCGAATTTGCGTTACTTAGCAGTTTATGTTGCTGTTCAATTTCTTCAAACTCACCGTGTTCAAGAGAAAACTCATCTAACTCAGCCACTTGATACTCGAGCAATTGCTTTTCGGCTGCTGCTTGCTGGAGAGACTGGCTTAGCGTCGCCTTTTCTTTTTCAAGTGATTGCAGTGCGTTGTATGCCGTTTTAACGTCGTTCACAAGTTCAATGTGTCCAGCAAAGCTATCGACTACCGACAATTGATAACCGGCCTTATTGAGCTGTTGGTGCGCGTGTTGGCCGTGAATTGAAATAAGCAGGCCGCCGAGTGACTTCAACTGGCCTGCAGGCACCATTACGCCGTTTATATAGGCTTTACTGCGGCCGTTTGCCGATACTACGCGGCGGATAATGCATTCGCTACTATCACCTAATTCATGTTCACTAATAAAGTGTTGTGCAGCAGGTAAGTTCTGAATATCAAACACTGCAGAAACTTGGGCTTTATCGGCGCCTTCACGCACCATGCTGGCTTCGGCACGTTCGCCTAAACATAGCGATAGGGCGTCTATTGCGATGGATTTACCTGCGCCAGTTTCACCTGTGATAGTTGTCATACCTTGATGCCATTCAATATCAAGGTGTTCAACAATTGCAAAATTTGTTACTTGTAATGATGCTAACATAACTGATTATCCATACAGTACATTTACTGGTAATTTATACAGTAAATAAAAAATAGGCAAGTTAAAAATGAAGATATTTTGTTGCGGAAGAAAAAAGGAGTAAGCAGAAGTATTGAAAAGGGATTGCGCTAATGGCTGATATTTAGCCTTTAGCGCAGATCACATTAAGCGTTTTCTTCGTGAAGTTCCGGCTCAACGTTTTCATCAGTAGATGCAAGTGTTGGCGTTATCACTTGTTGGCTTAATGAAGGCAATTGATGCAAATAAAAATCACTGTTGAATTGGTGCCCGGATGTCGGTAATTGTTCAACAAAGGCATAGATTTGTTTACTTAACGTCAATTTATCTTCTGCCGATTCAAACTTTATTAGCTCATTTTCGAGTAAGTCAGTTAGGTTACCGATTACTTGTTCATAATGGGTAATGGTTTTATCGTTTTTACGTTGCATTACAAAATAATTGTTGTTGATTTGCGATAACCCACTAATGTCTTTTGGTTTTACGATGCGTGATTTAGTATAGCTTTGCACTATTTTGCTGTAACGAGAGCTAACAACTTCGATACGTTCGTTTTGTTGTTGTTTTTCAAGTGCTAATGCTTTTTTTCGATTGTTATCTATGACTAGAAATGTCGTTAACAGTACAATTAATAAAACGGTGGTTAAAAATACTACAAACCCCACTTTTTATTTCCTTTCAATTGATTACTCTGAATCTGACTAAGTAAATTGGGTAACACACTTAGCAATAATGTTCTTGTGCGTTCTAGTTTTATCGGTTTTCCAAGTACAAGACAAATTTGTGCGATAAAATAGGGCTAGTGTACGCACATTTAACGATGTAATGCCTTAGTGTCCGCTAGAACTTAATTTGTTATTTTGATTTCAGGTTGATTAATATAAACGGCTGCCCCAGTTTAACTTTTGGCGCAGTACATTGTAATACGAATATTTGCTTGGATGTACCATGCGTAACTTTTGTTCACTTCGTTTGATTACAATTTCATCACCTGGCAATACCGCTAACACAACATGACTATCACAACTCACTTGTAAGTCCACATCATTTGCTGGGCTCAATGCCAGTTTTACTTCACTATTTGCATCCACCACGAGTGGGCGGCTTGTTAGTGTGTGCGGAAACATAGGCACCAATGAAATGGCATTGAGTTTTGGGTTTAAAATGGGCCCTCCGCCAGAAAGGCTATAGGCTGTAGAGCCTGTTGGCGTTGACACAATCAGGCCGTCAGATTTTTGCGAGAATACAAACTCTCTATCAATAAAGGCTTCAAACTCAATCATGTGTGCAACTTTATTGGCATGCAGCACGGCTTCGTTAACCGCCGTGTTTGAGCTTTTTAGCACTTCATGGCGATAGATTTCCACTTCCAGTAAGAAGCGTTTTTCTTCACTAAATTTACCAGCCAGCACTTGTTCAAGTTCACGCTCAAAATTATCGGGATCAAGGTCAGTAAGAAAACCGAGATTACCTCTATTCACGCCGATAACCGCAATATCAAAGCGGGCCAGCACACGAGCAGCGCCTAGCATGTTACCGTCACCACCAACCACAATCGCTAAATCACAGTTGCGGCCAATTTCAACTAACGACGCTGAATACTCTTCATTAACAATGGGGTCAGCGACACGGCTTTCAACGTAAACTTGATAACCGAGAGCCGTTAAAAAGGTATGCAGTTTGGCAAGTGTTACAGCCGCGCCTTCATGGTTCGGTTTGCCAATCAATCCTATGTTATTAAATACTTGTGCCATAAAATCGTCACTGATAAAGTCTTGCCTACAGTATATCTTGATTTTTAATCATCAGGCCATAAATAATAATCATGAAATTAAGCGCCCGTGATCAACTCATTTTTTCTGCCGTGATGGACTTATATTGCAATGGTGAAGGTACGCCAGTTGCGTCAAGCCATGTAGTAAAGCAGAAACAAATTAATATTTGCAGTGCAACAGTACGCAATGCAATGGCGCGTATGGAAAAGTCGGGGCTATTGTATGCGCCTCACACCTCTTCGGGACGTGTACCAACAGAGCTAGGTTTTAGCTATTGGTTTGATGAATTTTTTCAACTTTCTGATATTGCAGACTATTGGGAACCCAGTGCGCAAAACCTTACCGAATTTTCTCATCGCTTGAGCCAACAATATAAACTGTGTGTGTTGGTGAGTTTGCCAGAGGCGATGCAGCAACATATTTATCGTGCAGAAGTGCTCGATTTTAGTTTTGAAAACTGGCTTATTTTACTATTCGACAGGGACGGTAATAGCCAAAACATTCAAATTACCAAGCCTCGCGAAGCAAACGATGCGTTACGCAATCAATTTAATGCGTGGTTAAATACTGTTTTTGCAGGGCATAACTTGGCCGAAGGGTTACGCCGTATGGCGGCGATGCGCCAAAGTGCACCAATGTTTTGTCATGGTTCACTTGGTATGTGGATTAAAGCGCTCGCTGAAAAACTGCATGTAGATAGTAGCATTGTTATTGGTAGTCACTATTTATTTGGTGCACTGTCTAGCGAGCAGTTAAATCAAATTGGCGCGCCATTTTTAGATTATGTAGAACAAAAATTAGCGATGAAAATGGGCATGTCGGTTATGTACCACGACAACTTGCCGTTTGGTGCGTTGGAAGATTACTTATTACTGAGCGTGCCGTACTTTTCACAAGAGATATACCAAGGCCGTTTATGTGTGCTCTGTCCAAAGTCGGCGAAAATTGAGGCAATTATCAACGAAATATCGATTAATTGCGCTATTAGCTCTTGAAAGGCGTTTATCAATCCCCATAATTAGCATCAGTTGTAAGATTTCGGAGAGTATCAATGTCTGAGCAAAATAATCAGCCAGAGCAAGAAGCAGAAGTACAGGAAACCCTTGACCAAGTAGCGGAAGAGCTACAAGGTGGTGAAGAGCTAAGCGCAGAAGCGGAAATTGCAGTATTAAATGCAGAGCTTGAAGCAGCGAAGCAAACAATTGAAGAGCAAAAAGACAGTGTAGTACGTGCTGCCGCAGAAGTTGAAAACATGCGTCGTCGCACAGCACAAGATATTGAAAAAGCGCACAAATTTGCTCTTGAAAAATTCGCCAATGAACTACTACCTGTGCTTGATAACTTAGAGCGCGCGATTGAGTTTGCTGACAAAGAAAACGAACACATTAAGCCGGTTATCGAAGGTGTTGAGATGACGGCAAAAAGCTTTGTTGATGCCGTAGCAAAGTTTGGTGTTGAAGTTGTTGCGCCACAAGGCGAAACGTTTAACCCTGAATTCCATCAAGCAATGTCAATTCAGCCATCTTCTGATGTTGCACCAAACACTGTTATTGCAGTAATGCAAAAAGGTTACCTATTAAATGGTCGTTTACTTCGTCCTGCAATGGTAATGGTGTCTAAAGCAGCTGAATAATAGTGCTTAAGAATGCAAAAAAGCTGTAACCTTGGTTACAGCTTTTTTTGTGCCTGTTGTATTGAATAACAGGTATTAATGGCCGAACTTTAACTGCTTTAATTGGCAGATTAAAATACCGCTTACTGCCATTGCCATAGCAACCGCAAACCCGATACTTGGTGGCAATGGAATAAACGCTAAAATTGGGCCAGCAAAGGCGCCACTGCCAAAGCGTAAAGTACCTATCACTGCGGTAGCTGTTCCAGACTTCTTCTTGAAATTGATTAAAATCAGCGCGTCGGCGTTGGTTGCCATAATGCCTAAACTCATCATCAGTGGCGCAATAAACGCGGCAACCAAATACACATTGTGCGTAAATACACTGACTAAAATAAGGCACGTTACCGCAATAAAGCTAATGGCTAAGCCAATATTGAGCATTTTGCGTGAGCCAAATTTAGGCACTAACCGGGTATTAATAAAGTTGCCTAACATTAACGCCAATACATTAAATGCAAATAACACCCCAAATAGGGTTTCACTCACCTTAAAGTGTGCCATATAAATTGCTGATACTTTGGTTAAAAAGCAAAAGAACGCGAACGAGGCGAGCATGGAAATAACAATATCAAATCGTGCTTTTTTGTTGGTAAGCACAATACGATAGTTTGAAAAAAATAGTGCCAAACCTTTAATTTTACTCGGGTGGATCGGTACTTCTCGCAAATAAAAATAAGTTAATACAAAGAGCACGCTTGCATAAATCGTCAATGCATAAAATATCGCGTGCCAATGCCAAGTAATCATTAATACACTGCCGATACTTGGTGCGAGCAGGGGTGCTAACATCATAATCATCGACACGTAAGACATGCCTTTAGCAGTATTTTCTTGATACATATAGCGAATAATACCAGGTACGACGACAGTGACAGCAGAGCCAAAAAATGCTTGCGCAAAGCGTAAAACAATAAAGGTATCAATAGACTGTGTTACGGTAAGAAAAAAAGAGCATAAGCCAAAGCCTAGCAAGCCAAAGAGCGCGAACAAACGCCTGCCTTTTTGATCTATTAGCGGCCCAAATAACATCATGCCTATGGCATAACCGGCTAAATAACTACTTAAAGAGAGCTGGACTTGCGCCATATCGGTGTTGAAGTAGCTTGATATTGCAACAAAAGCAGGTAAGTAAAGGTCAATTGCTAATGGCGTTGTTGCGACGAGCGCCGATAGCAGGGGTAAGATGGATTTAGATAACGTTTTTTCAGTCACAGAAATACTTATTCAGGGTATCGGGGAACCCTATTTTACGTGTAAAATACTTGATTTGATACAACAGATCCGATTAAGCGCTTTGCTAAATTGTAGGTTTATTGTTAAAAATAAATTACCTTACCAATTCAGGGCTTTGTGATGGTAAATATTGCAAAATCAATATTTGTTAAACAGCGCTAAACGACATTAGGGAAAACGTAATGAAATTATCTCATGTATTGATCTCACTCTCTTTGGCTACCACGCTGGTTGGGTGTAAATCGAGTCCAACAGGGCGCACACAAATTGCCATGTATTCTGAAGCGGAAATGAACCAGCTTGGCAAACAAAGCTTTGTTCAAATGAAAAAGCAGCAACCAATTAACACCGATGCCAAAATCAATCGCTATGTGCAATGTGTTGCTGACAACGTTATTTCAGTGCTTCCTGCAAAATACGCTAATCAACAGTGGGAAGTTGTGGTATTTGAAGAACCATCTGCAAACGCATTTGCGCTTCCTGGCGGTAAAATAGGCGTACATACGGGGCTATTAAAAGTAGCACAAGGGCAAGACCAATTAGCAACAGTACTTGGCCACGAAGTCGGGCACGTAATTGCCGAGCATTCAAACGAACGTATGACTGCCGCCGGTATTAAACAGGCAACACTGCAAGTTGCAGACGCGTATAGTCGTTCGCAAGGAAACCGTTTACACAATGAAACCATGATGGCGTTAGGTGTAGGTGCTGAATATTTAGGCATGATGCCTTTTAGTCGCATGCATGAAAGCGAAGCCGATAAAATTGGCTTAGACTTGATGGCAAAAGCGGGGTTTAATCCAAAGCAGTCAGTTGAATTATGGCGTAATATGGCGGCAAATAATAACGGTGCACCACCAGAATTTTTATCAACGCACCCTTCATCAGACACCCGTATTAGTGATTTGCGTAGCTGGATGCCAGATGCGATGGCTTTACACAATCAAGCAAAAGCACAAAATAAACGCCCTCACTGCGAATAACGCAGCTTTTTTCTAATTGAGTAAATTGATTTTTACTCAATTAGAAATTCAAATTAAAAGTTTAAAAAAACGTCAGCTTGGTCTACATTTATAAATAAGAATAATTATAATTTAATGTAGTCCGTTGAAACTGAAAAACCCCTTAGCAAAACAACTGCTTGTTGGTATTTTACTTACCAGCTCCGTGTTAACGTTAATGATCACCAGCGCCATTTTATGGATGGACTACAAGCGCGATCTCAGCGTGATCGATCAAGGTTTCCAGCAAATTGAAAAAAGTCATTTACCTTCGGTTACCAATGCACTTTGGGCGGAAGATGAAAAGCAACTTGAATTGTTACTACAGGGTATTAGCGAACTTCCTAACGTATCGTCAGTAACGATTTGGCAAGATAATGCCAACCGTCTTACCGTTAATAAAACGCAAACTAAATACGCTAAAAGTAAATCTTGGGCCATTGATTACCGATTTAATCGTACTAAATACCATTTGGGCGAACTGATTGTAGTAATGGATATGTCGGGTGTGTATGGCTACCTTGCAGACAAAGTCGTGGTAACTTTGCTTACTCAAGGTGCAAAGACCTTTATTGTATCAATGATCATTTTCACCTTAGTGCACTTACTAGTAACCCGTCATTTAAATCATTTGGCTTATTCAATGAGCCACGTGAATATGTCGGCACCGGAAGAGTTCAAACTCGATCGAAAACAAGCGCGCGATGATGAAATCAATCGCCTTGTTGTAGAATTTAACGCCATGATGGGGGCGTTGTCTAAATCATTTGGCGATCTTAAAAAGCAAAAGCAAGCAGAGCAGAATGCCAATAAACTAAAAGGTGAATATCTCGCTAATATCAGTATGGAAGTAAAAACGCCAATGAATGGGCTTTTGGGTATGGCGCATTTGTTATCAGAAACCAAGCTTGATCACCGCCAACACAGCTACGTTAGTGTTATTCAAAAAAGCGCGTTTAATATGCTTGAGCTGCTAAATGGTATTTTAGATTACTCCAAAATTGAGCATAGCCAACTCGCACTCGACCAGCATATTTTCGATATTCATGCATTAATTCGTGAGATTTTCCAAGAATCTGAGTTGCGAGCGAAAGAGAAAAATCTGCGCTTAGTCACTTATGTTGACCCGGCTATAAATAGCTATTTAGTCGGTGACTCGGTGCGTTTAAAGCAGGTTATTTGTAACCTTGTAAACAAAGCAATTAAATATTCTGATCGTGGCGATATTTCGATTAATGTAGACGCCGAAGTAACGACGGGCTTGTCAGAGCTTACAATTAGCGTACGTGATAACGGTCAAGGCATTGATGAAACTGTACTCGCGCAGTTAAATAATCCGAAATCAAAAGCCAAAAAAGGCAACTCATCTAATGCGCTTGGCTTAACAATCGCCCAAAACCTAGTGACCTTAATGGGCGGCACATTTACGGTTAACTCAAAAGCAGGGCTTGGCACCGATGTTAGATTTACCTTAGCGCTGCCGACCAGTACATTAATTGAAAATCACCTTGATGATGAGGGGTTACTTGCCAATAAACGTGTCTTAATTTTAGATAGTAAGTTGTTTTTAGCGCGTTATTTAAGTGAGCTGTTTGCACAGTGGCAAATGCAAGTCACCCATGTACAAGATGCAGAGGCTGCGCTTAATTATATGCTGGGGGATGATTTACAGTTTGCTGGATTCGACTTTGTATTGTTGTCACACAATGAGCTTGAAAATCAATTGGTTAGTTTTTATGAAAAAATTAACCGTCACAGATTTAATCGACCAGCAAATTTAATTGTATTTGGTGACGAAATTGCGGATGCAGATGTCAGCAGAGTCACGAATATTGGCTATAACCAAGTATGGCAACTACCAAAGCACCCAAGTGATATTAAATCAGCCTTGGTTAATAACATTAAGCAGAGTAACGATGTGGTTACGCCACAAGAAACCGTGCCGTTAACCGTATTAATAGCTGATGACGCACCGATTAGCCAACGCGTTCTTAGCGCGATTTTAATGAACCGTGGTGATAATGTGATTGTTGCCGCTGATGGTGAAGAAGCGGTGGCACTGTGGCTGCAGCATCAGCATGAAATAGATATTATTTTAATGGACTGTGCTATGCCTAAAATGAGTGGATATGAAGCCGCTAAAACAATACGTATGCAAGAGTCCGGCGATAAAATTGGCGTACCGATAATTGCAGTTACGTCGAGCGACCGTGAAGATGAGTATAGCTATTGTAAGTCTTTCGGTATCGATGAGGTATTATTTAAACCGTTTCTACCGGTTGAACTTTTGGACGTATTGTCGCAATTTAAACTGCATATCGAAGAACATAAAGCGTTCAATAATTTGATAAATTAACTACTGTTCACCATAGTTAAAAGTAACTGCTTCAATTGACGTGTCGCGCGACACTTCGCATTCTTTTTCTCATTTATGAGGAGGATTTATGGCAAACTTTAGGGTGATTGAAACAATCTCTTTAAATAATGTGCAGTCGATTTCGAATCTATGTGGTAATCAAGCCCTCGATATTTCAAGTAACGCCTCTCATATTGTCACTGATTTTAGTCAAAAACGGCCACAGCTAATCGAAAAAGACGTTTTAGTTGACCAAGCGCTGTATATGATGAAAATGGGCCATGTGCGCTCAAAAATCGTAATTGATCACGACGAAAATTTTATGGGGGTGATCAGTTCAAGTGATTTATCATCGTACAAAGTACTGCATATCGCGCAGCTTAGAAATGTCTCTCGAGGTGATTTGTCGGTTGAGAACTTGATGCTAAAGAAAGATGAAATGCGCGCTATTGATTTTGCAAAAATTAACAATTACACCATTGGTGATGTATTGGCAACGCTAAAAAATCTCGGTCAGCAGCATGTATTATTGATCGATAAGCAGCATACTTTACGAGGGCTTATTTCAGCGAGCGATATCGCAAGAGCATTACATATCCCAATCAATATTAATGAGAAGGCACACACCTTTAAAGAAATTTTCGATGTGGTGTTTGCGCAACTAGAAAAAAACAAAACCACATAATATGAAAAAGGGCGTAATGTACGCCCTTTTTAAATGAGTTGAATTAACTTACCACTTCTTCTTCGGTGCAAAGAGTTCATCTAAGTCATCTTTTTCGTTATCAAGTTTTTTCTTTGCATCACTCGCGTTGGTTGCTTTTAACTCTGTCATTATTTCTTCAAGCATATCTTCTATTTCTTGTTTGCGTGACGCGACATACTCGTCTGTAAAGTTGAGCGAATTAATTACCACAAGCGCTTTTTCAAAATACTGGCGTGCAGAACCGAGCATATTAGCACTGCGCGCTGCTTTGCCGCGTTTTAATTGGCTGTCGATATTTACTTGTAATTGCATTTTTTCTAAACGTTTATCTTCGTTTAAGAACACTTGTGTATCAATCTTGCCTTTTGAATGCTCAGAACGAACGATGCTACGTAGTTTTTTAACACCTTGTAATAATGCAATGACTTGCTTTTCATTATCAGGTAGCGCAATGCGCTCGGCTGACGAGTCTTGGCTTGACGAATTTTCGATACGCTCTTTAGCTTCCGTTAAGCGATTTTTGATTTCTTTAGAGTTAGGTGAGAGTTCAGCCATAACTGCTAACGCGGTATAAATGCGTCGATATAATACCGAAAATAGGGCTTTTGACATTGGAATATTAGCAGAATTCATTAATACTTCTTCAGTCTCTTCAATGATTTTTTTCTGCTTTGTAAGCTCCTGACGTCGCTCAGCATTTTGTTTTTCTTTATGCTGCTGCACCGCGTTGACCCAAACGCCAATAACAATTAGTGCCACTATTAGCGTGATGATAATATAAACTACCATGGAGTTTTTCTCATTCTTATAATTGCCCTAATCTTAACTAATTCTAATTACTTAGTGTAGTGTTGTTAAAAGGAAAGTTCTAATAATAGCACTTTATTACCAGCTTTTTTTATGGCAAAACAAGGGTAAATTTGCTGCCACCTAATCGCCCGTCATTGGCCAGCGCGATATGTCCCTTGGTTTCTTTATTTACATGTGCTGATGCAATTAAATTGGCGAAATAGATACCCAGCCCAGTGCGTCCTTGGCTGATAAGGGCTGAGGACATTTCATTATTGGCTTTCTCTAGCATGCTTTCGGGGTAGCCTTCGCCATTATCGTGAATTTCAATAACAAGCTTGTCGTTTTTTTGATGTGCGCTAATGAGAATTTCTGATGCTGTGTATTTGAGTGCGTTAATAAGAATGTCATTAAGTAAGTTGGCAATTAGGTCGGCGTCAAAAAACCACGCCAGATCTTGTTCAATATCACAACTGACATCAATATTTTTGTTGGTGATGTAAAGCTCATTTTTAGCAAGCAGTTCGTCGACTACGTCATCTAAAAAATGCTCTTCAATATTGAGTGGCAGTTGTGCGTTGTGTTCGCGATAAAGGGCAAGTACTTGCAATAAGTTGGAATTAACGCGGGCAACTTCGTAATGAATCTTGGCGAATTCAGATTGTGCTTGAGGTGTTTGCTCAATACTTTGACTAATTGTTTCCATCGATTGAAGCAGCATACACAAAGAATTTTTCATATCGTGCATACTTGCGCCAAGGACAACGGAAAAGTCGAGCTTATTATGGTCCATAATTATCCCGTTAATTTAGCTTTAGCAAAGTTTAACAGACTTTGACTTTGCTTGTGACGATGGTCGTGAGGCGCTAACGTTTTTAACGCATTCAGTGACAAAGCAAATTGACGCTTTGTTAATGTGAACTTTTGATTTTGTTTATGCAATTGATACGCCGCCTGTAACAGGTTTAATGCAATATTTGGGTTGTTAGGGGCATTGGCTAGGGCAGTTGCAAATGCGCCTTGAGCGCTTTCAAATGCTTTCTCTTTGTATTTCACCATGCCTTGTTGATTAAAGTTCTCTGATTTTTCGTGGTCTTCGTGTGAAATAATCTTTGCTTTACCGCGCGTAATAATTGGGTCGAGCTTGGCGGTTACCACTTCAATATCGGCGTGCTTCATAATGATTTCGAGCAGGTTAATAAATGCCGAATTGAGCGCGTCTGGGTAATCAATAATTTTATCTACCACTAAAATGAGTTTTTCACCTTTTGCGCCGTCTTTGTTAACTAAGTACTCAACAAATACTTGATGTACTTCAATTGATAATTGACTTTGCACACCGGGGTAGAGTTTTGTAATTGTACGATAAATTGCGGGGTACTCTTTTTTTGCGCGTCGCACAAAGTTTGCTTGATCCGTAAGTTGTATCTGTGTGCAAACACATAACTGATTTATATAGTCATCGAGTTGCGCTAAGCATGAATACTTGGCTAATTGCATAACGCGTTTGTAAGCGTTAAAGGCAATTTCCAGTTCATTGTAGCGGGTTGCTAACAAGGCTAACTGGCGCTGCCTGACAATTGAGTTGGGCGATGCGGCAATGGCTTTTTGTGTAATTGCGTATGCTGCTTCGAAGTCGTGCTGTTGAATAAAGCACTCACAAGCAAGGTCGTATGCTTCAACGGCTTGTGGGTTTTTAGTGGTAATCAGTTTGCACAAACTTAATGCCTGATCGCTTTGTGATAGCGCCAAATGACAAATCGCTGCGCCCATTTGTGCCCAACTAAGCTCTCGCTTATGCAAAATTGAATTATAAATGCTGAGTGCTTGCACATATTTAAGTTGTTTTAAATAAATTTCAGCCTTAAGGCGCAAACAATCAATACCAACGCGCTTGTTTTTTGCCATTAGTTGGTCACAAAGCTCGAGGGCCGTTTTTGGCTTATCTTGATTTAACGCGGTGTAAATAGGCTTAAACGCGAGGCTTTTTTCAACGAGCTTATCCAAGCGAGATTTCAGGGTTGTTTTGGTAAATGGTTTTGCAAGGTAATCGTCGGGGCGGTATTCAAGTGCACCCATCACTAAATCTGAGGCA
This sequence comes from Pseudoalteromonas sp. MMG024, assembly GCF_021654175.1. Classification (NCBI taxonomy): domain Bacteria; kingdom Pseudomonadati; phylum Pseudomonadota; class Gammaproteobacteria; order Alteromonadales; family Pseudoalteromonadaceae; genus Pseudoalteromonas; species Pseudoalteromonas sp. MMG024. The sequence goes on from NZ_JAKFZO010000001.1 coordinate 37,033, forward strand.
GTTTCACCTGTGATCAGTACATAGTTTGTGCCGTATTTTAGTAAGTTACGATGATTAAGCTCGGCAAGCAGCTGCAGCCCATTTAAGCCATCACCTAAGTTGTAATCGACTAGCAAAATATCATGTTGATGTTCGCTGTAGCAGGAAAGAGCATCTTCGGCATTGGTGCACACATCCACATGATGAACACCAAAACTCTCTACCATTTGTTTTAGTGATAGGCGGAATTCGGAAAAATCATCCAAAATAAGCACCGAGATAGATTTGTATCGTTGAAGAGGATTAACCATAAAAACCGAAAATTATTTTTGATACTAATAATTTAGACGCTTTTTTCTGACTTTTACAAAATACTAAGGTAGTTTGTAGTTAAAAATGGAATAAATACGTAAGTTTTGAATTTATGCTTGGCATAAAAGAGACAAAAGTATATAAATAAAGGTAATAATAAATACAAAATACTCGCTATGAAATTACAGCAGCTAAAGTACATTGTTGAAGTACTCAACCACAATCTTAATGTTTCAGCCACCGCTGAAAACTTATATACCTCGCAACCTGGTATTTCTAAACAAGTGCGTATGCTCGAAGATGAGCTAGGTGTGCAAATCTTCGGTCGTAGCGGTAAACATTTAACGCATGTTACGCCGGCAGGCAAAGACATTATCAATATCTCTCGTGAGATTTTGGCGAAAGTTGAAAGCATTAAAGCGGTTGCCAACGAGCATACTTTACCAGATCAAGGTAAGTTAAATATCGCCACTACGCATACCCAAGCACGTTACGCTTTGCCAAATGTGATCCAAGGGTTTATGAACAAGTACCCGAAAGTATCACTGCATATGCATCAAGGCACGCCGCAACAAATTTCCGACGCTGCTGCACGCGGTGACGCAGACTTTGCCATCGCAACAGAAGCGCTGCATCTGTATACCGATTTAATTATGTTGCCGTGTTACCACTGGAATCGCAGCATTGTGGTGGCAAAAGATCATCCGCTTGCTGCTAAAGCAAATAACCTCACGATACAAGACGTTGCTGCGTTCCCATTAATCACCTATGTATTTGGTTTTACTGGGCGTTCAGAGCTAGATAAAGCCTTTACTAAGCATGGTTTAGAGCCGCAAATCGTGTTTACGGCAACCGACGCTGACGTAATTAAAACTTACGTGCGCTTAGGCTTAGGTGTGGGTGTTGTGGCATCAATGGCCATTGATGAAATGAACGACAAAGATCTCGTGGTAATTGATGCAAGCCACTTATTTGAAGCAAGCACCACTAAAATTGGCTTCAGAAAAGGCACTTTCCTACGCAGTTACATGTATGACTTCATTGAGCGTTTTGCGCCACACTTGGATAAAACCATTGTTGAGCGTGCGTGCATGTTACGCAATCAAGATGATGTAGACCATTTATTTAAGGATATTGAGTTACCAGTTCGTTAAGTCGAATTTTGACTCAAAAAAAACGCCACATTATGTGGCGTTTTTTGTATCTGTTAACTGTGATTAACACTCAATGATATTTACAGCGAGTCCGCCTCGAGCCGTCTCTTTGTACTTGGTTTTCATATCATTACCTGTGTCCCACATGGTTTTGATTACTTTATCAAGCGATACTTTTTGCTCACCTGAACCACGCATTGCAAGGCGTGATGCGTTAATTGCTTTTACTGCACCCATTGCATTTCGTTCAATACACGGTACTTGTACAAGGCCTCCAACAGGGTCGCAAGTTAAACCAAGGTTATGTTCCATACCAATCTCCGCGGCATTTTCAACTTTCTCAACATTGCCGCCTAAAATTTCAGTTAGAGCGCCTGCAGCCATTGAGCAAGCAACGCCCACTTCACCTTGGCAGCCTACTTCTGCACCTGAAATTGATGCATTCTTTTTGTAAAGAATACCAATTGCAGCAGCAGTCAGCAGGTAACGGGTTGCAATGTCTTTATCCACTTCTTTAATAAACGTGTGGTAGTACATCAGCACCGCTGGAAGAATACCTGCTGCACCGTTTGTCGGCGCGGTAACAACGCGACCGCCAGCAGCATTTTCTTCATTTACCGCAAGGGCAAATAAATCAACCCATTCCATTGCACGTAGGGGATCGTTATGTGTTTCAATGTTCAGTTGACGGTGCAGGCTAGGCGCACGACGTTTTACTTTTAAACCGCCCGGTAAAATACCTTCGGTGCGCATACCGCGCTCAACACAGGCTTTCATCACAAGCCAAATATTGTATAGCTCGTCAGTGATTTCGCTTTCTGTTTTAAGGGTTTTTTCGTTTGCCATCATCAGGGCTGGTACACTTAAACCGTGCTCTTTACACTGCGCCATTAACTCTGCGCCCGTATCAAATGGGTATGGTGCAGGGTTTTCTTCGCGTATCGTCAGTGCCGCTTCTTTTTCTTTCTCAAAGTCAGCGTCGCGTACGATAAAACCGCCACCGATAGAATAAAAAACTTCACGGAAGACACATTCATCGCCATTAAATGCTTGTAATTCCATTGCATTTGAATGCTTTGGCAGAGTTTTTCGACGGTGAAATACAATGGCGTCTTTTTTTGGAAATGCCGCAGCATGGCTTTGATCAAGATAGATAGTTTCTTCTTTTTCGATTTTATCTAAAATGCTTGGTACCAGATCGGCATCAATAGTTTCTGGATCGTGACCAGCTAGACCTAAAATAACCGCTTTACCCGAACCATGACCAATACCTGTTTGTCCGAGTGAGCCAAACAATTCACAGCGAACACTGGTTACTTGCTCTAATAGCGCTTGCTCTTGTAATGACTTAACAAACAGTCTTGAAGCGCGCATCGGGCCCACTGTATGGGAGGAGGAAGGGCCAATGCCGATACTAAACATATCGAATGCACTTATCATACGAATATCTCTTACTTAACCATTGAACGGCCGAGTATCATAACTCTAATTTATAAACTTGTTAACTTTAATTAGTATGATTAATGCTTATGTGCTTAATTTAGATGTTTAATCAAATTACGGATAATTTGCGCCGTCGCACCCCAAAGCAAACCATACTCGGTTTGGAACCCTGTAAGAGTATAGGACGAAAATTGGCGGGTGAATTGAATATCTTGCCAATTTGTTTGATCAATCAAAGCCGCAAGTGGCAGGTAAAAAGCATTAGCCACTTCATCGCTAGCAAGCGATAAATTGGGCTTTTCGGGCAGTAGAGCAATATAAGGTTTTATCTCAAACCCAGTAAGGGTCCAATAACTATCCATATCACCAATCACATGGTTGTTATTAACCACAATGCCAATTTCTTCATGTGTTTCACGCAGCGCTGTGGCAAGTAAATTATCGTCTGACTGCTCAAGTTTACCGCCAGGAAAACAAATTTGCCCAGGGTGATGCTTTAAATAGTCAGGACGCTTACACAGTAATAAATGAATTTCATCGTTCACATTAACCAGCGGTACCAATACAGCGCTTTGCTTGGCAATATTGCGCATTTGTACTGGAAAGCCAACCTCATTATTCGGCTGCTGAATATGAAAACGAGCGAGAAATTCACTTAACTGCATAACAGGTCCAAAGCGGGTAGCTATTCAAGTACAGGTAAAATACGATTTACCTTATCGTATGTTTCTTGCAGTTCAGACTCAAGAGTTGAATCGGCAACTACACCACCGCCAGCCCAGCAATAAATTTTACCTTTCTCACAAACGAGGGTGCGAATGGTTATACTGGTATCCATGGTACCACAGGCCGAAATATAGCCAATTGAGCCGCAATAGATTGAACGGCGATGAGGTTCTAATTCTTCAATAATTTCCATTGCACGGATTTTTGGCGCACCAGTGATCGATCCGCCGGGAAACGCTGCTTTTAATTGATCAATCGCACTGTAACCATCGGCAAGGGTAGATGTAACCGTTGATACCAAATGATGCACTGCGTTAAAGCTTTCAATATCAAAGAGCTTAGGTACTTCAACGGTACCCGGTTTAGCAACCTTGCCTAAATCGTTTCTAAGTAAATCCACGATCATCACGTTTTCAGCGCGATCTTTGGTTGAATTTGCAAGGCGTGCTTTGTTGGCGTCATCAATTTTTGCATCTGTGCTGCGCGGCACTGTGCCTTTAATTGGTTTAGTTTCAACCTGACGTTCTTTTACCTGAATAAAACGCTCAGGTGAAAGTGAAAGTATTTGTTGCTCACCAGTATTAATATAAGCCGAAAAGGGTGCTTGGTTTGCACTTCGCAACTTACAATAGGCGAGCCAAGGGTTGCCAGTAAAACGTGCATCAAAGCGCTGTGCTAGATTGATTTGGTAGCAATCGCCGCTTTTTAAATATTCTTGCACTTTATTAAAACGTTCACCATAACCATCTTTAGTCAGGTTTGATTGCCACTTAGTTGTTAAGGCAAATGGCATGCGCTCGCTTTCAGTGCCTGTAAGCGGTGCAAGGTAATTATTAAGCCGTGTTTCGCTATCACAACATGGCTGTGCGATATAAAACCACTGGTTTTCGTGATGATCAAATATCAGGGCATCGGGGTAAATACCCACCATCATTTGGCCTAAATCGATATCGTTTTTCGCAATTTCTGGCATCACTTCAATTGAGCGGCCTAAATCGTAACTGAATAAACCTAAAGCGCCGCCAGAAAATGGTAAATCAAATGGGGCTTCGACTTTTGCAAAAGGGCTAATTGCGTGGTGTATTGCACTAAAACCATCACACTTAACTTGGTGATTATCAACATAAGTCACATTGTTTTTCACTTCAATCAGTGAAATGGGATCAATCACAATAATGTCGAAACGATTATTAGGGTGTGCTGGGTTTGCCGAATCTAAGAAAATGGCATACTGCAAATCTGCAAAAAAACTAAAAACGTGCTCGCTAGTTAGCGCTAAGTCTAATTTTTTGCATATTAATTGTTCATTTATCATTAACTTTAACTACCAGACTGGTCGCAAACGAGTTGGGAGGTTATTATACATGCATAGTTTAACGAATTACTGCACAGATTGCATGAGTAAGCTGTGTTTGACACTATTCACACTGTAAACATTTGCCACCGTCACGGCATATAATAAGGATACATAATGAGCACTATCCGTCAGCAAGACTTTATTGACAGCATCGAAGATGCATTGCAATACATTTCGTTTTATCACCCACTAGATTTCGTACAAGCGCTTGATAAGGCGTACCAAAAAGAAGAAAGCAAAGCGGCTAAAGATGCGATTGCGCAAATCTTAATTAATTCACGTATGTCGGCAGAAGGTAAGCGCCCACTGTGTCAAGATACGGGGATTGTGACGTGTTTCGTTAAAGTGGGTATGGACGTTAAATGGGATAAAACCGACTTGACGGTTCAGCAAATGGTTGATGAAGGCACACGCCGCGCATACCTTAACCCAGATAACCCACTGCGTGCATCAATTGTTGCAGACCCAGCAGGCAGCCGTAAAAACACTAAAGATAATACGCCATCAGTTGTGCATATCGACATGGTGCCAGGCGCTGAAGTCGAAGTAATGATTGCGGCAAAGGGCGGCGGCTCTGAAAACAAAACTAAAATGGTTATGCTTAACCCGTCAGACGATGTAGCAGCTTGGGTTGAAAAAACGTTACCAACTATGGGGGCGGGCTGGTGTCCACCTGGCATGTTAGGTATAGGTATTGGTGGTACAGCTGAAAAAGCAGCAGTACTTGCAAAAGAATCACTGATGGATCCGGTAGATATTCATGAGTTAATGGAGCGCGGCGCAGAAACAGCGGAAGAAAAGCTTCGTTTAGAGATTTTTGAGCGCGCAAATAAAACCGGTATTGGTGCACAAGGCCTTGGCGGTTTAACTACCGTTGTTGATATTAAAATCAAAACAGCACCAACACACGCTGCGTCTAAGCCTGTAGTGATGATCCCTAACTGTGCGGCAACGCGTCACGTTCACTTCACATTAAACGGTTCAGGCCCTGCGGATCTTAAAGCGCCTAAGCTAGAAGATTGGCCAGAAGTAACATTTGAAGTAGGTGAAGATACACGCCGTGTTAACCTTGATACCTTAACAAAAGAAGACACAGCCGATTGGAAGATGGGCGAAACAGTACTGCTAAGCGGTAAGATTTTAACTGGTCGTGACGCAGCGCATAAGCGTTTGCAAGACATGATTAATTCAGGTGAAGGCTTACCTGAGGGTGTTGATTTCACCAATAAATTTATCTATTACGTAGGCCCGGTAGATGCAGTAGGCGACGAAGCAGTAGGTCCTGCGGGCCCAACAACGGCAACACGTATGGATAAATTTACTGACTTAATGCTTGAGAACACAGGCATTGTTGGCATGATTGGTAAAGCAGAGCGCGGCCCTGCAACAGTTGAATCAATCAAAAACAATAAGTCAATTTACCTAATGGCAGTGGGTGGTGCAGCGTACTTAGTATCAAAAGCAATTAAGAAAGCAAAAGTGGTTGCGTTTGAAGACTTAGGTATGGAAGCAATCTACGAGTTTGAAGTAGAAGATATGCCAGTAACGGTAGCGGTAGATAGCGAAGGTAACAACGCGCACAGTGCAGGCCCTGCAATCTGGAAAGCAAAAATTGAAGAGCTAGACGCAAAACTAAAATAATTTTTGGTCGAGCAAATAGTTTAACAAAATAAAAAGGGCGCATATGCGCTCTTTTTTATTGCATCACTCTAGAGCTTAACTGACAAAAAACGATTGGAAATTATGCTTGAGCTGTATTCACGCATTGATTAAGCTCTGAACCCTGAACCCTGAACCCTGTAACTTCTTCTTTACGCTCTCTTATCTTTCAAGCTTATCGCTTACGTAAACGTCAATCTACAATTTAAATATTAGCGGATCTTTGCGATATTTTGCTTGGAATAGGTCTGTAATTGCATTGTTTTTAATTGAAATGAGTATAGTTTAAATTGAATATGTTTAATTGTAAGTTTAACTGGGTTGTTCATCTAAAATTGTAGTCTTGATGAAAGGATAATGTTAGAGTCGGTGCAAACCAAGAATAACCCGTTCATTTAACGCCATACTTATTATGTGCGTTAAACATTTACAAGTTGGAGAGTCGTGTGACTGTTTTTAATCGTACTGAATTTGATAACCACGAAAACGTTGTTTTTTGTGCAGACAAAGAAACTGGCTTAAAAGCAATTATTGCTGTACACAGCACTAAATTAGGCCCAGCAGTGGGTGGTTGTCGTTTATGGGATTACGCAAGTGACGAAGATGCAGTATACGATGTACTGCGTTTATCAAAAGGCATGACATATAAGAATGCAGTTGCGCGCTTACCATTCGGTGGTGGTAAATCAGTAATCATCGGTAATGCAAAAGAAATCAAATCAGATGCACTATTTAAAGCATTTGGTCGTCATTTAGAGCGTTTAGGTGGTAGTTATTACTCAGCAGAAGACGTAAACATCACCTGTGATGACGTTGCTGTAATGAATACTGAAACAAACTATGTACTTGGTCTTGAAGGTAAAAGCGGTAACCCATCACCGTTTACAGCACTAGGCACGTTTTTAGGTATTAAAGCGGCTTACCAACACAAGCACGGTCATCAAGACTTAGCGGGCGTAAAAGTGTCAGTACAAGGTCTTGGCGCGGTTTCTTACACACTGTGTAAATACCTACACGAAGCAGGTGCTGAGCTGTTTGTAACGGACATCAACGAAGAGCGTGTTAGCCGTGTAGTTAACGACTTTAACGCAACTGCAGTTAACATTGACGAAATCTACGACCTAGATGTTGATGTATACGCGCCGTGTGCACTAGGTGCAACAATCAATGATGAGACTATTCCTCGCATTAAAGCAGGCATTATCGCAGGTTGTGCGAATAACCAGCTTGCAGAGCCACGTCACGGTGAAATTATTCGTGAAAAAGGCATTTTATACGCGCCAGATTACGTAATTAACGCAGGTGGTATCATCAACGTTTACTACGAAACAGCGCCAGAAGGTTACAGTGCAGAAGCGGCAACTAAACACGTTGAAGGTATTTTCGATACACTAAGCGAAATCTTCAAGCGTTCAGAAGACGAGCAAAAGTCAACGCATATTATTGCAGACGAACTAGCACAAGAAATCATCGAAAACGGTTTGTAATTTACCCGTTTTTTGCTTGTAAAAACACGAGTAAAAGAATGAGCTTGAAAGTTCATGCTATGCTCGGTAAGGTGCCCGCAATTGCGGGCATTTTTATTTTAAGATTATGGCAACTCAAATCGACCTCTCTACCTGGCAACGCGCCGAACACTTTTCATTTTTTAAAGACTTAGCAAACCCGTACTTTTCGGTCTGTGTGCGTATAGATGCGGGTGAATTGTTTGCCGCATGTAAGCAAAGTGGTCAGTCGTTCTATTTAGCTTGCCTTTACGCTTTGCTGCGAGCCAATAATACTTACCAACCTGTTTGCCACCGTATTGATAACAACCAAGTATGGCTGTGCGATAAAATTGAAATTAACGCGGTGCAATTAGATGAGCAAAACCTCTTTAAGATTTCATACTTACCTTATGCTGAAGGCTTTGCTGAATTTAGTGAAAAAGGCAAAATTGCATTTGAAAAAGCAATCAGTCAGCCATTTTTCTCAGAAGAGTTTAACTCAATAGAAGGACGCCTTAACTGTATTCATGTGTCGGTGTTACCCTGGCTTGATTTTACAGGCTTTTCCCATGCAACACCGTTTGGTGAGCAAAATGGCATTCCCAAATATGTGTTTGGTAAATTTGATAAACAGCTTGGCACCATGCCACTCAACATTGATGTGCACCACGGCTTAATGGACGGCTTTCACGTTGCGCAGTTTGTAAATGTGCTACAGCAAGAAATGACAGCACTTGCTAAAAGTTTAAGTTAAGCTCTTTTAAAGCAGCATAATGCAGCTTTATTTTTATAAAAAATCAGTAATATTATTGAGTTAGCAATTGCTACTCGTTAACATGTACCGACTTAAGGAAAACAAACGGACGTGTTAAATGAAATCTCCTCTTTATATTGGCGTAACGGTTGCCTGCTTAGTTATGCTAACCGCCTGCAAAACGGTCGACAAACCTTATCAAGGTCATGGGCCAATTAAAGTCACCGTAGAAGCAAGTGCAGCGCCGGATGAACCTATTTTTATCCAGTCAGCACTTGTTAAAGCCTGTAACAACACAGGATGTGACACGCCTAATAGTGATAACAACTATCGCCATTTAAAATCAACCTATATCAACATACCTGTGGTATTTCCTTTTAAAGCATTTCAGGGCGCAGACGCGAACACGCAAGCGACAATTGCCTTTTCAATCTATCACCCGAACTATGGGCAACTAACCAAAGAAGTCACGCTTGCCCAAGCAGAGCAGGCTGAGATAAGTACCTTAACCATTGAAGTTGAGTATTTTGAAGAGCGACTTAAACGCTTAGAGAAAGACGCCGATACGAAAAATACAAAAATGCTCAAGTTTGGGTTTAACCAAAAAGATCCAGAGTTTCTGTCTCGTAAAGCTGAATACTTAAAAGCGCGTTATCAGCTAGGCGCAGCGGTAAACGAGCATATTCGCATGTTGCGCGAATTGTATTTGCCGCAATTTACACCTGAAGACCAAACCAAAATTACCACAAAATATAATCCGATAATTAAAAAATGGTTTTATCGTTATCCCGAGACAAACTGCGACCTAGAAGCACACTGTGAACAAGATGCACAAAAACCACGAACACAGCACTTTAACGCGCTCTAGTGTAGCGAAAAGTGACTAAAAATGGCCAATAACAACAATATGATAAGACAACAAAGCGCTTTACAAGGAACAATAAAATGAAACGCTTATTTTTAACACTTAGCATTTTGGTGTTGGCCGGGTGCACAAGCTTGATGGATAAGTCACATGGCTACCGCGGGCCCATTGCGGTGACGGTAAAGCCGCAAGATGGCATTGAATCGACAGAGCCATTTGTTATCACATCGGCCCATGTTGAAACCTGTGGTCATGGTGGCTGCCCCCGTGATGATAGCTACAACCACTATCGCCATAAAAAGCTCGGCTACGCTAATCAAGCAGTGGTTTTTCCGCGGGAAAAGCTGCAACTATTTATATCAAATGCCTACGCCAATATGCTTTTTACGTTAGCACATCCGCTTTATTCTAATTCATTTACCGAAAGGGGGATTGCGCCAAGTCGCGCGGATGAAACAATTCCGCTTACTCTTGATGCCGAGCCGTTTGAAGCAAAATTAGCACGCATTGAAGGGTGGGCGAATGATCGTAAAGCCAAAATGGCGCAGTTTGCGCGGGGGACTAGAGAGTATCATTCAAATGAAACGTTATACGAGCAAGCGCGATACAATTTAGGAAATGCCGTTAGAAAGCAAATTCGTATGATGCGAGAAGAATATTTACCGCAGTTTTCGCCCGAAGAGCAGGCCCGCATTAAGGCAAAATATAACCCCATTTATAAAGAGTGGTTTTACCGCTACCCAGAAACCACCTGCGGACAAGAAGTCTATTGCCAAGACGATATTAAAAAACCAAGGACGGAACATTTTTATGGACTGTAATTTTAAACTGGCGAAATTAGTGTTCTGCTTAACACTATCAGGAGTGAGCCTAACAGGTATAGCCCATGACACGAATACCACTCACCCTAGGATCACCCATATCATCGGCGAGTCTATTTTGGTATTTAATCCCCCAATACCAAGGCTAACGGCGCTTTACAAGGAACAATAAAATGAAACGCTTATTTTTAACACTTAGCATTTTGGTTTTGGCCGGGTGCACAAGCTTGATGGATAAGTCACACGGCTACCGCGGGCCCATTGCGGTGACGGTAAAGCCGCAAGATGGCATTGAATCGCCAGAGCCATTTGTTATCACATCGGCCCATGTTGAAACCTGTGGTCATGGCGGCTGCCCCCGTGATGATAGCTACAACCACTATCGCCATAAAAAGCTCGGCTACGCTAATCAAGCAGTGGTTTTTCCGCGGGAAAAGCTGCAACTATTTATATCAAATGCCTACGCCAATATGCTCTTTACGTTGGCGCACCCGCTTTATTCTAATTCATTTACCGAAAGAGGGATTGCGCCAAGTCGCGCGGATGAAACAATTCCGCTCACCCTTGATGCCGAACCGTTTGAAGCGAAATTAGCACGCATTGAAGGGTGGGCTAAAGAAGGTAAAGCCAAAATGGCGCAGTTTGCGCCGAGTACCAAAGAGCACCACTCGGGGGAGCAGCAATACCACAGAGAGCGATATAACTTAGGAAACGCGGTTTATCAACAAATTCGCATGATGCGAGAAAAGTATTTACCGCAGTTTTCGCCCGAAGAGCAGGCCCGCATTAAGGCGAAATACAACCCCATTTATAAAGAGTGGTTTTATCGCTACCCAGAAATTGTCTGTTATGACAGCTTGAATTGCCAGGACGAAATTAAAAAGCCAAGGACGAAACATTTTTATGGACTGTAATGGTTTGCTGTAAAACGCAGCAAACCAGAGTATTGTGATTCAGCTGGTTATTTAATATCCACCAATTTACTGGCGCGGCGATATTGTATTTTTGCGCCATTAAAATTGGGTAGCTCCCACTTTTTTGGGGCTTCTACACGCTGACCACTCGTGTAATGAAGCACCACGCGTTTTGCGCTTATAAAGTATTCCACCCTGAGTTGTTGCTGTGGCAACACCACTGTTAGCGGGTACAGCTCACAAAATTGCTGCCATGTGTAGTCATCAACTAAGCCATAGGCAAAATCACTGTTATTAAGAAGTGCCAGCTCATCAAGCGAGCTTATTTCTAAATCACTTAATACCCGTGTGATTTGTTCGTGTGGTGCTAATAATTGCCAATCGGTGCTATGTACATTTTGGTAAAGACAAAGCTGCTGGTATTCCTGTGTTAATTCATCATAGAGTGATTCACAAAGCACGCCAGTTTCAATTAGGTTAACGGTGGCGGTAATAAATTCATGGCTTTTAACTGCGGCGCTAAATGATTTTAATATGGTGCCTGCGTATTGATATTGGTAATTGCCTATTAATTCATTTTGCTCAGTAATTTCAGATGAGCATAGCTTTGCTTCACCTAAGTTATTATCAATAATAGCGTTGGTTGTTATGGGGCTTACTTTAGTTGCCAGTGTTTTTCGGTCTTTTACTGCACGCCCAGCTAGGCTGTAGGTTTTGAGTACCAGTAGGGCGTCGGGCTCGTTACTTAAGTAGCTGTCTTTGGCAATCACTACTTCTTGCTTACCATTATTGTAACTGCCACGGCGGTTTTGCTTTTTAATATACACGCAGCTTGGCAGTAATGCGGCAATGGCGTGTTGCAATTCAGTGATGTTGTAACTGGCGTATTTACTGAGTTCGGGTAAATCAAAATGGCTACGCAGCTGGCTGGCAAATTGTTTGGCCTCAACAAGGGCGTTTTCTTCTGCGCTGATATACTCTAAAAACTTTCCACGCACTAAGCCAATGAGCAAGCTAAAGTCACACAGGTTAGGAAAGTCATTTTCTAATTGTATAAATTTTTCTGAATTTTTATCTAGGGTGAACAGTTTTGCTGGCACGCTTAGGGCACCTGCAAGGTCGGCCATTGCCTGTTTTAGGCGGTTATTCGGCATGCTTGCCACTAAATGGGAAAGCGAAACGTCGATGGGTAATGGCGCAAGGGCTTTACCATAGTCAGTTGCAATACCCGCATCGTTAATGGCATTAATGGTTTTAAGCGTTGAAAGCGCTAAATCATGGGCTTGTTGTGACAGTGGGTTGATAAAGCGCAAATTGCCAAGGGCATGATTATTTGCCGCGGCTGCCAACATCATATCTGTTAAGTTTTCTCGCTGAATTTCAGGGGGTGTATGGGCTTCAAGCGGTGCGTGTTGACCAAAGAGTGCTAAGTAGACACCCTTAGTAATTCGCCCCGCACGGCCTCGGCGTTGTAGTTTGGAGTCATTGGCGATGGCAGTTAAATCCAACACACTTTGGCCGTTTCGAATATGTGTGCGGCGCTCAAGCCCTGAATCAATCACCACGTCAACACCCGGAATGGTTAAGGATGTTTCTGCCACGTTAGTCGCTAAAATAAGGCGGCGTTTTTCCCCTGGTTGCAAAGCGCGTTTTTGCTCGCTGATGGGGCTTGCACCATGCAAGGTGATTATATCGAATTGGTCGTTCAATCGTGCGCGCAAATAACTGGCGCAAAGTTGAATTTCCCCTTTGCCGGGCAAAAATGCCAATACATCTTGGCTGCCAAGTTGATACGCTTTTTCAGCGGCAAATGCCATGCGCTCAGTGAGGTTGTCTTTATGTGGCATATCACGCATAGCGGGAGCAAGGTAATGCTCTTCGACGGGGAACACTTTACCTTCAGCGTGTAAATGTATGCCTTGGCAATAGTTAATAAGTTGCTCAGCGTTTAATGTTGCGGAGGTGATCACAAGCTTATGGCGTTGATTGTTGGTTTTATTGTGCTCAAGCAGTAAAGCCAGCAGTAAATCGGTGTCCCAGCGGCGCTCATGAAACTCATCGAGCATAATGGTATTGAAATCTTGTAATAACCCTTCATTTAACCAACGCAGTGCCACACCTGGGGTTACAAATACAATCTCGGTGTTGTCGTTTGCATGTACTTCAAAACGAATGGCATAACCCACTTTGTCGCCAAGGGATGTTTGCATTTCGTTTGCGACGCGCTCGGCAAGGCTCGTACAGGCAATACGCCTTGGCTCAATAACCAATACTTTACCGCTTTGTGTGCACCACTGTGGCAATTGGGTTGATTTACCCGTACCCGTATTGGCGCTGACAATAATTGGTTGATAGCTATTGTTGTTGCCAATATGGGCTAAAAAATCGGTTTTAATCTGGTTGATTGGTAGCATGCGTTTATTTCTTTGTCCGAGTCGCGATATAATTGACGGTATTATTTGTCTATTAGGATAATGTTTTGAAAGACATTGCGATTTTAATTTCACCTGTTGCAAACGGTGCTTATTTTAACGAAACCATCGATATTGCACAAAAAGAGTTTAAACAGTGTATTGGCGAGTATGATCTGACACTAAACGAGATTGGCGGCATGCAATTTTTGCAAACCCAATTGCCAGAGCAAAAACTTGAAGCACTAGCTCGTTTATCATTTGTACAAGGCATTTTTAGTTATGATTCGGGCACATTAACGCCGCTATCGCTAAATACTGATTTTAACTTACACAGTGATTTTGTATTTGGTAGCAAATACAAAGGCAAAACCAATGAAATTTTAACGCAGTTGTTGCTCAATGTGGGTTTAAGTTTCTGTAAAGAAAAAGACGTCAGCAAGATTAAATTGCTAGACCCTATGTGCGGGCGCGGCACTACTTTAATGTGGGCAATGCGTTACGGCATAAAATCAAAAGGCATTGAGCAAGACCCAAATGCGGTATTGGACTTTAGAACCTTTGCCAAAAAATGGACTAAGCTGCATCGCCAAAAGCATGAGCTAAAAGAGGGTTTTATTGGTAAAGCCAATAAACAAAACAAGGGTAAGTTTATTGATTTTACTGCTAATGGCGTTAATACCCGGATTATTAATGGTAATGCGACTACTGCGTGTGATTTATTAAAGCGTGAAAAGCAGCATTTAATCATTAGTGATATTCCTTACGGTGTGCAACACTTTACGACTGAAAAAACCCGCAACCCAATTGCTGTGTTAGAAGAATGTGCGCCGCAATGGGCAGATTTACTGCATAAAGACGGTATTTGCGTTATTGCGTTTAATAAGTACATTCCAAAGCGCAAAGAGCTGATTGCGGTTTTTGAAGCGGCAGGCCTTAGTGCACTTGAGTTTGAAGCACCGCATCGCATGAGCGAATCAATTTTCCGTGACGTTGTTGTTTTAAGAAAGAACTAAATAATATATTCCCTACCTTGAACAATCCCATGCTTCACCCAATTAAATAGAGAAGGGGGGAGCATGGACTTCATACTAATAATATTAACCTTGGTATTTATCGCTGCTTATTGGCATTTCGATACGCTACGCACTATTTACTGGGAACATAAACTAAAAGATCGCACATTAAGCGACAGCGATCGCAATGTATTACTTAAGTACATGCCGATTTATCGCCGAATGACAGATAGCGAGCGCGCACGACTAGAAAAACACATCATCTGGTTTTTAGCGACCAAAGACTTTTTAGGACGCGATGGTTTAGTAGTAAACCACGCAATGAAATTGATAGTGGCGGCCGATGCTTGTGTGTTGGTACTTAATAAACCTTGGCCGCTGTATAAAAACGTAAAGCAAATTTTGCTTTACCCAAGCGCCTACTATGCAAATTCAGAAAGCCGTGATGGCGCAGGCCTTGTGAGTTTTCATCAAACAGTTAGGCAAGGGGAGTCGTGGCCGGGTGGGACTTTAGTGCTTTCATGGCATGATGTACTTAACGGTAACCGTTTACCAAACGATGGCCATAATTTAGTATTTCATGAGTTTGCCCATCAACTCGATCAAGAAACTGGTGCAACAACAGGCACGCCGCTATTAAAAGACAAACTTACCTATGAAAGTTGGGGACGCGAATTCTCTCGTGCCTACAATATGTTAAAAGCGCATGTGGCGTATGGCATGCCCCACGTTATTCACAGTTACGGTGCCACCAATGAAGCGGAGTTTTTCGCAGTAATCACCGAAACCTTTATTGAAAAACCCAGCGAATTAAAAGCCTATGATCCGGTCATTTTTGATTTATTGCTTAATTACTTTGGCTTTGACCCAAGGCGCTGGAACTAATACCAATTTTATTAATCATTTGAACATTCTAGCGAGTTAAATGACCCATAAACTGCGTTTTAAAATTCTTAAGTAGAACAACTACATGTCGAATTATAAGCCTTGTTTCTGAGCCATTTCTCTGTCGCAATAAATGACCAGCTAATTAATGCAATTGGTATCAATCTGCCAGTTAGCTTGGGTAAGCCTTTCAATAAACCATTGAAAGGCTTTGCCTTGATTATCTTTATGCCACGCAATGTATAAGTCTTGTTTTGGTCTTGGAATGGTGCACTCTTTTTGCACTAGCTCGCCATTTGCAAGATACGGTTTAGCAATATGACTTGGCAAAAATCCCACACCAATACCGGCAAGTTGGGCAGTGAGTTTTGCCTGCATTGAATTAACATTGATTACTTGCTTGGCGCTAAATAGCCCGGTACTTCGTTCTGGCAACAAAGTGGAAGTGTCTGATACCACAATCGCGGGGTAGTGTTTTAAATCATCGTCGTCCAGTGGTGTAGTAACCTTTGCCAAAGGGTGCGATGCTGCGACAGCAAAGATAAAGCTTAATTCCGCGATTTTGTGGGTGCGATACACGCCTTTTGGCAATTCGCCTGTTGCACCGATAACAATATCGGCACGCTTACTATGTAAGGCATCCCAGCCGCCACCTAAGGCTTCAACGCTTAGTTGAATATCAACTTGTTCAGGCCGTTTGGTGAACTCTTTTAACAACTCAAAAATGACACCTTCTGGGATCACGGTATCACGAGCGATGCGCAAGCGTTTTTCCCAGCCTGATTCTAATTGGCTTACGGCATCGAGCATTTTGCTGGTGGAATGCAAAATTTGCCTGCCATGTTCTAGCACCAACTTACCCGCAGGGGTGAGTACTGCTCGCTGTTTTGAACGGTCAAACAGTGGCGTGCCAATGTCTTCTTCAAGTTTTTTGATAGTGTAGCTTAGCGCCGAAGGCACTTTATAAAGTGATTCGGCTGCGGCGGCAAAACTGCCTTTTTTATCGATAGCATCGAGTGCTTTTAAGGCGTCAATAGTGATGGCTTGATACATAATTCTTTTATTCAAAAAATTTGAACTAAGGGTTCAAAATGTTCCGATTTTTTATTGAGTTTAGCATGCTTATACTTAATTTCATCAGTTAAGCAGATGCTTTAATAAATTAGATAAGTTTAAAATTTTTGAGGAATAAAATATGAAAACACTATTAACAACACTGACATCAAGCCAAGCCGGTTACGCAGCACTGGCGTTAAGATTACCTATCGGCATTATTTTTATGGCACATGGCGCGCAAAAATTATTTGCTTGGTTTGGTGGTTATGGCCTTGAAGGCACGGGTGCATGGATGGAATCTATTGGCTTGGCACCGGGCTATTTAATGGCGCTAATGGCTGGCAGTGCGGAGTTTTTTGGCGGTTTATTTATTTTACTTGGCTTATTAACTCGTCCAGCGGCGTTAGCACTTGCAGGCACTATGATTGTTGCAATCTTTACTGTGCATTTTGAAAACGGACTGTTTATGTCTAACAATGGATATGAGTTTGGCTTAGCTTTGTTGGCAGCAAGTATTTCTTTAGTGTTCTCGGGTGCGGGTAAAGCTTCACTGGATGCGCTTATTTCAGATAAATTGACACAACACGCTTAATTAAGAGGGAAGCACGATGATCACACTTAGAAAAGCACATGAGCGCGGCGGCGCTGACTATGGCTGGCTTAAGAGCAAACATAGCTTCTCTTTTGCAAATTACTACGACCCTAAACACATGGGCTTTTCAGCCCTTCGTGTTATTAATGATGATGTTGTGGCACCGGGCGCGGGATTTGATACCCATGGCCACCGCGATATGGAAATTATCAGCTATGTGTTGTCAGGCACCATTGAACATAAAGACAGTGCGGGCAATATCAAAACGCTTCCAGCAGGTGAATTTCAGTTAATGTCGGCAGGCAAAGGTATTTTTCACAGTGAATACAATGCATCAAATGAAGAGCAACTGAGATTTTTACAAATTTGGATTGAGCCGAATAGCTTTGGTGGTAAACCGGGTTATCAACAAAAAGATTTTGGTAAAGAAGCTGGTTTAACGACGATTGTTACGCCAAATGGCGAAAATGGCACGCTTGCGATAAAACAAGATGCAAAGCTATATCAACTGATCCTTGAACCAAAGCAGCAGTATTTATTTGAAGCAAATAATGAACCTGTGTATGTACATCAAGTTTCAGGCAGCACTTTAGTTAATGCTACTCAAATTGAAAGTGGTGATGGTGCAAAAGTGTTAGATGAAACTGAATTAGTATTTGAAAACGTATCTAACACCCCAGCGACAATAATTATTTTTGAATTACCACAGGTTTAAGGAGTAGATCATGGGATTATTAGTTGAAGGTAAATGGCACGATAAGTGGTACGACACCAAAAACAGTAAAGGTAAGTTCGAACGTGAAGCTTCGCAGTTACGTAATTGGGTCACACAAGACGGTGAAGCGGGTCCTTCAGGTACAAATGGGTTTGCTGCAGAATCTGGCCGATACCATTTATATGTATCTCTGGCGTGCCCATGGGCTCACCGTACCCTTATTTTTCGCGCTTTAAAAGGGCTAGAGCAGCATATTTCTGTATCTGTTGTAAGCCCAGACATGTTAGAACATGGTTGGACATTTGATAAAACACAGCACAGTACGGGCGATGCATTGTTTGATTTTGATTATATGCATCAAATATATACGCGTAATAACGCAAACTACAGCGGCCGTGTTACCGTACCTGTGCTTTGGGATAAAAAACAAAACTGTATCGTCAGTAATGAGTCGTCAGAGATTATTCGCATGTTTAACACTGCCTTTAATCATTTAACAGGCAGCGAGCATGATTATTATCCTCTGCATTTACGGGCTGAAATTGATGAAATTAACGAATTTGTTTATCACAGTATTAATAACGGAGTATACAAAGCGGGTTTTGCGACAACACAAGACGCATACGAAGGGGCGTATATTGAGCTTTTTAATGCACTTGATAAAGTTGAAGCCATTTTGGCTAAACAGCGCTACTTGGTAGGTACACAAATTACTGAGGCAGACTGGCGTTTGTTCACAACCTTAATACGATTTGATGCGGTTTATTTTTCACACTTTAAATGTAATCAACGTATGCTTGAGTCGTATCCGAATATTGCAAATTATATTCGTGAGCTTTATCAAGTGAAGGGCGTGGCTGAAACGGTCGATTTTTATCATATTAAACGCCATTACTATTTTAGCCACACTATGATTAACCCAACGCAAGTGGTACCAGTTGGGCCAAAAGTGGATTACAGCAGCGCGCATAATCGTTCGTCACTTTAAAATGAAAAATTGAATTACAGGCAATAAAAAAGGCAGCTTATACGCTGCCTTTTTTACTTTTAATAGCTAATTAGCTATTAAACAACACCGCGTGGAAGACGAGTGTCGTGGTCACGCTCAGCAAGTTCTTTAATCCAGAACTCTTCAGCAGTAAACCCTTCAGCATTTGGTTTAGTAACTGTGTATTCTTTTTCTTTAGTTGCAGTTACTGGCGCTGCTTTTTTAGTCGCTGCTTTCTTAGCCGGTGCTTTTTTAGCAGCAGGCTTAGCTGGCGCTTCTTCTTTTGCTGCCGGTGCCGCACCAGAAGAAAGTTCTTCTGTTAGCGTTACTAAATCAGCAAGGCGAACGTTTTTACCGCCATCTACACTGTACCAACCACTTTTTGCTGTGATCTCAGGTTTCTTACCATTTGCTGCTTCATACGCTTTTTCAAACGCAGCAAGCACTTCAGTTTTATCGAGTTTACTCATCGTATATCCCGTTTATTTGATACGAAGATTACTGTTAAAAATACATTTATACCTAGTTTCACGTCATTTTTCAATTTTTTGAGAATTTTCTTTATTTTTAGCGGTAGGTTAAGGACAATTCAATGATCAAAAACAACTTATAGGTATGCATAATGCAACTTTCTAAATTGCTCCAAGAATTAGATAGTTTACTCGCCCCCCATAAGGTAAAAGACTTTAGTCCAAACGGCCTTCAAGTAGAAGGAAAAGACACCGTTAGCAAAATTATTACTGGCGTAACAGCAAGCCAAGCGTTAATTGATGCCGCAATAGAGAAAAATGCGGATGCGATTTTGGTTCACCATGGTTATTTTTGGAAAGGCGAAGCCTATCCGATTACGGGTATGAAAAAGCGTCGCATTGGTGCCTTAATCAAAAATGACATCAGCTTAATTGGCTATCATTTGCCAATTGATGTGCACCCAACCCTTGGCAATAATGCCAAGCTCGCTGAGTTATTAGATATTGAGTATGAAGCAGGCCTTGATCCTTACAGTGAACCAAGCATTGCAGTGAAAGGGCGCTTAAAAACACCACTGAGCGCTGAAGAGTTTGCCGATAAAATAGAACATGTACTTAATCGCAAACCGTTAGTTGAAAGTGTACGTGGCAAAAACATAGAGACCATTGCCTGGTGTACAGGCGGTGGCCAAGGCTATATTGATTTAGCCGCAAGCCAAGGTATCGATGCCTACCTGACGGGTGAAGCGTCAGAGCAAACAATACACAGTGCGCGCGAACAAAGTATCGATTTTTTTGCAGCAGGTCATCATGCAACTGAACGTTATGGTGTAAAGGCTGTGGGTGAATATTTAGCGGAAAAATTTGATTTAGACGTTGAATTTATTGATATAGACAATCCAGTTTAATGCAAAAAAAGCAGCGATTACGCTGCTTTTTTATTTGGTTCTATTTGCTGACTTCCGTAGCAATATACCGCTGAGAATACAGTGTATTAGCTAGTAACCACCTTTTAAAATGGTAATTTGCTGGTCAATCACAGCGAGTTCGCATCGCTTATATTTTAATGCTGCTTGCTGAGAATTAGGTAACTCATTGAGATAACGCCATTGGCAGTTATCGGAAATATAACTATCAAAACTGTTTTTACTGCGTTGAAAACTTAAAAATAATTGGGTGTTACCCGTGTTATTTTGCTTTATTTCCACTTCTTTTTCTAATTTAGTGAGCCAAGTTTGACGTGTACGTTTGTGGTCAATAATGGCTTGATCTAAGCATTGTAGCTGCAATAGGACTTTGCCTTTGCTACAGGGCTTTTCATCGTTTTGAGCCAATGCATTAATGCTCAGCAGCATTAACACGGTGTAAAAAAGAGTGTATTTATTCATAATTAAAAACCAAGGTAAATAGGGCGCCACCGAGCTGGCTTGTGGTAATGGTCATTTTGCCGTTATAGGCATCCATTAGATCGCCCACAATCGCCATGCCAACACCGTGGCCGTGTTCGTAGGTATCTAAGCGTTTTCCGCGAATTGTAAGTTCTTCTATTTTATCTGCGGGTACGCCTGGACCATCATCACCAACTTCGATAATGAGTTGTTGTCCTAACTGCTTCACTTTTATTTCAATTAAAGCGTCACATGCTTTGCAGGCATTGTCGAGAATATTGCCTAGCAATTCCATTAAATCAGTTTTATCACCTAAAAAGATACTTTTTTCATCAACTGCTTGAATAAATTGAATGCCTTTGTCGCGATACACTTTACCCATGGCATTGATAATTGAGTCGAGTATTGGCTTAACTTTAGTTTGCTTTTTCCAAGTATCAGTACCGCCCGAGGCTGCTTTTTTAAGCTGATGTTCAATCATATTGCTGATGCGATCGAGCTGTTCTTGACTGTCACCATTACTTGCCAGATCACTTGATTTTAAAACAGCCAACGGAGTTTTTAAAGCATGGGCAAGGTCGCTTAATGATGCACGGTATTTATCTTTTTGCCTTTGTTGTGTAGCCAATAATAAATTAAGATCTTGCTGAATTTTTTCCAGCTCTTCTGGGTATTCCCCCGTAATTTGGTCGGCATTGCCACTTTCGATTGCGACAATTTCTTTATCTAGGCGTTTAAGTGGGTGGCTACTCCATAGAAAGCCCAGCATAATCAGTAAGCCCATCACTATGGCGATAATGATCAGCCAGTGCCTTAAGGTTTCTTGGAAGTCTTGCATTTGCGATAAAATGGCTTCTTCGTCTTTTAATACCAATACAGTGACTTGATATTCAATGCCATCGGCATCCATGTAAAACACAAAGCTAAGTTGTCGAAAGTACTTATCAAGCTCTTCAATTTTCGAAAAGTCCATAATACCGGGCGCGGTTGCAGCGTGTTTTGGAATATATTGATAGCCGAGCGTTGATTCAGATTGCCATGCTATTTCTTTGTTGAGATAAATATAGGCAAAGGTATCGGAAACGGGACGAGTGAGTTCAGGGGCAATTAGGGTAATCGGCGCCAGTTCACCTTGCTCAATTTCTACTTTTGCCATCAGTGAATACAAATGTGCTTCGAGCGTGCGCTCGGTGTTGTCGACTAAGCTTGCGTAAAGTGCCTTACCAATTGAAAAGAACATGGCAGGCATAAGTACTAAAAGCAAAAAGACAAGGATAAATCCTTGTCTAATTTTTAACGATATACGGTGGATCACAGTTTGCCGCTTAAACGGTAACCGCGGCCACGCAGTGTTTCGATGGGTGCGATAGAACCGTCTGGGTCGAGCTTTTTACGCAGGCGTAATACAAATACTTCAATTACGTTTGAGTCTAAATCGAAGTCTTGGTCATAAATGTGCTCTGTTAGCTCAGATTTAGACACGACTTTTTCTGGGTTAACCATTAAGTACTCAAGTACTTTGTACTCGTATGCGGTGAGCATTAATTCATTGTCGTTAACCCATACTTGCTGAGAACGGGTATGAATGCGAATTGGACCCGCAGTAATAGTTGGGTCTGCTTTACCTGCGCTTCGTCTAATAAGCGCATTACAACGGGCAATTAATTCTTCGTTATGAAATGGCTTAGTTAAGTAGTCATCAGCACCGGCATCTAACCCTTCCACTTTATCTTGCCAGCGGTCGCGGGCAGTTAAGATTAAAATCGGAATATCAATGCCTTGCTTTCGCGAATTGCTGATCACGTCAATGCCATCCATTTTAGGTAGGCCTAGATCAACAACAGCTAAATCTAACGGGTATTCAGTAAGGTGAAATAAACCAGTTTCGCCATCATGACACATATCAACGCTGTAACGGGCTTTTTCAAGTGCATGTTTTAGATTGTCTGCTAGTTGCAGATCGTCTTCTATTATTAGAATGCGCATTGTTATTGCTTTCCTTTTTTAACCTGGCCATTTGATTTATTTACTTTAAAATCAACAACCTTACCTTTTGGTTGTAACATTCTTACTTTGTAATAATGGGTGTTCTCTTTCACGCTTAAAATCTTACCAGGGTAGGATTGCGACACTTTTTTGGCCGCTCTGCGCTTGGTTAAACCCAGAGTGTTAACATTTTTAAGCGCTTTATTCGCTGCCGCATTTTGTGAAGATGTTTTGACGTTTGAGCCATTTTCATTACTTGCATTGGCATTAAAGAGCACTAAGCAACTGATCAGACTAATCAAATATTTCATACGTTAGCTCGCCACATTATGGAGTAAGTTAAGTGTACAAAAAGTTCACTGAACTTACTCTGAATCAGTTACGGTAAAACTAGTTTAAACGGTTTAACAATTGATTCTTTGTAAATACCCGCTTCGATGTAGGGATCGTTTGCAGCCCAGCTGCGCGCATCTTCTAATGAATCGAATTTAGCAATCACTAATGAACCAGTGAAACCTGCTTCGCCCGGATCGTCGCTGTCGATTGCTGGTAGTGGCCCGGCAGATAACAAACGTTCTTCTGCTTTTAACGCTTCTAAGCGTGCTAAGTGAGCAGGACGCGCTTCTTTTCGCATCGCTAAGCTGTTTTCAACATCTATTGAATAAATCATGTACCACATACAGCACCTGTTTGGTTATTTTATTGAATATAAAAATAATTCTATCAACAGAAAGGATAAAACTAAAAATCATTTTTCGCGAAAACTTGAAACAGTAGGTTTAACACTGATAGCATCCAAGGTTGAAAACAATAATACTAAGGTTCAGCATGAGTGCATCGCGAGAGCATTTTAGCTCCAAACTCGGATTTATTTTGGCCGCTGCAGGCAGTGCAGTAGGCATTGGAAACCTCGTTGGTTTCCCTGTATCGGCAACCAAAAATGGCGGTGGTGCATTTTTAGTTGTTTATGCTTTGTTTGTAATTTTTGTTTGTTTACCAGTAATGATGGCCGAAATGGCTATGGGTCGTAGCGCGCAAAAAGACCCGCTTGGCGCGTACAATAAATTATCGGGTAACAGCAGTAAATGGCGATATCCGGGATTTTTAGCGGTACTTACGCCATTTATGATTGGCGTGTTTTACATGGTGATCACTGTGTGGATTTTTGGTTACCTTGTTCAGGCAGCCATTGGTAATTTAGATGCGCTTGCCGAACCCAGCAACTTTGGCCAGTTTATTAACCAAACCAGCGTGTTTTATTACATGGTAGGTGTAGGTGTGCTGGTTAATCTCATTCTACTTGGTGGTGTAAAGCAGGGCATTGAAAAAGCAGCAAAACTGCTTATGCCAGCGCTATTTGTGCTGCTAGTTGGCCTTGTTGCTTACGTACTGACATTAGATAACGCGATTGCTGGCCTTCGTTATTACGTTGTGCCTGATTTTAGCAAAGTGAATGCTAGCGTGTTAAACGGTGCACTGTCGCAAGCGTTTTTCTCATTGTCGCTCGGTATGGGTATTTTAATGACTTATGCCTCATATATTTCAAAGAAAGAAAATATTGTAGGCAGTGCAAAAATGGTTGCAGTAACTGACTCATTGGTCGCATTTATTGCGGGTTTAATGGTTTTACCTGCGATTTTTAGTTTTAACCCAAATACTAACCCTGCGGAGTTATCTGACTCATCAGTTTCGATGATTTTTGTTTACTTACCAAAAATCTTCCTCGCGATGCAGCAAGATATCGGCTACGTAGGCGCGAGTGCGATTGCAGTAATCTTCTTCTTACTGGTATTTTTTGCAGCAATTACCTCACTTGTTTCAATTATTGAAGTACCAACAGCGACCTTAATTGAAGAAAAGGGCGTTTCGCGCTTTAAAGCATTGCTATTACTTGCAGGTAGTATGGGTATTTTAACCATTTTATGTACCATGTCGTTTGGTATGAGTGAGTGGTTAAGCACTATGTTTAACTATGGAGACCATGATCCAGCAACTACGAAGAGCCTATTTGATTTTATTTACGATGTATTTTACGACACCATCTTGCCGCTAAATGGCTTAATGGTGTGTTTATTCGTAATGTACCGCTGGAAGAAAGCAAAGCTAACAGAAGAGCTTAGCCAAGGCGCTCCTGAGTACGCAGGTAGCTTTACCGAGAAGTATGTAAACTTCTCTCTATCAACCTTTATTCCATTTATTTTGGCGCTGATTTTTATTAATACAGTTGCTAATAAGTTCTTTGCGTACAACTTATTAGGCTTCTAGTACGATTTAAATAAAGACTTAAGTTAAAAGCGGAGCAATTGCTCCGCTTTTTTGTGTTTAATGGCAAAATAAGGTGATGGAAGGCCGAATTTTAATAATCTAAAAATGTAGAATAGTTAATAGAATTAGATAGTTAAACTAGGTTAGAAGATGGTTAAAATTAACAGTGAACAAAGTAAGCGTAGTGCGCAGTTTAAGTTTGTAGCATACGCTATTTCTGTAATTTTAATTGGCGGATGTTTAATTGCATTAAGCATGCAAGTGGCGTTAAATTGGCCATTTATTGTGATTTGCTCTCTATGTATTGTTGGTTTTTTAATAGCCTCACAATCAGCAAACAATCGCTTTTGGGTGTTGGGCAAAGCGCCCTTAAGGCTCGATAGTAAGATTGTGATGTTAGGTATCGAGACAAAAGGGCGAATAGTCATTAATCAGCCGCATTTTGAGAAGTTTAATCAAGCGATACTGCAAATACTTGCGCCTGGTTATGAAAGCGGATTAAATGAGATTTGGTCTGATACTTTGCCATTAACATTTGAGTTTGACGGCGATACGACGTTGCTTGATTTTAGCTTTACGCTACCCACACAAATTAAGCTTCATTCAGGTACTCGTTGTTATTTAACAATAAGTTATGTAGAGAATATGCAGGAAGTGAAGCGTACTTATCGATTGAATGTGCGAGACCCGAAAGTAAGGATGTTGTAGTGGCGTGTTTCTTTCTTATGTATTGCCATTATTAATGATGCTTTTGAGTTGGTTAAGTTAGAGGGAAATGAGTTAAATCTCAGCTAATGTAAATTAATTAAGATTGGTTTGTCGCGCTGGCGACGGCAGCCAAAAGATGAAAAGTAATCGAAACGAAGTTTCGCAGTGCTTTGAAATGAGGTCATGGATGACCGATGTAACCAAGCTTCATGGGTGAATTTTAACGCCAATTTTAAAAGTGCCGCCCCCCCTTTGGATTCCCCCGACGCCCAAAATCAAACTTATTCTTCAAACATAATTTAAATATGAACATAAACGCCATGAAGCAACGTCCTTGTTGTACATGGCTTGCTCGACCGCTTCGCTCCCTGTCTCGCATTATTCATTTAAATAATGTTTTCAGGTTTGATTAAGGGGAAAGATGTGTGTGAATTTTAAATGCAGCCTTTAAATGCAGCCTTTAAATGATGCCTTTTAAAATGGATATTATGCGCGCTTATACGCCTCTTGCTGTGAAATGCCCAGACTTATTAATAATTCCTCAAAATAACCAACATTTTCTAATTCTCGATTATCTTCATAAGCTAAGCACAAAATAATTCTCATCTTTGCTACTTCTGGTACAGTTATGTTGTACCCATCGTTACAGCAACCCAAGACCACAAGTCGTCTCTTAACTGTTCAAGGTTTAGATTTTTATGTTCAACCCAAGACTCTGTAAGTTGTAAGAAAGCATACTTTGCCAAAGGAATATCAGGTACACCTAGCTTTTCGAGCCAAGAAATAATATGGGTTGCATACTTATAATTTTCGTTCAAGTTAGTAAACTCTCCAGAATAGCAATGCCTGGCTAAGTCGCTGCAACGCATTGGAATTCGGTTTGACTTATTTGTTAAGCGCTTTACCCAAGAAGCTTTTTAATGCCACTTTGTGCCTGCTTGTACCTTAAATTTATAAGCGTCATAGCCACTTGTCCGACATCTTCATACAAGTTATCAGCGTATTCGTGTAAGTTTAGCGTGGGATCATAATTTTTAGATGCAACGAATTCATTTATGCGCTGGGTACGGTAAGCAGCTTCTTCGCCAGCTTTTGTAATAATGAACTCTAACCAAGGCTTTTGCTGCTTTTCATTATTGCAAGGTGAACAGCATGGAACCACATTTCCCCATGCGTGTAGGCCAAGCGAGGATTTGTTCATTGGGATTAAATGATCTTGGGACAAGGATTTACGATCAATTGATGCACCACAAAAGCAACACTGGTAATTAAAAAACTCTAACAGCTCATCTTTTTGAGCTACTTTGGGACCAAATGGCTCAAAGCCTCTCGCCTCATCGTAAAACTTCCCAACGTCTTGTAGGAATATTCTGATAGCGCTATTTGATATGTCAGATTTACTTCGTGCCATGGTTCTCCTTTTAGCACTTAACAAGTTATTTGCGAGATTTTTTCAGGTAGGTGTTTAGCAACCTTAGGCTTCGCGTTTGGTCATTAAAAAAACATAGTAAATCAAATAGTAAGATAAATAAACTGGTTCTATATGGATAGTGGAATGGGAATATATCTTTGCTATAGAAAAGGGCGCTTTATTTAACGCCCAATACAATTATTAAGAAATACAATGCAGCTTAATGCGGTGTGCAATCAAACTTTTCATTGGTGTAAAACGCGGCGTAGGCGATGCCGCTTAGGGTGAAGTACATGGTGAGTACAAAAAGTAAAAAAGTGCCTACATTGAAGCCTGAATTATTAAATGCACTCATCATAAATACGGCAAAGCCAATACCAATAGGTAAACACAGCAGTGTTTTAAATAGGTTCTCGTTTTTGATTTCGTATTCAGGTTCTTGTTGGTTATCTGTTTCCATTTAAGCCTCGACTAATATTATTGTTGTAACCACTTTGAGTGACCGGATTTTAGTTTTCTTTGGGCCTGTTTATCTCGTTATAGCTCCTTGAGAAAAACACAACAGGTCATTAAACGTTCAACTTAATACTAGATCGGTTTAATAAATTTTCCTAATTATCAGAGTTCAAAGGCTTATATTTTTAATTTTGCTTTATGTGAATTGTAAGTAGAAAGCGCTTTAGTATTACATTTCTTAAACTGCCGTTATTTTACTCGGTGATATTTAAATGGTGAGGGGTAAAACATCATTGATGAAGCAACGTTTAAGTGAGCGTGGCAACGAGAGGAGGGCAAGTTCGATAATGTTGAGTATTTGGGTAAGCGAAGAAATTGCATATTAAAAGGAGCATTTTTGCTCCTTTTAATATTTAAACCAAACTAACACTTGTTAAGGTTATTCGCTTTTTGGTTCTTCATCATCAGGCAAATATTGATAAAGCATAACGATAGTTACAATTAGCGCAACGAAAGTGGCAGCGGTAATGCCGAACACTTTGAAGTTAACCCAAAAATCCAGTGAAAATGCATAGGCTACATAAATATTAACAGCGGCGATTAGGTATAAAAATGCGCTCCAGAATAAGTTTATTTTATCCCAAAGTGGCTCAGGTACTTCAATTTTCTGGCCTGTATCATTAGTTGAGGCCAAAATTGAGCCTAACATTTTTGCCATTAGGTTCTTTTTAAAGAAATAACGTGATGCTAATAAAATGGTCGCAAAGCCCGCATAAACCACGGTTGCTTTCCACTTAATAAACTGCTCATCTTGGAAAAGAATAGTGAGAGAGCCAAGGCCAACTGCTAATCCAAACAGTACCCAATGTTTAGTAGCGACTTTTTTCTCGATAAAGAGGTAGTAGGCTATTTGCAGAACTGACGCACCAATAAGTACCGACGTCGCCCAAAAAATATCCATGGTTTTATAGAGAATGAAAAATAAGATCAGGGGAGCATATTCAAATAATGCGAGCATTGTTTACCTCATAAATTATGCTGAATATTTACCTTACACCAGAGTTAATGTGAAACACCAGAGTTTGGGTTTAAAAAAAAGGGCGCTTGGCGCCCTTTGTATTGTTTATACACAATTATTTTTGCGTTGCGGCTTTCATATTACGTACAAAGTTTTCAAGCTCGCTTAGCATAGTTTCTGGCGCTTCAAGATTATTCTCGATAATCTTAACTACTGCCGAGCCTGAAATGGCACCTGCGGCACCAGAGGTAATTGCCGCTTTTACATCTTCAGGTGTTGAAATGCCAAAACCCAGAAGCGCAGGTGCTGCGTTAAAGTTTAATAACTTTTTGATCATTGAATCTGCAGGCATTTGCGCTTTGGTTTCGGTACCCGTTACACCTGCGCGCGATAGCAAATAAGTATAGCCACGGCCGTATGATGAGCATTGACGAAGTGTATCGTCATCGGCATTTGGCGTGGCAATAAAGATAGGCTCTATCTCTGCTTGCATAGCCGCTTGTCTGAACATTTTTGACATGTGCAGCGGCACATCAGCAACTAAAATTGAATCAACGCCCACTTCTTTTGCTGTGCGATAAAAGTCATCAATGCCTTGCGCTAACACTAGGTTTGAATAAAGCAGTAAACCAATTGGAATATCTGCGTTGTACTCACGTACTTGACGAATAATTTCAAAGCTCTCAGCTGTAGTGATTTTATTTTCTAGTGCGCGAATGTTCGCTGCTTGAATCACAGGGCCATCAGCGATAGGATCAGAGAATGCAATACCAAGCTCGAGCGCATCAGCACCACCGTCAATTAAGCGTTTAATAATCTCAAAGCTTAATTCTTTGTTTGGGTCGCCAATGGTAACAAATGGCACAAACGCACCTTGATTAACTTCATTTAATGCGTGAAATGCTTGTTGATAGCGGCTCATAGTTTGCCTCCTTGATTTAACACTGTATGCACGTGTGCTAAATCTTTGTCACCACGGCCACTTAAATTAACCACAATAATGGTTTCTTCACTTTGCTCTTCAGCCAGCTTTAATGCGTAAGCAAGAGCATGGCTTGATTCAAGCGCTGGAATAATCCCTTCGTTTTTAGCTAATAACTGGAACGCTTCAAGCGCTTCATCATCACTAATGCCAACATATTGGGCACGGCCTGTTTCAGCAAGATGTGCGTGCTGAGGACCAACCGCTGGGTAATCAAGGCCAGCAGATACAGAGTAAGACTCTTCGATTTGGCCGTTGCTGTCTTGCATAATAAAGGTGTATGCACCGTGTAAAATGCCTTTAGTGCCTTTACAAATTGCTGCGCCATGCTCTTCTGTATCAAGGCCTTTACCTGCTGGCTCAACACCAACCAGCTTTACACTTTCATCGCCAATAAAGTCATTAAACATACCAATAGCGTTGGAGCCTCCACCCACGCACGCAATCACGTAATCTGGTAGACGACCTTCTGTATCAAGTACTTGTTGTTTTGCTTCTTCACCAATCATTTTTTGGAAGTCGCGAACAAGTGTTGGGAATGGGTGCGGGCCTGCTGCTGTACCAAGTAAGTAGTGAGCCGTATCGTAGTTTGCCGACCAGTCGCGCATTGCTTCGTTAACCGCATCTTTTAATGTGCCAGAACCTGCGGTAACAGGGATGACTTCTGCGCCCATTAGTTTCATTCTAAATACGTTTGGTTGCTGGCGTTCTACGTCTTTTGCACCCATATAAACGCGGCATTTTAAGCCAAGTAAAGCGCAGGCTAGGGCGGTTGCTACACCGTGCTGACCAGCACCTGTTTCAGCAATAACTTCTTTTTTTCCCATACGTTTTGTCAGTAGCGCCTGACCTAACACTTGGTTGGTTTTATGTGCGCCGCCGTGCAATAAATCTTCACGTTTAAGGTAAAGTTTTACCTTAGGGTTTTTCACTAAGTTGCGCGTAAGCGTCAGTGGCGTAGGGCGACCGGCATATTCTTTAAGCAGCTTTTCAAACTCTGCATGAAAGCTTGGGTCGTTCTTTGCTTTATTAAATTCACTTTCAAGTTGTTTTAAGGCGGGTACCAGAAGCTCTGGTACGTACATGCCGCCAAAATCGCCGAAATAGGCTGGGTTTTTATTTTCCACCTCAAGATTCCTTTATCTTAGAAAACACAGAATTAATTTGTTGATGACACTTTTTACCTGGGCTTGTTTCAATGCCCGAATTTAAATCAAGGCCAATGGCTTGGGTTGTAAGCGCGTCTTGAATATTGTCGTTATTTAAGCCGCCTGCAAGCATGTAGTTGCGCTCGTTATTCAGCACATCCCAATTAAAGGTTTGCCCAGTACCACCGCTTTGGTTGCCCACTTTGGTATCAAATAAATAGCGGTCAGCACCTTGCCTCTTATGTTCAATCACATCGCTTACCGCAACGGCTTTCCATACTTGCACGCCTGCTGGCAGCGCCTTTTTAAGCGCAGCAATGTACGCTTCGTCTTCATCGCCATGTAACTGTACTGCAACTAGTTTTAGCTCAACGGCAATATGTACGATGGTGTCAATTGTTTCGTTTACAAATACGCCAACAAAGCCTAAGTCGCAGCTATCGGCAATTGGTTTTGCGCAGTCAATATCAACATAACGTGGCGATTTTGCATAAAAAATTAGGCCACCAAATACCGCGCCGGCATTATATGCGGCAATCGCATCTTGCGAGCGCGTTAAACCGCACACTTTATTTTCACCTAAAATTAGCTTACGACACGCTAAATCAAGATTGCTTTCAGCCATTAATGAGCTGCCAACTAAAAAGCCGTTACACAGTGATTTTAAGTGTTTTACATCAGCGTGAGTGTAAATGCCTGACTCTGAAATAACCACTTTCCCTGCAGGGATTAACGCACGAAGAGTTTCTGTAGTGGCAAGATCAGTACTTAAGTCACGCAGGTTACGGTTATTAATACCAATAATCTCAGCGTCGAGTGCTAATGCGCGGTGTACTTCTTCTTCATTACTCACTTCGGTCAAAATTGCCATATTGAGCGATTTCGCCACCTTAGCAAGCGCGCAGTACTGGTCATCATTAAGCACACTTAGCATCAATAAAATTGCATCACCACCGTGCAGGCGAGCTAAATACACTTGGTATTCATCGATGAAGAAATCTTTACAAATAAGCGGTTGATTCACCAATGAACGTACTTTAGTTAAGTAATCAAAACTGCCTTGAAAGTATTTCTCGTCGGTAAGTACGCTAATGCACGCAGCGTAATGCTTGTAAGCACCGGTAATTTCGTCAAGGTTAAAATCATCGCGAATAAGCCCTTTTGATGGCGAGGCTTTTTTACACTCTAAAATAAAGTTAGTGCCGGGTTTTGCCAGTTCCCCGTAAAAATCACGCTCGGTTGGTACCACCTTATGAATAAAGCTTTCAAGTGGCTTAGTGGCTTTACGCGATTCAAGCTCAATTCGTTTATCGGCAACAATTTTTTCTAATACATTAGCCATGAGACACCTCGATAATGCGTGATAAGTGAGAAAACGCCGCGCCACTTGCTAAGTGGTTTTGTACCGCTTGTGTTGCGTCTTTAAAATTGCTGTAGTCGCCTTGCATTACCAGCACCGCTGCAACATTTGCGGCAATCGCTGCATTGTGCGCAGGCTTGCCTTCACCTTTTAAAATCGCAAGGCTTGCCGCCGCGTTATATTCAGGCTCGCCACCTTCAATATCTGAAAGGGCATAGTTATCAAGGCCAAAATCTTGCGGCTGTAGAGTGTACTCAGTAATTTCACCGTCTTTTAGTTCGGCAACTTGTGTTTCACCGTGTAGGGCAATTTCATCAGTACCTGCGCCGTGGACTACCATAACACGCTCACAGCCAAGTAGTTTAAGCGTTTGCGCCATTGGGCGAAGTAATTCAGGGGTATAAACACCAAGGAGTTGATGGCTTGGTTTTGCAGGGTTTGCCAACGGCCCTAAAATATTAAATAAGGTGCGTGTTTTAAGTGCTGTACGTACTGGCATCGCGTATTTCACACCCGCATGGTAAAGCGGTGCAAATAA
Source organism: Pseudoalteromonas sp. MMG024 (assembly GCF_021654175.1). Taxonomy (NCBI): domain Bacteria; kingdom Pseudomonadati; phylum Pseudomonadota; class Gammaproteobacteria; order Alteromonadales; family Pseudoalteromonadaceae; genus Pseudoalteromonas; species Pseudoalteromonas sp. MMG024. Next base: position 69,897 of record NZ_JAKFZO010000001.1, read on the forward strand.
AAAGGTAAAATGGGTTTTTGCTAGGCAGTTTTCTGCTTGTACCACACTCATATTAATATTGATGCCAAGGGCGTGGAGTAAATCAGACGAGCCCGATTTACTTGAAACACTGCGGTTGCCGTGTTTTACCATATTAACGCCCATGCTCGCGGCAACAATGGCAGCAGTAGTTGATACGTTAATTGAATTGGCGCCATCACCACCGGTGCCACATGAATCAAAACTAATGGCACTTGGGTTAGTAAATGTTACTGCATTATCGCGCATGGCTTTGGCAGCACCCGCAATTTCATTGTCGGTTTCGCCTTTAATTTTAAGTGCAGTCAACGCTGCTGCAAGCTCGATTTCGCTTACTTGACCTGTCATGACAAGATTAAAAAACTCGCTGCTTTGCTCAAACGTTAAATCTTGTTGTTCGATTAAGAGATTAACAAGTGGTTGCATTATGCGCCCTCCACATTGGCTAAATAAGCTAGGCTTTGCTTTAACAGCTGTGAGCCATTTGGCGTTAAAATTGATTCTGGGTGAAACTGAAACCCAATTACTTTATCTTGCTCTTGAATAATTGCCATAGGAATTGTGTCGTAGCTTGCAATGACATCAAGGCTATCTGGCACTTCGGTTGCCATGAGTGAATGGTAACGCGCCACTGGAATTTGCGAATGTAAGCCACTAAATACTGTGTGCTCTTTAAGTTCAATAAGCGATGATTTGCCATGCACTGTTTCACCTGCGTGACCAACCAAACCACCGTAACATTCAACAATTGCTTGATGGCCTAAACAAATACCCAGCATAGGGTAGCGGCCTTTTGCTTTGTTGATTAGCTCAATTAAAACGCCCGCTTGTTTTGGGGTGCCAGGGCCAGGTGAAAGCACTAACGTAACAGGGCAAGTTTCCTCTGCCATTTTGCTTAAAATGGTGTCGGCCGGAACATGATTACGATAAACCACCAGTTCAAAGCCTAATTGCTCAAATTCATCCACCAAGTTGTAGCTAAACGAATCAAAATTATCGATAAAATAAATTTTTGCCTGCGCCATTAGGCTTCTCCTTGGTAGATAGACTTAATTGCACGAATAACCGCTTGTGCTTTTTGGCGTGTTTCGTTTGCTTCTAGCTGTGGCACTGAGTCATATACAACGCCTGCACCAGCTTGCACGTAAGCCATATTATCTTTAACAAAGGCGCTACGAATAACAATACAGCTGTCCATCGCACCATCACCCGTTAAATACCCCACAGCACCACCGTAGCTGCCGCGGCGTTTACCTTCGGTAATACGCACCAGCTCGGCCGCTTTTACTTTTGGTGAACCAACCAAGGTGCCCATATTCATACATGCTTGGTAGGCATGCAGTGCATCCAGCTCAGGTTTTAATTGACCCACCACACGCGATACTAAATGCATTACTTGCGAGTAGCGGTCAACTTTCAATAACTCTTTTACATAACGCGAACCCGGCGTTGAAATACGGGCAATGTCGTTACGCGCTAAATCAACCAGCATAATGTGCTCTGCGCGCTCTTTTTTGTCATCGCGCAAATCGAGTTCAATCTTGCTATCAAGATCAAAATTAATGCTGCCATCGGCATTTTTACCACGGGCACGGGTACCAGCAATTGGATACACCTCTACTTGATTGGTGCTTTGGCAATATTTAAGCGCGGATTCAGGAGATGCTCCAAATAACACAAAGTTCTCGTCTTTCATGTAAAACATGTAAGGGCTTGGGTTTTGTGTTTTAAGCTGGTGATATGCTGCAAGCGAGTCAGCGCATGGTAATGAAAAACAGCGAGACGGCACTACTTGGAAAATGTCGCCATCAACAATGTGCTTTTTAAGGGTTTCGACTTGCTGACAAAAGGTTGCGTCGTCAATATCTACAGACTCATTTACAGCACCCGAAAAGGTTGGGGCATTGTACGTTGGTAAATCGTCACACAGTTTATTTAGTGCTTCAAGCTTTTGGCCTACTTCAAAACAGTTGGCGTGTGCGTCGGGGCCGCTAAATACATTGCCAATTAGTTCTGTGGTATTTGCTTGATGGTCAATAACAATCAGTGTTTCGGCAAGATAAAAAACAAAATCAGGGGTTGTGTTATCACCATTTGGTACGTCTGGCAGTGACTCAAAGTTGGCAACCATATCGTAGGCAAAGGTGCCGCCTAAAAATACTGCGAAAGGTGACTCAGTGGTGCTTTCAATATTATTGATACATTGTCTTAATGCGGTAAATGCATTGTCAGCCACTAAGCGACTAGCTTCATCCATCAAGTTGGTATCGCGTTCAAACACAATGCGAAGGGTTGAATTTGCAAGTTCAACGTTGTGATCTTTAAAAAAGCCAGCTAAATGGGGCAGTAGCTGTTTGCCGTTATTGCTTTTTGCGTCAAACGTTACCGTGTCACCATTACATTCAATACGAATAGCTGCATCGGCTAAAATTAAACTTTTTACATTATCTTTAGAATCAATTTCCGCTGATTCTAACAATAAGCTATTAAAGTTAGTCGGGTTGTTACATACCGCGCTATAAAGTGCTAGTGGACTTTCAATGTAGTCCCGCGCTAGCGAAATGCTGGTAACTTTGCCGACCTCGGTTGATATATGACTAAATATCACGCCTCATTCCTTATACAAAAAAGCCCGCTTAGAAGGCGGGCTGAATAATAGACAAACAAAATCCTCCCGCGTTAATTACAGGAACCACCACCATTGGATTAGTTGTTTGTTATTACTCATTATTCACCTCAAATTAGACATAAAAAAACCCGCACATTGTGCGGGTTTTAAGAATAGTTTAGATACAATTATTCCCACCCGCGATTACGAGTGCCACCACCATACTGTTTTGATTTGTGAAGTTACTAATTGCATTTAAACGATTCCTAAAAAGTTTCAGCCATAGTAAACCCCAGATTGTATACATGAGTCAACACAAAACCGCCATTTTTTATAACTAATCGGATTTGTTAGTGTTTATTGGTTATAAGCAGTGGTTAAACAGGCATAAAATCAGGGTTTTAGTGGTTTTTTACCAAGCACAACCAGCAAAATTCCGATTAGAATAATAGCTCCAGAAATCGCTAGGCGTTCACTGATAGGTTCGGATAAAAACAAAAAGCCACCAATACCGGCAATAATGGGTACCGAGAGCTGGGATACAGCTGCTTGCACTGAAGTTAAGTGTTTTAGTGCAACATACCAAATGGCATAACCAATGCCTGATGTCACACTGCCCGCTATCACAGCGAGTAAAATCCCTGTGGTTGAGGTATTTGTTGCGTTAAGTGTCATTATGCTGAGGAATGTTATAAAAGGTAAGGTGCGAATAAAATTAAAGGCTGTATCGGCAAGGGGATTAGATGACTTTTTGCCAACTAAGGTATAGCCCGCCCACGCCATACCCGAGATCACCATAAGTACAAAGCCAATCAGTGAAGGTGATGAAATATCGGGTAGCACTAAATAACCAAAACCCTTAAACGCAATGAGCGCACCGCACCATTCGATAGGATAAATTTTGGTACCTGAAAAGAACGTATAAGCAAGCATGCTAAATTGCACCGATGAAAATAGCACAAGTGCACCAATAGCGGTTTCAAGTGAAATATAGGCATAGGAAAATGTCACGGCGTAAATAAACAAATAACCGGCGCCAAGCCATGATCCTTTGCCCGCTGTTTGTTTGTTTTTATGAAATAGGGCGTAAAGAATAAAAAGCGTTATCGCCCCAGATAATAAACGAATTGAGGTGAAGCTGGCAGCATCAATTTGCTCTTGCCCAAGGGCAATTCGGCAAAGAATTGAGTTCCCTGCAAAGGCGATAAGTGAAAGTAGGGTAATTAGCAGTATTTTCATAAAGTAAGCTGCGCTATTTATTATTAGTCGAGTTTAAACAGATAAAGACCTTTGTTAGCAAATATTAATTTCCCAAATGAAAGCAAACAAATCAGCAAGAGTAATTATTTACTGAATTTGGTATGATTACACGCAGTACAAACTAAAATCATATTTATGAAATTTGACCTACACAGCCATACGTATTATTCCGATGGCAAGTTATCTCCAGAAGACCTAGTTGAACGCGCCGTTGAAAAAGGCGTTGATATTTTGGCTATTACGGATCACGATACCGTTAAGGCGCTGCCAATTGCACAGCAACATATCGACAAAAATGCGTTACCGCTGACACTTGTTAAGGGCATCGAGTTTTCAACCAAGTGGGAAAGCTTTGAAATTCATATTGTTGGCTTAAACGTTGATGTTGAAAATAGCACTTTGGCATGTTTGATTGCTGAGCAAACAGGAAAACGCGCAACACGCGCTGAAAAAATGGCTGAAAAGCTTGAAAAACGCGGGTTTGAAAACGTATTAGCACAAGCAAAAGCGTTAGCCAACAAAGGCCAGCTTACCCGCGCCCATTTTGCACAAGTAATTCAAGCGCAAGGGGCTGCAAACACCTTACAAGGGGTGTTCAAAAAATTTTTAGTGCGCGGTAAACCGGGTTATGTAACCAGCGAATGGTGTGATATTGCAACTGCTGTGAAGGCAATTAAAGCGGCGGGCGGTCAAGCGGTTTTAGCACATCCAAGTCGTTATAAGCTTTCTAATAAATGGTTGCGACGTTTGCTTGAAGAATTTAAACATGCTGGTGGCGATGGCATTGAAGTGGCGCTGCCACAACAAGCGCCGAGTGACCGTCAGTTTTTAGCACAGCTTGCAGAGGAATATCAGCTACTTTCGTCGCAAGGTTCAGATTTTCATTTTGCAACCAACTGGTTAGAACTTGGAAAGAACTTATACTTACCTAAAGCCAGTGTGCCAATTTGGCAGGATTGGGCGATGGACAAAGAACAAGAATTAAATTAAGGATATCCAATGAGTCAATTTTTTCATATTCATCCAGAAAACCCACAGGCGCGTTTAGTGCGTCAAGCGGTTGATATGATCCAGCAAGGCAAGGTAATTGTGTTTCCAACGGATTCAGGTTATGCAATCGGCTGTAGCATAGGTAATAAAAATGCAATGGAGCGTATAGCCCGTATTCGTGGCTTAGAAAAACACCATAACTTTACCCTTGTTTGCCGTGATTTATCGGAACTTGCCACTTACGCCCGTGTAGATAACAGTTTGTTTCGATTAATTAAAAATAATACGCCAGGGCAATACACCTTTATTTTTAAAGGTACCAAAGAAGTGCCACGTCGGTTGCTTAATGAGAAAAAGAAAACAATTGGTATTCGCGTGCCTGATCACATAATTACTCAAGCGATTTTGGCAGAGTTGGGTGAACCATTAATGTCTTGCTCGTTAATTCTACCCGGAGAGCAATTTGCCGAGGCGGATCCTGAAGAAATTCGTTTTCAATTAGAAAAACAAGTGGATTTAATTATTCACGGTGGCTATTTGTCTGAGCAGCCAACAACCGTCGTTGATTTCTCGGAAGACACAGTTGAGATTATTCGTGTTGGCGCTGGTGACCCTGCGCCGTTTGAATAAGTATACAGAGTTTAAACAGCGCCCATGAGCGACATGCAGCAGCAAAAATTACCGCTTGGTTTTTTACATGGCAAAGCGGTAACTGACAAACCTGAAGACCTTTATATACCCCCCGATGCACTTGAAGTAGCATTAGAAGCATTTGAAGGTCCGCTTGATTTATTGCTGTATCTGATTAAAAAGCACAAACTCGATATTCTTGATGTCTCGATTGCCAAGATTACTGGGCAGTACATGCAATATGTTGAGATGATGAAAGAGTTTAAGCTAGAGCTTGCTGCTGAATACTTAGTGATGGCGGCGTTACTCGCTCAAATTAAATCTCGCTTATTATTACCGGTACATAAAGAGCTGGAAGAAGAGGAAGATGACCCTCGGGCACTGCTGATTAAGCGTTTACAAGAATACGAACAATTTAGAAAAGCGGCCGAAAATCTAGATGCGTTACCACGGGTAGAACGCGATATTTATATTGCCCATGCGCTGTTAGGTGAAACGCAGTCGTCAGAATTTGAGCTCCCCAATCTTTGTGTAAAAGAGCTGTTGCTGGCGCTTAGTGATGTAATGGCGCGAGCGCAAACGTTAACCCATCATCAAGTCAGTGCCGAAGTGCTTTCAACCCGCGCGCGAATGTCACATATTTTATCGCTTTTAACAGAAAATGATGGGTTTTTGCCATTCTCACAGGCGTTTGAACACGTTGAAGGCAAAGCGGCTGTAGTGGTGAGTTTTATCGCCATTTTAGAGCTGGTGAAGGAAAGCTTGATTGTGGTTCAGCAAAGCGATATAAACTCGCTCATCTACCTTAAACTAAAATAAATAACGAAATAGGTATTATGGCGAAGCGACTTTCTGATGAACAGTTAATTGAATTGATTGAAGCGGCAATTTTTGTTGCGAATACGCCATTAACCAAAGACAAGCTGCGAGACACCGTATTAAGTGACTTTTCTATTTCCCTAAAGCGTATTCAAAGCGCTATTGATGCCATTATGGCGCACTACGCGACGCGCGGTGTGCGTTTAGTAAAAGTGGGATCAGGTTATCGGTTTCAAGCATGCAGTAGTTTATCGCCGTGGCTTAATAAACTATGGCAAGAAAAAGCCCCTAAATATTCTCGTGCATTTTTAGAAACATTGAGTTTAATTGCGTATCGTCAGCCAATTACCCGTGGTGAAATCGAGCAAGTGCGCGGCGTTACCGTAAGCAGTCAAACCATCAAAACCATGCTTGAGCACAATTGGGTAAAAGTGGTTGGTTATAAAGAAGTACCGGGCAAACCGGCACTTTATGGCACCACCAAACAATTCTTAGATCACTTCTCATTGTCTTCATTGAATGAATTACCGCCATTACCAGTAGCACAAGACGAAAAAATCTCACAAATCCTCAGTGAGCCTGCGCAACTTGATTAGCTCTGTGCTAGAATAGCCAACAATTCCTAGCTGCGAAGTTACATGAGAAAATAATGAGCGAAAAGTTACAAAAAGTATTAGCACGTGCTGGTAAAGGTTCACGTCGTGAATGTGAAAAATTTATTGAATCGGGTCGTGTTAGTATTGATGGCAAAGTTGCCCGTTTAGGTGACCGTGTCGAACCAACACAGCGTATCCGTCTTGACGGACATGTTGTTAAAGTTGAAGCGTCAAACGAACGTGTTTGTCGTATTTTAATGTACCACAAGCCTGAAGGTGAGCTGTGTACACGTAAAGATCCTGAAGGTCGCCGCACCGTATTCGACCGTTTACCTCCGCTTGAAAATGACCGCTGGATTGCCATTGGTCGTTTAGATATCAATACCTCAGGCTTACTACTGTTTACCAATGATGGTGAACTTGCCAACCGTTTAATGCACCCAAGTTATGAAGTGGAACGTGAATACGCAGTACGTGTATTTGGTGAGGTAACGGATCAGACGCTGAAAAATGTAACAAATGGCGTTGAGTTAGACGATGGCTTTGCTAAGTTCTTATCGGTAGTGCCGCAAGGCGGAAGTGGTTTAAATAACTGGTTTAACGTTACCTTAACCGAAGGCCGTAACCGAGAAGTACGTCGTTTATGGCAATCACAGGAAGTAGAAGTTTCACGCCTAATTCGTGTGCGCTATGGTGACTTATTACTAAATAAACGTTTACCGCAAGGCGGCTGGGAAGAGCTTAACCTAAAAGATGTAAACTACTTACGTCAAACGGTTGGAATGCGCCGCGAAACCGAAACAAAACTATCGGTAATGCCTGAGAAGCGTAAAGACCGCCGCGCTAAGATTAACAAAATCCGTAAAGCGGTTAAAAAGCATAATCAACGTGTGACGCCGGGCAATAAACGCCGTGCACCAAAAAAGTAATTCGGTGCGTAACTGAATTGTAGATATAAAAAAAAGCGCCAATTGGCGCTTTTTTTAATTAAGAATGTTTTTCTTAATTAAGCATTTTCTTTTAAGTAATCAATAACCACTTGGTGGTGATCTTTGGTTTTAAACTTATTAAAGAAATGTTCAATTGTCCCATCTTGGCCAATAAGGAAAGATAAACGGTGAATGCCGTCATACTCTTTACCCATAAACTTTTTTAAACCCCACACACCAAATGCATCGGCAATGGCATGGTCTTCGTCTGATAACAGTGGGAAGTTAAGCTCTTTTTTGGTTTCGAAGTTCTTAAGGCGTTTTACCGGATCTGGGCTAATGCCAACCGCAACGGTATTAAGTGCTGCAAGTTCCGCTTTATGATCGCGCAGATTTTCAGCTTGCACTGTACAGCCCGGTGTTGATGCTTTTGGGTAAAAATAAACAAGTACTTTGTTTTCTTTTAATAATTCTGCAAGTTCTACTGTGTCACCGTTTTGATCGGCAAGTGAGAATAGCGGTGCTTTATCGCCAGCTTGAAGCGTATTCATATTGTAATTTCCTATCGAATCCGTTTTAAAATGTGTTCTACGTTAGACTTTGAAAAAATGATCTCTAGTTGATGTTTAAATTCAGCTTCATCCACGTCACGCGAGAAATTAATATCAATTTCAGAGCGCATTACCACATCACCATCTTGTTCAACACTATCGGATTTAAGCGCTGCAATATTAACTTGGTAGTCAGCCATTAATTGCGTTACTTTGCTTAGTGTGCCTGGCGTATCAGGGCCGTGATAGGTTAGTTTATAACCTGCTTTATACTGTTTTTCTTGATGTTGGCTGGTGCGTTTCATCATGGTTAATAAACCAAGTTCAACGCTTTTTGTCGGAATATTATATTCAACACGACTAATGGCAGAAATATCGCCTTCAAGCAACATTATAAAGGTGAATTCATTGCCTAAAATGGCAATGCGGCTATCAATAATATTGCAATTGGTTTCACTTACTAGCTTGGTAAGCTCACTCACTATGCCGGGGCGATCTTCACCTATGGCAGTAACAACAAGTTGATTTCCAGTGTTTAACGTCATTTTTAGTCTCAATGGGTTAATAACGTGGCCGCGAATTTTAGCAAATTTAAATGGCTTCAACCATGTAAATATATGATGTGGTGAAAATTATAGCGAATTGTTAAGAATAAATTAAAGATAGGGTGGTGGTTTCTTGTGTTTGGCCCTTAGTAAAAGTAACATAGGCGGCAATTTTGAGAATAATATTATGAACCAAACAGTGTGTGCTGCGTCAAATCAAGCAAATAATAAAGAGCACACCAAGGAGAAATTTGTGCAGTATTGGATCCGAAATTCATTGGTTGTCGCTATCTCAATGGCGATTACTGCTTGTTCTGTTTTCACCAATGATTCGCATCATAAACGCAATTACCGTGTTAATGATGAACTTAAAGTGCCAGGTAACCTGACAAAACCATACAAAGATCCTGCCTACGATCTGGAGTCGGCACAATATACATCAGCTGAAGAAAGTGCGTTATATCTGGTAAAAGCACCGGCTCAAGTACTTACTTTTGCACAAGGTTCATGGATTAACGAAGGCGATAAAGAATCGCGCATTTTCTTCGATAAAAACGAAGGTATTCAAGATTTAGAAAGTTTTATTTGGCAAGCGATTGACGATTTATTTGTTGAGCGCCAAGTAACTACAGAAAATAAAGCTGACAATTTCGTAGTGACTAACTGGCATACAATTGAAGAACCAATTGATGTTTGGTGGTGGGAAGAAGAGCGCGAGCTAAGCCGTCAAAAATTTAAGTTTATAGTTGAAACTGAAGAGCACAAGCGTACCGCATCGGTAAAGGTTGAATTAGTTGATTTTGAATCAAAATATGACGAGTTAACAGCGGTACTACAGCAGCGTTTAGAAGTGGCGGCGCTTAATGAGTTTATTGGTCAGTTTGATTTTAACTACCGACAGTTAATGGTTGAATTAAATAAAGCACGTGGCATTGTATCGCTGCAAATGGGCTTTGATGACAAAGGTAACGCGGCGTTTGTAACTGAGCAAAAAGCACGTGATATTTTTGAGCGCTTCCCAAGCTTCTTAGAGCGCGTTGGTTTCAATATTGATGAAATCGAGCAATCTCGTAACTTAATTTTCGCCACGTACGAAACACCAGACGAAAGCGTTTGGGATTCAATTTGGGGTGATGACGTTCGTAAACTGCCACTTGAAGCAGGTCAGTATCAATTATTGGTTGCTGAAACGAACACCGGTGGCACATCAATTACTTGGCTTGATGCTGAGGGTGAAACATTAGAGCCGGGCACGTTAAGCGATACACTACAAGTTATTTTAGCCATGCTAAAAGAGCGTGGTGTAACCGTTCAATAATTTATAAAATTGGATTAGCAAAAAAGAGCCTTCGGCTCTTTTTTGCTTTTAAACGATAGAAAAGTAGCGATTAAAATAGCAATTAAGTAAATGGTTATGCACTTTGTTGGCAAAGATATGCAGATCAATTTACCGCTATCACTTTAAAGGTAACAAATATGAGTTTGGAAGCTAATCAATCGACTGCACCACGCAGTAATTTTGCGACCATAATGATTTTCCTTATTCCGTCATTAATAGGCGTGTTTTTATTTATGACACCGATTAATTATGGGGGCGAATTCACTATCCCTATAGCGATATTGGCTAAGGAATTAAAAGGCGCGTTAGCACACTCAATTACGCTTATTGTGACATCGGTGATTGTGTCAATGGCAGTAATATCCGGCTTAGCTACGCTATTTAAACCAAAGTTTTTAAAAGCGGGTAGCTTTGTCCGTCACTTACTGATTGTTAGCCCGATTTGGCTTGTGGCACGCACATTAGGCGCTATTTTTGTGCTAATGGCGTACTTAAAAGTCGGGACGTTTTCGATTGGTGATACCAAAATTGAAATTCACTCAGACGCAGTTGGTGGCTTGGTACTGCACGAGTTGATGCCAATTCTATTTTCGGTGTTTATTTTAGCTGGTTTATTACTGCCTTTATTGCTTAATTTCGGTTTGCTTGAATTAGTCGGTACGTTACTGACTAAAGTAATGCGTCCACTTTTTGGTGTACCGGGTCGCAGTGCCGTTAACTGTGTTGCCTCTTGGTTAGGTGACGGCAGTGTGGGTATTTTAATGACTGCTAAGCAGTATGAAGAAAAACATTATACACAGCGTGAAGCGGCGATTATTGGCACAACATTCTCGGCAGTTTCAATAACCTTTTGTTTGGTGGTTATTGGCCAAGTAAAATTGGCGCATTTATTTGCACCGTTTTACCTTACTGTGTGTATGGCGGGTATTGCCGCTGCACTGATTGTTCCGCGCTTGCCACCACTTAGATTCAAAAAAGACATTTACATTGATGGTGAAGAAGTAAAAGGTAATCCCGAGGCATTACCTGAAGGGAAAACCTTGTTTAAACATTCACTTGATGTAGCACTTGATAAAGCACGTCATGCGCAAACAATTAAAGAAACGCTTATCGATGGTTTAAAAAATGCCGTTGATATGGTGTTTGCGGTACTGCCAGTAGTTATGGCAATCGGTACGATTGCACTAGTAATCGCTGAATATACGCCAGTATTTCAATGGTTAGGCACACCGTTTATTCCTCTGTTTGAACTGATGCAAATTCCGGAAGCTGAGAAGGCTGCGCAGACTGTGGTTGTAGGTTTTGCCGATATGTTTATTCCATCAATTTTGGCGGCGCAAAATATAAACAGTGAACTTACGCGTTTTGTGGTTGCGGCAATGAGTGTAACCCAGTTGATTTACATGTCTGAAGTGGGTGCACTGTTACTAGGTAGCAAAATTCCAGTAAATATCTTTGAGTTATTTATGATTTTCATTTTGCGTACATTAGTAACGCTACCGGTAATTGCCTTAATGGGACATTGGTTAGTAGGCTAATTTTCGTGATCTTTTTCGGCTCGCTGTTTTTCTTCTAATGAGCGGCGAGCTTTTTCTATCGGATCTTGATTAAAGTTTTTCATATCCATTTTTGCGGAATGCTTTAGTAACGCGATATTGCTCCAAATCACGCCAAGCACAATTGCGATTATTAAGATTGTGGCCCAGATGCTCATAGATTTGCCTAAAAGTTGTGAATTTCTTTAATTTTAACCCAGTAAATAGAACTTAATAAGTTCTTTTTCATCAATTAAATAGTTGTTACTATTAGCGCGTTTCGCGTAATTACATTTTATTCTGGAGCACTGCGTTGTCACTTGAGCGAGTATTAGTTTGGCCTGAGGCTTATCCACTTTTATTAAAAGGTTTGTTAGAGCAAAATGGCGCATTTATTTTGGATGCCCTTGAAGCTTGGCCGAAATGCGAAGAGACCAAAGACGCGCAAGGGATCAGCACCAGCGTGCTACCGCCATTGTATTATTTATTGTGGCTAAAGCCAGCAGAGCCATTTGAGCAATGTTTCTATCAGCATATATTCGAATACGATGATAATGCGCAGCAGTATATTGAATCGGCTATTACGCATTTACATCAGCAACTCAATAGCAAAGAAGCAATAAGTGAACTCTTGTTATCACGAATCGACCAATACGCGGCGATTGGCAATCAGGTTGCAATGCAGAGTGAGCTAACACTTACCTCACTGTGTATGCACTTGCGTTTCTTTAAGTTGTTTCAGCAGTTTTTAAACCTCGGCATGCCGTTATCACACGACGATGTGTTAGCGATTTGGGCGGATGATGATTTTCGTGAAGTTGCCTTACCCTTTATTAAAAGTAATGTAACTGGCGATACCAACGTATTAGCTGAAGAAATCGCCGATAGGTTACGCCAAGGCGAAGACTTTTTTGATTTGTTACTTGCGCTCTCTGATGGTGAAGTTGATAACCGTTTGTTAGAGCGTGCATTGCTATCTCATATTTCACAGCCTGATGCTAAACAAAGTTTATGTATGCGCTTTATCGAACAGGGTGCAAAAGGGCAGATCACTGATGAAGATGGTTTAACCGCCTTAATTTGGTCAGCTAAGCAAGGCTTTGCAAATGTATTTGATGCATTGCTAAGCAAGGAACGTGCAACTGAATGTGATTTAAAAGGTAATAACTTGCTGCATTTTGCGGTGCGAGCTCGCAGTTTGGATATTATTAGTAAAGCGCTTAACGGTGGCGTAAATTATCATCAAAAAGACAGTGATGGCCTTACACCATATCGCTTAGCGGTTGAATTAGAGCTGCCTGAAGTGATAAAGCACTTCGAACACAAGTTTGGTATTAAAGAATTGAGTGAAGAAGGGCAATTAAAACTGATCCAGCATGTGCATTTGTTACATGCATTAGTGTGTTTTATTTTGCCGTTACAGATTTTTCTGATTTTTTCAGACTCAATTACCATTAAAACAGAAATCAGCATTGCGACAACACTAGTGTCACTCGGTGCATTTGCTTTTGCCTTGTCATTAAAGCGCAGCAATTTATACCCAAATATTAAGCATCCGTTTGCACTGACGCTCATTCGCATATTGTCGCCAATATCACTCATATTAGCGTTATTACTGCTATTGGTGATCTTAACAACTGTACTCAGCTAAGCTGTTTCTAATAACTATAAAAGGCCACTTACACAGTGGCCTTTTTTTGTTTGTGGTAAAAGCTTTATAAAAAGCCGTTAGGTCAAAACGAAATGTTATTAGCCTTTCTGATGGATATTTGCAACAATGTTATAAGATATTCCATAAAGTAATAAAGCAGTAACCATGAGCCAATCTTTAATTTATTTAGACGCCAATGCAACAACACCGGTTTACAGTGAAATCGCTCAGGAAGTGATGCACTGTATGGAAGTGGAGTTTGGTAACCCGTCGTCATCTCACATTACCGGGTTAAAAGCAAAGCGTTTAATGGAAGACACACGCCAATTAGGCAAACGATTAATTGGCGCTGAAAAGGGAAGGTTGCTATTTACCTCGGGTGCAACAGAGGGGATCCAAACGTCGGTTGTATCTGCATTGGTTGCTGCAAAAAATCACACTATCGAAAAGCCAGTATTGCTTTATGGCGCAACTGAGCACAAAGCCGTGCCAAATACGCTAAAGCATTGGAATGAGTTACTTGAAATTAACGCTGAAATATTAGCAATTCCAGTTGATAAAAAAGGCTTGCTCGATCATCAGTTTATTGCAGAGCACAGCAAAAATGCTCTGCTAATTTGTACCATGATAGTAAACAATGAAACAGGTGCAACACAAGACATCGCAGCATTAGATAAAGTGATCCGTGATAACAATCCAAATGTGTTTTGGATGGTGGATTGTGTACAAGGCTTAGGTAAACAAAAATTGAATCTTGACCAAACAAGCATCAATTATGCGCCGTTTTCTGGTCACAAGCTGTATGCACCTAAGGGTATTGGCTTTTTGTATTTAAGTGAAGATGCACCACTGACACCTTTTATTGCAGGTGGTGGGCAAGAAAGTGGCGCGCGTTCAGGTACCGAGAATTTGCCAGGCATAGCAGGTTTAAAAAAGTTATTTGAATTAATGCAAAAGGGCGAAGCAAGCCCGTTTAAATCGGCAGATGTGTTGGCGAGTTACCGTGATAAGTTAGCAAAAGCATTGTCGCATACATTTGATGAAATCGTTTTTAATAATGATTTTTCAGTATCGGTTCCAACCACTATTAACTTTAGTGTTGCTAACATTTCAGGCAGCGAAGTAATGAATTTATTTGATGCTGCTGGCATTCGAGTGAGTGCAGGTTCTGCTTGTAGTTCAGGTGCTGCGAGTAGCTTTGTACTCGATGCGATGAATCTAGCGCCGTGGCAAAGTGAGAACGCTATTCGCCTATCGTTTGGCCCAATGGCAAGTGAAGATGAAATTAACAGTGCGTGTGAGCGTATTATGGCGCTTAAGGATAAGCTCGCAAATGCATGTATGTTAACGAGTTATACCAAAGAAACACCGTGTGCAGTTGGTATTAACCAATATGTGGTCGATGGCGATATTATGTACCTTATTGTCAATCAATCACTTGATACCTTACTAATTAACCCTATCTTTTCTGAGATCAACAAGGTTAAGCGTTTAGCAACTAAGCAAGGGTTGAAGATCAGCCATATTGTTAGCGATAAATCTGACTACGCAGACGTATTTTTAGACAGTCAATTCGTTGATTTAGCTACAGATAAAGTAATGCCTGAGTTTAACGTTGAACTGAGCGATCGCGCAGTGTTATTTACCAATCAAGCTAGTCAGTTAAAGCTTGCATTAACATTAAACGCACCTAACGCGGTTACCGAAATAAACAGTACCGAGCTTAAAGCACAATTAGCCGCTAATAAATTGGATGGCATCATTGATATTCGCGAGCATTATGAACATCAAGAAGGTGAACTGAGTGACTATCTAAAGGTCCCACGCGATATGGTGACGAATATTCCAAGTCACCGCTTGCTAAATGAGTTTGTTTCAGGGCAGCTGGTAAAAGACAAACATTATGTGTTGGTGTGCCGCAGTGGTCGTCGTTCTAAAGCCTGTTGTGAGCTACTGACTAGCCTTAACTTTACTAAGTTAAATAATCTCTCTGGTGGCGTTGCTTTTATTTAGCAGTGGATAACAGCACGAATAGAATTAACTTACATAGCAGGTTATTCTAGCGGGTTAAATTTAATGCTAACAACGTTTGAGTTTATCAATGTAGAACAACGGCATAAGAAATGTTTTGCTATGTGATTATTTATTTACCAGCACAAACTCTGATCACATACATAACAGAATTGGTATAAAAAAAGCAGCCTAAAGCTGCTTTTTTTATAATTTAAATGAATTGTTTTTACAGCGCATTACCGGTTGAATCCCTCACAACCAATTCAGGCGTAAAACAAATTGCCATTTTTTCTTCTTTGATTTTAGTTGGGCGGCTGTTTGCAAATAGCAGTTTTGCTGCTTGCGTAGCAATATCTTGGTTAGACTGGTGAGCCGTTGTTAATTTTGGCCATGTTTGTTTTGAGAAGGGTGAATCCTCAAATCCAGTAATAGACAGTTGCTCAGGAATTTTAATATCCATCAGACGCGACGCGAATAATGCACCCGCCGCGATTTCATCGTTACAGGCAAAAATAGCGGTGACTTTTTCGTTATTCGCCATCAGTGCTTTAGCGCCTTCAACACCAGATTCAAACGAGTACTTACCCGGAAATATCAGCGCATCGTTTAGCGTAATATTATGAGCAGACAATGCGGCTTTGTAACCCGCTAAGCGCTCAAGTGTTGATCTGTGTTCTTCTTCACCGGTAATAAATGCAATGTGCTTGTGGCCGAGCGAAATTAAATGCTCGGTAATTTGATATGCAGCATCGTGGTCATTTACGAAAATGGCGTTAGGCTTACTTTCTTTTTCGCTTGGTTCGCGGCCCGATAATATACGCACATAGTTAATGCCGATAGAATCAAGTAAATCTGTAACATCTTGACGCTCAGACAGCGGTGGCGTTAATACTAATCCCGATAAACGCGAGCGCTCGATCATGGTTTGAATTTCTTCTAGCACATTTTCGTCGGTGCTGCTGCACGGGTGAATAAGTAGTTCGTAACCTTCTTCTTTACAGCGAGATAAGATACCATTTTGCATATCAATGACATAATAAGCATTCGGGTTGCTATAAACAAAGCCGATAGCAAATGACTTGGTACCTGCTAAACTACGCGCCGCTAAGTTTGGTTTGTAGTTTAATTCTTTAACAGCAGCCATAACCTTATCGGAGGTTTTTTTTCTAACAGAAGGCTCGTTGTTCATAACTCGAGACACTGTTTTCATTGATACGCCGGCTAGGCGTGCAACATCATTTATGGTGACTTTCATATTGTTATTATATCTTTTGCTGATGAGCTTTGCGTAAAGCATGGGGTTAATAACACACAACGTATTATTCTAACTGTTTTTTTTTCAAGTCTGTAGCTATGTTTCATAATTTATACAATTAATATGATGTGATACCGGTGTCAAAAAGTTTAAATTGCCAATTGACAGCGTTGTCATTTTTACTTATTGTTAACCTAGACATTTTAATAAGTAGTAACTTTAGCAAGTGTTTAGCGAGTTTCAAGTTGCAAACACACGCTTAAGGTAAAGAGAGTTAGGTAGAGTATGAGTAGTCGTTCTTCTTTAGCAAGTTGGCAAACACTGGCAGGCCTTGCAAGTGATATAAAGCAACAGCACTTAGTTGATTTATTTGCTAATGATGCACAAAGATTTGAGCGTTTTTCCACGCAGATTGATGGCGTTTTCTTTGATTACTCAAAAAACCTGATCACTCAAGATGTTAAAAATGCGTTATTAGCACTCGCCAATGATGTTGATTTGGCATCATGGCGCGACAAAATGTTTTCTGGTGAAAAAATTAATATTACCGAAAACCGCGCAGTGCTGCATACCGCTTTACGTAAACGCAATAATCAGGCGGTGTATGTTGACGGCGAAAATGTGGTTGATGCCGTTAACGCAGAATTGAATAAAATCAGTGCATTTACCGAAAAAGTGCGCAGTGGCGCTTGGTTAGGTTACACAGGTAAGCGCATTACTGATGTAGTGAGCATTGGTGTTGGCGGCTCAAACCTTGGCCCGCAAATGGCAACAGAAGCGCTTGCGGCCTACGCGGATGAAACACTTAAAGTGCATTATGCATCAAACGCCGATGGCATGCAGATAGCAAATGTACTGAGCAAAGTGAATGCGGAAACCACGCTATTCATTATCTCAAGTAAAACCTTTACCACATCAGAAACCATGGCGAATGCGAAAACAGCTGTTGCATGGTTGAAACAGGCTGCCGGTAATGACGATGCGGTTGCAAAGCATTTTGCCGCAGTGAGCACCAATTTAGAAAAAACGTCAGAATTCGGTATTAATCCAGACAACGTATTTACCATGTGGGATTGGGTTGGCGGACGTTTTTCAATGTGGTCAGCAATTGGTTTACCTATCGCTTTGTATCTTGGTTTTGATGCGTTTATTGAATTACTTGAAGGTGCATTTGATGTTGATAAGCACTTTGTAGAAACAAACTTTGAAAATAATATTCCTGTGCTTATGGCGCTTTTAAGCGTGTGGAATACAAGCTTTTTGGACGCACGAGCGCAGGCCATTTTACCTTACGATCAAAGCATGCATATGTTACCAGCATACCTGCAACAAGCAGAGATGGAAAGTAACGGTAAGTCAGTCACGTTTGATGGCAAAGCGATTGATTATAGGAGCGTACCACTTATTTGGGGTATGACAGGTATCAATGGTCAACACGCGTTTTACCAATATTTGCACCAAGGTACGACGATTGTGCCGGCCGATTTTATTGGTTCAATTAAGCCTGTGCGTGAGGTGAATAATCATCATGAAATTCTAATGGCAAACTTTTTTGCACAAACTGAAGCCATGATGACAGGGGTTAGCAAAGCGCAAGTTGAAAAAGAATTAGCAAGCAAAGGCTTAAGCGAAGCACGTATTGCTGAGCTGGTTGAGCATAAAGTACATCAAGGCAATCGTCCTACCACATCAATTTTACTTGATACCATTGATGCGAAGCATTTAGGCCGTTTAATTGCACTTTATGAACATAAGATTTTCTGTCAGGGCATTATTTTAGAAATTTGTTCATTCGACCAATGGGGCGTGGAATTGGGCAAAGGCTTAGCAAATGCCATTCAAAAAGAGTTAGAGACAGATGAGCAGCTCACACACGATAGCTCAACAGCGGGCTTAATTGCACTGTATAAAAATAAGCGAAAAAATTAAAAAGCGGTCAAATGTCAGGGTTAAGTTACTTGCATTAGCTTAGACTGCGCGGTTTTCAAAATGCCTTAGGCTGCTTTTAAACTGCAACAAATACCTTTGAACGGGTAGCACTGAGTTATTTGGAACGTCAATTGGTGAGAGAGTTGACGCTTCCAAACACTCTTATTTACCGGTTCAAATAGCAACTTGGCAAATGCAAGTTGAACGTAATCAAACAGTAAAAAATACCTTTGAACGGGTAGCGCTGAGTGATTTGGAGCGTCAATTGGTGAGAGAGTTGACGCCTCCAAAGCTCATATCCGTTTATAAAGCGAACTGAGTAGCGCTGAGTATTCAGGGGTAACAGTGGGTGAGAGCATTGTTACTCCTGAAAACTCTTTTCTTCATAGCCCCATTTGCGTGAGCAGTTACATACGAATTCAATATAAATTAGCATTCATAAATAGCTTACCCAAGCGCTATTTAGTGCTAACATAACGAACTAAAAACACATTCTATATTGTACTTAACAACAAGTTACTAAAACGAAGAGAACAATTATGCTAAACCCATTCGATATCGTTATTTTTGGTGGTGGTGGTGATTTATCACTGCGTAAACTGCTGCCTGCAATGTACCGTGCCTATCAAGAAGGAAATCTGCCGGAAGGGACGCGAATTCTGCCAACCGTTAGGGCATTAGCAAACGAACAAGAATTTGTTGATAAAGTACAAAGCAGCCTTAAGTCGTTTTTAGGTAAAGGCGAATATAACGCGAAAGACTGGAAAGCGTTTTCTGCGTTTTTAAAACCAATTGTTGTTAATGTCACTGAGCAAGACGATAACTGGTTACGTTTAAAAGAAATTTTAGAGTCAGACGCTGAAGACAAAGCGCGCGTTTTTTATTACTCATTACCGCCTGCGGTATACGGCCGTTGTAGCGAACTTTTATCTGATAATCAGCTGATTACTAAATCAACACGTGTTGTGGTGGAAAAACCAATTGGCTACTGCGGCGCGTCAGCAGAAGAAATTAACGCGAAAATCGCAGAATACTTTAAAGAAAGCCAAATTTATCGCATCGATCATTACCTGGGTAAAGAGACAGTTCAAAACTTAATGGCACTGCGTTTTTCAAATGTGATGTTTGAAAATATGTGGGATGCAAAATCGATTGATAATATTCAGATCAGTATTTCTGAAACTGTTGGCCTAGAAAGCCGAGCGGGCTTTTACGACAAAGCCGGTGCGCTGCGCGATATGGTACAAAACCACTTGTTACAACTACTGTGCCTTGTAGCGATGGAATCTCCAAATAAGCTAACGGCGAAAAGCATTCGCACTGAAAAATTAAAAGTACTTGAAGCTTTGCGTCCACTTATAGGTGATGACGTTGAAGCGAACACCGTACGTGGTCAATATGTACCGGGCCAACTTGATGGAAAATTGGTACCAGGTTACTTAGAAGAGTTAGGCGAAAACAGCGAAACAGAAACCTTTGTAGCGATCCGTGCGCACATTGAAAACTGGCGTTGGGCTGGTGTACCGTTCTACCTAAGAACCGGTAAACGCATGAAGCAGCGTTGTGCTGAGATTATCGTAGAATACAAAAATGTATCTCATAACGTGTATGACGAAACAGTTGGCGGCATTGAGCCAAACCGATTAGTGATCCGCTTACAGCCGGAGGAAAGCATTCAGCTAACGCTAATGTCTAAGCGTTTAGATAATTTAGAAATGCAACTTGAGCCAGTAACGCTCGATCTCGATTTGTCTAAAAACTATGAAAATGGTTTCCATTCAGATGCGTACAAGCGCTTAATGCTTGATGCTGCGGCTGGTAATGCATCACTGTTTATTCACCGTGACGAAGTACGTCAAGCATGGGCGTGGATTGATCCAATTATTGAACAGTGGCAAACAGCGGGTATGCCAGCACTTTATCGTGCAGGTACGTGGGGTCCAGAAGATGCAGACGAGCTACTCGCTGAAAATAATCACGCATGGTACAACGCAGGGAATAACAAATAATGTCAGCCAATATTATTGAAAAGTTTTTTGATTCAAAAGATGCCTATAACGCTGAATTAGGTGAAGATCTTGCTCAGTGTTTAGCACAAGGTATTGAACAAGATGGGCGTGCTGTACTAATGGTATCAGGCGGTTCGTCACCGGCGCCAGCATATCGCTATTTAAGTGGTCTTGAGTTAGCGTGGGATAAAATCGACGTAGCTATGGTTGATGAACGTTGGGTTGAGCAAAGTCACGATAAAAGTAATGAAGCGTTTATTAAATCAACGCTATTACAAGACAACGCTGCAGCTGCTAACTTTGTAACTATGAAAAACCCAGCGGACAGTGCGCAACTTGGTCAAGCTGAGTGTCAAAACGCATATGCGGCACTTAAACAAAATTTTGATGTGACGATTTTAGGTATGGGACCAGATGGTCATACCGCATCACTTTTCCCGCATGCTGAAGGCCTTGATAAGGCGTTAACAACGACTGATTTAGTGGCGGCAATTGATGCAATTAAAAGTGATGTAACAGGTGATATTACTGAGCGCATGACATTAACGCGTGCTGCTATTTTACAATCGAAAGTGATTAAGCTTTTAATAAGCGGTGAAGAAAAACTGGCAGTTTATAAAGCAGCTAAAGCTGGCGGAGAGGTTGCAGAGATGCCACTTCGCGCTATTTTACAGCAAACAAAGGTACCGGTAGAAGTGTACTGGACAGCTTAATGTTTGACTAAAATAGATTAAAAAGCCCAACTTAAGTTGGGCTTTTTTTTGTTTAGAAAGCGTGACGCTTCAAAATAGCTCCGCGATGATCTATGGCAATTTTATAAGGCGTTTGAGAGACACCATAACGTTTAAAAATCACATTTTCACTGTCCCAAATTACCGGCATTTGTAATTGATGCCGTTCAATAAAACTACGTACATGGGCTTCGTTAACGTAGTAGCCACTGATCACAGCCAGATACAATTTACCTTGTTTAAGTTGGTTTTCAGCTAATTGCTTTAGGCTTGCCTCACAATCTGGAAAGTGTGGCATTGGGCACAAACTATCAAGAAATACCAACTCAAGCGTATTACTGGGTTTGAGCATTTTAATGGTAGTGCCTAACGATACCGTTTGCCCCGATAAACTTTCACGAACAAAATCTGAAAATTGTTCACCAACGGCAATATGATTTACCGGTGGTTGTTTTTTAAAGCGTGGTGAAGACGCCTCTTTTATTAATTTGCTTTTGTAATGTGCAAACTGAGCTTGGGAAATGTGTTGGTTTAATTTTAGATATGCCAATAGTGCAGCATCATCACCTTTAAATATAACTTTGTCATCGTGCTCAATAATATGAAACGGTGTTTGCCAAACGCCATATTGCCGCATTAACTTAAACCCTTTATCTATCTCAATGGATGCAAATTGCGGGTAGTATCTTTTGAATTCAGTTAACTGACTGGGTGTTACATTGAGATCTTGCTGTTTATAGCTAACGCCAAAGCTTTGTTGATTTAGCCAGTCAATAAACACGGAATTTGCGCCATCATAATGTGCCCAAATATCCATAAACACCGTATGTTTAGTTGGCTCTTGTGTTTTTGTATACGCGGGGTTAGCAAAAAATAGCAAGCCTAAACTTACAACGACGATGTGCAATGCTTTAAGTTGATTAAACATAGTTACTATTCCTTATCTGGTAACGCAGCGATATAGGCGTCAATTTTGTCTGAATGTAAAAAGCTCGTTAGCGCAACCTTGCCGCTTTGCTCGATTAAAATATGATAAGGCGTGCCTAATACGCCAAAGTTTTGCGTGATTTCGCCGTTTGTATCAAACACTGTATCTAGCGACAGATTATTGCGGTTAAAGTAGGCGTTAATATTGTCAACTGAATCATTAATGCCAACGTTCACCGTAATGATGGCGATTTTGTCGCTATGGTTTTTATTTAACTCTGCTAAATGTGGCATTTCAGCTTTGCAATATTGGCACCATGTTGCCCAAAACTTAAGGTAAACGGGTTTTTGCTTTAGTAACTCTTTTAAATTAATAGCGTTACCTTTTAGGGTATGGCTAACTAAATTAGGTGCTTTGTCGCCAACCTTAAGCGGTGATGCAAACAAAGGGATAGCAAGAGTAAATAACACAAAAGCCAGTATATTTTTCATATTAATATCCTTAAAACGTGATTTGAAAATAGAAGTAAAGGGCCACACAAACCAGCAAGGCCGCCAATATGTATTTGAAGCCGTTAAGCCAAGGGCCGCTTTTTGGCAGCTTGTTTAAAACGTTGGAGAAAATGCCTGCAATGAACAGTAAGGCACTTAATCCAAGTGCAAATGCGAACAAATAAATGGGGCCAACGAGTGGTACTTGCTCAGTTGAAACATACATCAGTAACATACCAAGTAACGGTGAAGTGCAGGGTGCCATTACCAAGCCGGATAACGCACCACTGACAAATACATTGAGTGGCGCATACGAACTGAATGAATTTTTGGTGAAAGAAAGCTGCGGCATACTTATCCAGCCAAGCATCCATGCAGCCATGACTAAGCAAAAGCTACCCGCAATGAACAACATTGCAGGGTGGGTGGCGACACTGCCGAACAAATACCCCAGCTTGGCGGCAAAATAACCTAATAAACTGTAGCTAAGTGCAAGGCCTAACACATATAAACAAGTGTATGCTGTTGACTGGTAGCCATTGTTTGCGTGCTGGCGTACCACTGCAACGGTAATTGGCAGCATTGGGTAAACACAGGGCGTTAGGCTGGTTAGTACGCCTGTCACAAATATTACCAGCACCACATACAGCGATGCTTTATCACTGACGAGGGCTTCTTGAATAAACATTTCCATACTGAGCTCACTTTAAAAATTGGCTTGCGTCAGTGTTGCTGTTATTTTTCAAAAACCCTATTAAATCGATATAAAATCCATCTAAAATAAATATATTTATATATTTTTCAATGCATTAAGTTTTAGCTTGGTGTTTGTTAAAGGTTTTGTTTTGCTATGCTTTGATTTATTATTTAGGCCTATTTTGATTTGTGGATGGATGCGCTGTTGTTTCGTTTTAGTGATTATGAATTTGAACCAGAAACAGGTTACCTAACGCGGCTGAACGATGCCCAAACTCAGCAGCCGGTGTTACTGCGAAACAAGGTCGCAAATTTGCTGACTTATTTTTTGCAGCACCCAAATGAACTAATAGCGAAAGAAACCCTACTTACACATTTATGGCAACATGGTGACTATCGCGAATCAGCATTAACGCAAAGTATTCGTGAGTTGCGTTTGGCTCTAAACGATGATGCAAAATCGCCGCGCTACATTAAAACAATTCCACAACGTGGTTATCAGTGGATTTGCCTAATAACACGTGACGTAAATCAGGCAAAATCAAAGCATTCTGAACAGCCCACAGCAAAAAAAGCACAGACAGAAAACACGTTAAATAAATCCCTACGTTTATGGCTTGTCGCGGGCGTTCTAATGTTAGCCGGGTTAATATTGGCTGTTGGAATTTGGCAACCTTACAGCGGTAATCTAGCTAACCATAGCGAACAACAAAACCAAGCTACATCGCGTTTGCGAGTAATGGTGCTGCCGTTTATTAACGACACACAACAGCCAAGCATGGCGTGGCTAGAACATGGTTTGTCAGATATGTTGGCGGTTGATTTAAAGCGCTCTCAACGGGTTGATGTGATTTCGCCCTCTGAGGCACATTTATCGTTGTTGAAAAATGAGTTACCGTGGCCCGCAATGCCAGTACAAATACGTAACTTACTGGATAAGCTTGAGGCAAATGTAGCTATTTTCGCAAGTGTGCGCATGCATCAGCAAAAACAAGTTATCGACTTTCAGGCAATTTATTCCGATGGACGTATTAAACAGGGCAGTTTGAGCTATGACGAGTTAGCATCTCAGATTGAAGTTATCTCGCAGCAGATTCTGGCAATGATAAATGCTCATAAACAAAACACCAAAAAAGTGCATCCTGATATTTCCGCAATGGCGATAGCTCAAGGCATGCAGGCGTTGCAAACCACAGGTGCTTTTGATGCGATTAAGTATTTTCAAGCTGCGAACACCATATCGCAAACGAATTGGGCAAGCGCTTATTTGGCAAGAAGTTATGTTGCTGTGGGAAAATGGTCACAGGCTCGCGCCGAATTTAGTAAAATTGAGCAAAACGACCTAAATTACGATCCACTACTTGATGCTTTTATCGCGTATTGGCAAGCAATTATCGCGACACGCCAAGGCAGTAGCGACCAACACGCTTTGATTGAAAAAAGTGTTCACGCCAGTATCAACAGTCAAGACCCACAATTAATTGCTGAAAGTTATCGTTTACAAGCGTCATTGGCTTGGCAAGCAATGAAATGGCAGCAACATGATGACTTACTGAAAAAAGCAGCGAAGTTAACTGATGATTATACGGAGTTAGCCGCGACGGCAGATTCACTATTTTATTTAGGGCAACCAAATAATGTGGGGCTAGAAAAAAGCCCGTATAACGATTTAGCCAAAAATAAAGAGCGATTGACCAAGGCACTGAGTTTTTACCGAACTTTAGGCAATCTAGAAAAAATCGCGGCAACGCAACTGGCTATTGCGCAAAATTATCATTTTGACCAAGAAAAGCGTGAAATCGCTTTGCAAGATGCGTTAGCGCGCTTTACCGAACTTAACTTACCGTATGAGTTAGCGATGGTAGAACTGTATGCGGGGTTTTATCATATGCAATTGCACCAAGGACAACTTGCTGAGCAGTATTTTAAGCAAGCAAAGCATGGGTTTGAAAAGCTGGGTGCCAAATCGGCGTTGCCTTGGGCTGATTTTTACTTAGCATTTTCCTATCTTGATCAAGGGCTAGATCAAAGTGAACAGGGCCGCCATGGGCAAAACCCTGAAATGCTTAAACGAGCCATTAATACGTTTCAGACACTATTACCGAAGACGCAATCGAATGTGATAAAAGCAAGCAGTTATGTATTTCTTGCATGGGCATACACCGACTTACAACAGTTTGATAAGGCCAAGCACGCACTTGAATTAGCGTTAACCCATTCCAGCGATCCTGCGTTAACTGTAACAAATGAATACGCGCGTTATTCGTTAATTTATATTTACCTGCTACAAGACCAAGCGCAAAAAGTACTGGAAATAGAGAAACGCCCTTGGCGTACAAGATTGCAAGCAGTTTATGTCGCTAAAGCGTATGCTGCATTAGCGCAATATAATAAGGCGGACAACACGCTTAATGAATTAAAAGAAGTAATGCCGGGGTATTTCACAACACAAGATAACGACTTGCTTGAGGCTTATCGCAGACAAAATAGGGCAGGCAGCACCATGCTCGAACACACTCTGCCTAAAGCACATTCCGTTTATTGTGAAACAGATTGGTCGATTGATATCAGTAAACATGCTAACTAACAGTGCTCCAATCAATATCGTTTTACCAGTCATTTTGTGCGTTTATGTAAGCTGGGTGTCCATTGCTTGCTTCATGTAAAAGGATTTACAAGATTGATGAATAGCAAGGCAGTTGTTCTTTATTACTTCCTTTTAGCGTGTCTTTATCGCGGCGCTTGATATGTTGTCTAGCAATCTAAGTGAATACAAAGCTTGCGGGCTTAGCTCACTTCCCTTATTTGGATTTTGCTCACAACAATGATAAAAGTTTACGTAAGAGTACTGTTCGCCTGCGCTGTTTGGTTTTCTACTATGTTATTTTATGCTGACTGACCCAATTGCGTTCTCGGCATTGTTTGAATATCGTGAAAATAAGCATGAAAGCTCAATACGCTTTTCTGTAAAAAGTAGCTAACCCACATCGCTGCTTCAAATACCAATCACCACTTCTTTGCGATAATAGAGCAAAATTCATATTTATCTGTGTAAACAACAATTCGATAACCATTGCGTGGTTAACTTTTAACGGTACAACAGGCTCGCTTACTGTGACTCAAACGCTTACTTTGTAACCTGATGTGTTTTGAAAAGCTCAATCATGGCTAATTTTGCGGAAAGATCGAAATAAGACTAGACAAATGACACCGGTGTCTTTATTATCCTAATTAACAAATGACAGCGCTGTCATTTGTTCCCCTTGTAAGTAATGTGAATTAAGATTTGAGGGCTCCACTTTTATCATTCTGCCCAGTGATAGGGGCCCTCAATTAGCTAACACAGAGTTAACCAACGTAACGTTTAAAAAGCGCTTTATCAGGCAATGTAATAATTGCCTGACTTTTTTCTAAAATCGCTCCAAGCACCTGATCCGACCTCCACCTGATTAAACTTTTCTTACAGATTAAGCTTTACAGATAATATTTGCCGTGTGTTATAGTAAAAAGGTCGCTAGTCCCCGTATTTAGCGGGTGTTATGAAAATTTATTATTGCAAATGTAAATAAACTGTTCTTATTTGTTATATATAAATGAACGCGATTGTTTAAAAAATGCAAAAATAATTGTAGCGATATTGTAATTTTACGTGTAAGGTTTGTTATCAGATGACAACGCTGTCATCTTCACTGGGCAGAAAGTGAATTAAACCAAAACAAAATGATTCAAGGGGAATCCTGTGTTAGCTAAAAATTTCAAAAAAAGCTTATTAGCAGTTAACATCGGTTTAGCAATGGGCGCTGGTTTTTCAGGCGTGGCTGTTGCAGCTGATTCAGAAGTACAAGCAAAAGAAGATGTGGAAGTAATTGAGGTACGTGGTATTCGTCGCTCTCTAGAAGCTTCTCTTAATACAAAACGTTTCGCAAACGGTACTGTTGATGCAATCACAGCAGAAGACATTGGTAAAATGCCAGACCGTAACGTTGCAGAATCTCTTCAGCGTGTACCAGGTGTAACAGTACAGCGTCAATGGGGTGAAGGTGCGGCGGTGTCAATCCGTGGTGCGGGCGACGAGCTAACATTAACAACTTTAAATGGTCAAAACGTAGCGTCTACAGGCTGGTTTGTTTTTGAACCTGCAAAACGTTCTTTTAACTATTCACTGTTGCCTTCTGAGTTAGTTGGTGGTGTTGAAGTATACAAATCATCGCAAGCAGACCTTGTTGAAGGTGGCGTTGGTGGTACGGTAGAAATCAACACACGTAAGCCTTTAGATATGGATGCAAACTCAGTTTACGCATCATTAGAAGCGCTAAATTCGACTGATTCTGAAGAAACAACACCATTAATTTCAGGTCTTTACAGCTGGAAAAATAGCAGTGAGACGTTTGGCCTACTCGTTTCTGGTGTTTACCAGGAGCGTGAGTTACAACGCCAAGGTAACGAAGCATTTTGGCAGTGGGGTGCAGGTCCTGTTGCATTTAAACAAGAGCGTGAACGTTCAGCTATTGCAGCTACTTTCCAATATGCACCAACTGATGCGTTAGACATGTCACTTAACCTTATCGACATGGAAATGGCGGCAGATAATACCAACTATGCACTGTGGTTAACGCAAGCTGATACTACTTGGGGTGGTGGTGAAACGGAAGAATTCCTTGAAGGAACACCTGTTAAAGGACCTTTAAATGTAGGCTTCTGGCAGAGTCGCCCTCGTCAAGCTACCATGAACTCGGAAGTTATCGATTTTACTTTAAACTATGCGGGTGATGGTTACGATTTCTCTGTACAGTTTGGTGATACATCGTCAACAGGTGGTACAGATTTTGAAATTGAAATTTTTGACGCGCAAGGTTTGAATCCTGAATCAGGTACACCGATTGTAGACGGCAGCTACGATTTCACGAATGGTAATCAAACGTGGGATTTACCAAATGGTATTGGTGGCGTAGCGCTTGAAGATTACGTACCTAGTCATTTAGCGATTGCAAGTTGTCAAACAGCTGAACCTCATTGTACTCGTATGAACAGAACACCTAAGACTGATGAAGAATCGTACTTCCAAACGGACGTTAAGTTCTACGTCGACCTAGGTCCGATTACTGCTATTAAAACAGGTCTTCGCTATTCGACGCATAATACGACAAGTCGACGCTTTGAATTTATTACAGCAGATGACTTCGAACCTTACATCGATACGACAACGCTTACTGGTGAAAAAACGGATATTGGCGCTGGTGATTATCAAATGACTACATTTGATTCCGATATTTTCATTAATCACGCTAAAGCGGGTATTATCGGTGAAAATGAAGACTTAACCTCTTATAGTGAAATTGATGAAGATAACTTAGCAGTATATGCAATGGCTTCTTTCTCAACTGAAATGGCACGTGGTAACTTTGGTTTACGCATTGTTAATACAGATGCATCTTCAACTTATTTCCTTAATGGTGTTAAAACATCGACTGATGAAAGTTACACTGAAGCGTTACCGAGCTTTAACATCGCCTTCGATATTACTGACGACGTGATTTTGCGTGCGAATGCTGCGCGCACTATGGCACGACCTTCTTACGTAAACATGTATGTTAACCCTAATATCACTGGCGCAAATGACACACTACCAGATAACCAATTCTGGATTGTTGGTAACGTAGGTCTGAAGCCATTTATTTCTAACAACTTAGATTTAGGTATTGAGTGGTACTTCAATGAAAGTTCACTTGTTTCAGCTGGTTTATTCTTTAAAGATGTTGCTAACTTTGTAACTGTTAATGAGTATGCTGCTGATGCTTCTGATATTGACTATCAATTAGCACCAGATGAAGTTCCAAACGGCTGGACAGTACAAGAGCTGGAAAGCAATGGTACAGCTAACATTCAAGGTTTAGAGCTTCAGTATCAACAAGACTTTGGCAATGGCTTCGGTTCAATCGTTAACTACACGTATACAGATGCGGAAACGTCAAGTTCTGAAATCTTTAGTGACGGCAACACCGAAATGAGTGATAGCTCAAAGCATGTTTATAACTTAACGGGTTATTATGAGAATGAATCATTTGAAGTACGTATGTCATATAACTGGCGTTCAGAATACATGATTCGTGATGTTGGTGCATACGGCAACCGTTTACATGATGACTTTGGTACGCTTGATTTTAGCGCTACATGGCATGCAACTGATTTCTTAGATGTACGTCTTACCGCAGTAAACTTAACTGAAGAAGGTTCTGTTCAGAAAGGTAACAATGCAGACTACAGTTCTTACAGCGGCTTCACAAAAGGTTTCCCACTGTTTGAATATGAAATGCCTCGTATGGTATCTCTAGGTGTGGCGCTACGTTTCTAACAGATAAAATAATTTAAAAAGGGAGAGTTTCTCCCTTTTTTTTTTGTCTAAAACCATCTAGCATAGGGCGACAAATAAACGCCATAGCAATGTAAGTCTAGATGCTTTTAGCAAAAAAATGAAAAATTCGCTGCGGCACCATAAAATATAAAGTTGGAGTAGTACCATGGCAGATGTTATCAAGCCGTTGCACAACGAAGTGCATAAAAATTTTAAAATTAAAAATGGATTTAATACAGATCTTGTTAAAGATCAGCATTTAGTGCCTGTAGTAGCACACGAGTTTGCACGTGTAGCAAATGAATATCCAATTGTGTTTGTTAAGAATAACGAAACAGGTGAGTTTCAACCTGTTGCAATGCTAGGTTTGGAGCCTGGTGAAAACCTATTTGTTAAAGATGGTAAGTGGCAAGCAGCATACCTACCGCATGCGCTTACGCGCTATCCACTAGTTCTTAGTAAAAACCCTGAGAATGAAGAGCAGCTATTTGTTGGCATCAACGAATCAAGCGACTTAGTAGGTGAGGACGAGGGTAATGCACTGTTTGATGAGAAAGGCGAAGAAACAGATTACCTTAAGCGTCGTAAAGAAGGCTTAATTGCATTTGTTGAATTCTCACAAGTAACAGCTGCGTTCACTAAATTCCTAGCAGATAAAGAGCTACTTATCCCGCAAACACTTACCCTTGAAATTAAAGGCGAAAAGCGTGATATCAACGGTATTTACCTTATCGATGAGAAGAAGTTAAACGAAATGGCTGATGACGAGTTCTTGGAACTTCGTAAGCGTGGCTACTTACCACCAATTTACTCTTTCTTAACATCAATGCCACAGATTAATCGTCTAGCTCGCTTAAAGGCGGAAGCTGAGAGTTAATCTTCATTTATGATTAGCGAGTGTAATTACACTCGCTTTTTTTTATGCATAATTCAACCATCAAGTTACTTCTGTGAAAATCAAGCAAATAGTTATTTTGGGTGGTGGTACAGCGGGTTGGCTAGCTGCAAATCACTTGGCCAAAAAGTTAAATCTACCTAACGGGATCAACGTAACCTTAGTTGAGTCGCCAAATATTCCAACCATTGGAGTCGGTGAAGGCACTGTGCCGGCTATGCGTGAAAGTCTAAAATACCTAGGCATTGATGAAGGTGATTTCATTAAGCGCTGTGATGCGACTTTCAAGCAAAGTATTAAGTTTGTTAATTGGACGCATGACCCAGCAGCGCATGGCAACCATTACTACCATCACTTATTCGATTACCCATTGATAAATCAATTCAACAGCACTCCTTATTGGTTAAATAAACATTGCCAATTAAGTTATGCAGAAACTGTTGCAGTGCAAGGGAAAATATGTGACCTAGGGCTTGCACCAAAAATGGTTACAGACCCTCAATATCAAGGGACAACAGCTTATGCCTATCACTTGGATGCTGCGAAGTTCTCACAAATGCTAACAGAGAATGCGGTCGATAAGCTTGGCGTTATCCATATTAAAGATGATGTGACCGATGTGATTTTGCATACAGATGGTTCAATAAAAGCACTTGTAACGCAACAAAACGGGAACATTTTCGGCGATGTTTTTATAGATTGCTCAGGATTTAATTCACTCTTGATGGGTGAAAAACTTGGTATTGATTTCGTTGATAAGAGCGATATTTTGTTCGCTGATCACGCACTGGCTATTCAAGTTCCATATCAAAATGTATCTCAACCTATCGCTAGCCATACAATCTCAACTGCTCAGCAAGCAGGTTGGATATGGGATATTGGTTTAACTGAGCGACGTGGTGTAGGCCATGTGTATTCATCTAATCATACTTCTCATGAACAAGCTGAACGCGATTTGCGAGACTATTTAGGAAGCGAGTTTGACAATATAAGCACGCGTCGAATCAAAATGCACATTGGCTACCGCGCAAAGTTTTGGCATAAAAACTGTGTGGCACTTGGTCTTTCGCAAGGTTTTGTAGAGCCTTTAGAAGCGACTGGATTATTAGTGTTTGATGCAACTGCACGCATGCTTGCCGAACAATTCCCAATGGAGCATGCGGAAATGCCGCTTGCAGAAAAGCGTTTTAACCAACGGATCCGTCAAACATGGGACCGTGTTATCGATTTTATTAAACTACATTACTGTATTTCAAAAAGGCGAGATTCTGCTTTTTGGCGCGATAATACAGATCCGCGTTCGATTCCTGACTCACTGCAGGAAAATTTAGAGTATTGGCGTTTTAAAATTCCTACTGAATACGATTTTCATAATAAATTATCTATTTTTAATTTAGATAATTACCTTTATGTTTTGTACGGTATGGAATTTGAGACTAGTTCACAAAATCAGCAGTTCCAGTATCAAGATGTTGACGGTTATCGCGCATGGCTAAAGGAGTTAGCCAACTATCGCGATCATTTGAGTAAAACTTTACCAGAGCATCGAGTGTTGATTGATAAGATTAAAAAATATGGAATACAAAGTGTGTAATGAGTGACACCAACGTTAATTTGATTATTAATCGCGTAAAGCAACACTTTTTAGCAGGAGAATTTAGCGACGTTGAGAACGTACTAACAACGGCACTTCTGCAACACAATAATAATCAACAAATACTGTATTGGCTATGTCAGTTTTATACACAAATGCGGCGCTTTAGTAGTTTAATTGAATTGTTTAAAGTTAATAAAGTACCGGAAAATTGTTTAAACTTTCATATTAGTGCTTTAAGGGCTCTGAAACAGCACGAAGTAGCGATTACGCTGCTGGAAGAATTGTCCGACGCTTCGCCTGAGCGTCAACTATTGTTGGCAACCTTGTACAAAGAGCAGGGGGCTAAAACGCAGGCAATTGAGTTATTGTCACAGCTTATTGATACGTATCCTGAGACGATAGAAGCCTATTGGCAACTTTGCCAACTAACACCTGAGCTCACTACACAACAACACCAAACACTTACGCTTTTTGTGCAGCAGGATGAGCACTCACTGCGTGAACGCGCATTGGCGTGTTATACTTTAGCGTCAGTATTTGACCAAGCTGGCGATCACGCTCGCGCCTTTGACTATTATGCACAAGGGGCCAAGCTAAAACGCCGTTCATTTGGTAATTACCAATTTGATGCTGAATTACATGAACTGGACAATTTAGCGCACGCATTTCATTTGGCTAAATCCGCGACACAACCGCTTGACACGCAAAGTCAGCCGATCTTTATCGTCGGTATGCCGCGCAGTGGTACGACACTAGTGGAGCAAATCATTGCTTCGCACAGTCAAGTGATTGGTGCTGATGAGTTATCAGATCTGATGATGGCTACTCAACAGCTACTACGAAAAGAAAAACCAGCAAGTCCTTACCCTCATTGGGCAGACCAACTTTCGAGCAAAGCGTATTCAGAGATTGCCTTGAATTATTATGAGTTGACTAAACCGTTTCAAACTAAGCGCTATTTTACCGATAAAATGCCGCTTAACTTTAAAGCGATTGGCATAATTAAGCGTGCTTTCCCTAATGCAAAGATTATTCATTGTAAACGCAATGCGCACGATACAATTTGGGGTAATTTCCGTCAGCTCTTTGGTGAAGGCATACGGTTTAGCTACAACCTTAATGAACTAACACGTTATTATTTAGCGTACGATAAGTTAATGACACACTGGCACAGTTTGTATCCTGAGGCTATCTTAACCATAGATTACGAGGCTTTGGTTGATGATATTGAGGCTCAAACAGCACGCTTGTGTGAGTATTTAGAGCTTGATTTTGAAGTGGATTGTTTAGCATTTTTCAAGTCAAACCGCGTGGTGCATACATTGAGCGGTCAGCAAGTACGTCAGCCAATCTTTAAGTCAGGTGTTGGCCGCTGGAAAAACTACGAATTTGCTTTTGGTGAGGTCAATGCATTACTGGATAAAGACGAATAAGTATGTCTTTATCCAGATGTCGTAAGGTTTTTAAAAACAGCTAATTATGTAGTTTATCTAGCGAATCTTGGTGAGTTTCGCTGTATTGCACCGCTTGTTGACAGCGCGCCTTTACAGAATCAAATAACGTTTCCATTTGTGCTTTATCGATGTCAAGGTGTAACTCTGGGTAGTATTGCATGCCATATAAGATAAAGCGGTAATTTTCATCGTTAAAACACGAAGTACTGGCCGTTTGTAAATCAGCATATTCACAAATCTTGTATTTCCAGATTGCGAGCTTACGTTTTAACGCTGGGCAGTGTTCAACTGAACGTTGTGCCGCTTGCCAAAATTCTGTGTCATCTCTATCAGTAATACAGTAATGTAGTACGATAAATTGCTTGAGATCTTCATAAGCATTTATCATTAACTCTGAATAAGACTCTTGGATTGCATCAGGCACACTAACTTGTGTTAAGTGGGTAGAAAGCAAGCGAGCGCCTAGGTTTATTAGATGCAAACCTGTCGACTCTAACGGTTCAATAAATCCACCGGAAAGTCCTACAGTGATACAGTTACCAACCCAAAAACGTTTGCGACGTCCAATTTGCATATCAATGTGTAAAGTTTTAATAAACTCAGACTCGCTACCTAAAAATGATTTTAGTTCGGCCTCTGCTTCTTCTTTACTTAGCCTATTGCCATCGTATACATAGCCGGTTCCTTGACGATTAATCAGATCTATTTGCCACACCCAGCCATTACTTAATGCCGTGGCTTCGGTGTAGGGCTTAGGCTGCTGCTCTGCTGGATATTTGCGCTGTACCGCGACTGCTTTATTGCATGGAAGCGCATCTTCATAACTTACCCAGTTATCTTCACTTACTGCATTGATAAGTAAGCCTTTAAAGCCGGTGCAATCAATAAAGTAATCGCTTTCGAATACGCCATTATCGGTTTCAATACTAATAATATTTTGATTATTTGTGTTTATTTTTTCAACGGTAGCTTCAATGTGCTCGACACCCGCTGCAACTGCTTTTTTACGTAAAAAACGTGCTAATTGGTTCGCATCAATATGATAGCCATAGGGTACAATTCCAGTATAACCTTTGCTATTGGCTGTTTTTGGCCCATGTTGATGCTTAATTAATTCAGATGAAATACAAGTGCCTTCGTCATAACGTTGCCCAGAGAGTTTTTGGCTTAGTAACCAAGATGTTGACAAATCGAAGCCGTTGCCAAACTTTATCTGCTCAAATGGGTGGAAGTATTCATGTACTTTATCTTGTTGAGGTTTCATCCAATTACGAAACATAATCCCTGTTTTATAGGTTGCTTGAGTTTCACTCAACAACTCTTGTTCATCTAACCCCATAGCCGCGAAGAAAAAGCGAATACTGTGTACCGTTGCCTCACCGACACCTAAGATGCCAATATCTGCACTTTCAACAAGGCGCACTTTGATGTTTTGTTTTTCTTTTCGATAAAGGTGGTTGAGGTACATTGCTGTCATCCAACCAGATGAGCCACCACCAACAATTGTGATTGATTTAGTTTTATTATTTTCCATAGCATCGATGTTCGAAAGGTTTGTGTGATATTGATGTTAGCTTTCTAGATTATCGTTATCAAGAAGTAAATGACACCGCTGTCAATGCGGTAAGATTAAAAGCGCCAATTGGCGCTTTTTTTGTGTTTGTTGTTTGTTAATTTTCTTTATGTGTTTTCAGCATCGCGTACAGCTCGTCTTTTAGGTGTAAACGACGCATTTTTTGTTTTTCTAGGTATGCGTCAGAAGTATTTTCAACGCCTTCTTCAATGCGGATCACTTCGTGATCAAGATCGTGGTATTCCTTAAATAATTTAGAAAAGTGCGCATTAGTCATTTTTAATTCGCGAATTTCTTCATTAAATTCTGGAAACTCATGATGCATGTCGTGTTTTTCAATAAACATGGGTGTTATTCCTTATTGTGCACAGTTGATACAAGTTTGAACATAGGGTAATGCATGTAAACGCTCGCGTGATATTTCGCTTTCACACTGGCTACAAATGCCATAATTATTGTTTTCTAAGCGCGAAATAGCGGCATTTACTTGTTGTAATTCCAATTTTGCCTCATGGCGTATGCCATCGAGCACTTGGTCGTTTTCACTCTCTGTCGCTTGCTCTGCAAAGTCTTGCGAGCGACCTTTTTTAAAATCTGAACCAATCGCATTGATGCGTTTATTGAGTTCGATTTGTTTTTCTTTAAGCTCGATTAAAATTGCGTTTTTGTTCATAACGCCTCCTATTCTTTAATTACTAATCTACGCCGCTCGGATGGGATTGCGTTGATCTAGCGCAAAAAAATAACGCCTTTGTGCTGTTCATCGAAAATGCTTGAAATTGACGCGTTTGCCTTGCAAATTGACTAGAGCGTGTTGACCTTTGCTGTCTATTTCTGCAGCAGCTTGTTTGGCATTTAGACTAGGCAGAGCGATTGCAGTGTAGTTATTTTACATAAATGAGCGATAAAGACTTTGTGCTCCTGCAAAGTCACCTTACCCTACATCTGTGTAGCGCAACGCAGTATAAACGTCAAAAAAGCGCTGCCTAACAGGTTCAACCCAAAGTGTTTTGTTCTTTGTTGTTGCTTCTTGACTTAGCCCACTAGGACTACAAAGCAACGTCGCGATCAAAAAGCTTTGGATTTGAACAGAATTTAGACCACAAAGATCAACACGCTCTAAAAACAAAAGGAAAACAATAATGAACAAACGACTCGCAACTGCGCTTTTAACAGCGTTTTTATCTACTAGCGTGTTTGCATCAAGTGAACAGCCTTTCTCAATCGCCATTCACGGTGGAGCAGGCACGATAGACAAAAGTAAATTTACCCCTGAAAAGGAAGCGGCGTATCGCGCTAAACTGCAAGAAGCGGTAGAAGCAGGTTATAAAGTGCTTGAAAACGGTGGTGAGAGCTTAACCGCGGTCACTACAGCCATTAATATCTTAGAAAATTCGCCGTTTTTTAATGCTGGGATTGGCGCCGTTTACACTTATGATGGGCACCATGAACTTGACGCATCAATTATGGATGGGCGCGACCGTCAAGCGGGTGCTGTAGCAGGTGTTAAGCACATTAAAAACCCAATTGATTTAGCACGTTTAGTAATGGAAGAGTCTGTACACGTGATGCTAAGCGGCAATGGCGCAGAACAGTTTGCTAAGAAAAACGGCATGAGTTTAGTTAATAACAGTGTGTTCGACACCGAGCACCGTTATAAAGCGTTAGAGCGAGCCAAAAAGAAACTCAATAAAACAGAGAACTACCAAGCAAATCATCTTGCATTGCCTGAGCAATATAAAATGGGCACGGTCGGTGCTGTGGCGTTAGATAAACACGGTAACTTGGCAGCTGGTACATCAACCGGTGGTATGACGGCAAAACGCTTTGGTCGTATTGGTGATTCGCCTGTGATTGGTGCGGGTACCTTTGCCGATAACCGTTCATGTGCGGTGTCAGCTACAGGCCATGGTGAATATTTCATCCGTTACAGTGTGGCGTCTGATATTTGTGCTCGTGTGCAGTATCAAGGCAAAACCATTCAGCAAGCCGGTGATGAAGTAATTCATGATGTACTTAAACCAATAGGGGGCACAGGTGGCGTAATTATTGTTGATAGTAAAGGTAATATTAGTCTGCCATTTAATACCAAAGGCATGTATCGCGCGTCAAAACAGGCAAATCAGCCTACCTATGTGGCAATTTTTAAAGATGAATAAAGGCGATTTTTTCGTTTAATAAAATTAAAATAGGGGAAGCGCAATGCTTCCCTTATTTTATGACAATCAATTTGTTATTATTGGCCTTTTGAAATTCCGCTTTATTCTATCTATGGCTAATCCACAACAGCAGCTCTATTCACTCTTAAAAAATTGTCTTAAGAAAGATCAGTTTTTCTTCAAACGCCGCCTCGATGGTGTGAAAAAAATAAATGATGAAGCAAAACAGGTGAAGGTGCTTACCACAATTACAAAAGACATTGAAAAAAGCATCGAGCTGAGGGAGTTACGTTTAAAGCACCTGCCAAAGGTGAGTTATCCAGAAAACCTACCGGTTAGTCAGAAAAAAGACGATATTAAAAAAGCCATTAGCGAAAATCAGGTGGTGATTGTCGCGGGTGAAACCGGTTCAGGTAAAACCACTCAGTTACCAAAAATTTGTTTAGAGCTTGGCCGAGGTGTTGCAGGTTTAATTGGCCACACTCAACCACGCCGATTAGCGGCGCGCAGTGTTGCAGCGCGTGTTGCTGAGGAAATTGGCACCACCATAGGTGATAAAGTGGGTTTTAAAATTCGCTTTAGTGATCAAGTTTCTAACTCAAGCTATTTGAAGCTGATGACTGATGGTGTGTTGCTCGCGGAAATTCAACAAGATAGATTTTTAAACCAGTACGATACCATCATTATCGATGAAGCGCACGAACGCAGTTTAAATATCGACTTTATTTTAGGTTATTTGAAAAACCTGTTACCCAAACGCCCCGATTTAAAACTGATTATCACCTCGGCAACCATCGATCCCGAGCGATTTTCAAAGCATTTTAACAATGCGCCGATTATTGAAGTATCGGGCCGCACTTACCCTGTTGAGGTGCGTTATCGTCCGTTAACGGAAATCGACAAAACTGAGATGGAAGCAGAGGGCGATCAACTGCAAGGTATTTTTGATGCGGTTGATGAGCTAATGCACGCTGGGCCGGGCGATATTCTTATTTTTATGAATGGTGAGCGTGAAATTCGCGACACGGCCGATGCGCTCGCAAAACGCGGCATTGCAAATACCGAAGTGCTGCCACTTTATGCGCGCCTTTCAAATGCTGAGCAAAACCGTATTTTTGCCTCGCACTCTGGCCGTCGCATTGTATTGTCTACTAACGTTGCAGAAACGTCACTTACGGTTCCGGGCATTCGTTATGTTATCGATCCTGGTACAGCACGTATTAGCCGATACAGCTACCGTACTAAGGTTCAACGTTTACCAATTGAAGCAATTTCGCAGGCCAGTGCTAATCAGCGTAAAGGGCGATGTGGTCGTGTGGCGGAAGGTATTTGTATTCGCCTTTATTCAGAAGAAGACTTTTTGGGCCGCCCTGAATTTACCGACCCAGAAATTTTAAGAACAAATTTAGCGTCAGTTATTTTGCAAATGTTGGCACTTGGCTTAGGCGATATTGCGAAATTCCCATTTGTGCAAGCACCAGATAACCGTAATATTACAGATGGTCTTCGCTTACTTGAAGAAATTCAGGCAATTACTCCTGTTACACGAAAGAAAGATTATAAGCTTACTAAAGCAGGACGCGAATTAAGCCGCTTACCAGTTGACCCGCGGCTAGCAAAAATTGTGCACGCAGCGAAAGACTTCGACACCATGTTCGAAGCGATTGTGATTGTGGCGGCGTTATCGATTCAAGACCCACGAGAATTCCCGCAAGATAAAAAGGCCAAAGCACAAGAAAGCCATAGCCGCTTTGCGGACAAAGACTCAGATTTTATCGGCTTTTTAAACTTATGGCGTTATTTAGAAGAGCAACAACAAGCATTATCGCGCAGCCAATTTAGAAAGCTTTGCCAAAACGAATTCTTTGCTTATATGCGTGTACGTGAATGGCAAGATATTGTTTATCAACTGGTATCCACATGCGAAGAAATGGGTTTTAAAATGAATCAAAACCCAAGCGATTATGAAGCAATTCATAAATCAATTTTGGCAGGTATGCTCAGCCATATTGGTATGAAAGATGAAAATCAGCAATACATAGGTGCGCGTCAAAGTAAGTTCTTTGTATTCCCAGGTTCAGGCCTTTTCAAAAAGTCACCGAAATGGTTAGTGGCGGCAGAGCTTGTTGAAACCAGTAAACTCTTTGCCCGTATTAATGCCAAGATAGATCTTGCATGGGTTGCGCCACTTGCACAGCATTTGGTTAATCGCAGTTACAGTGAACCGCACTGGCAAAAGAAAGCGGGCGCGGTAATGGCGTTTGAACAGCAAACCCTTTATGGCTTAACCATTGTTTCACGTAAAAGCGTGCAATTTAATAAAATAGACGCCAAGTTAAGCCGTGAAATTTTTATTCGCAGTGCGTTGGTTGAACAACAGCTTGGTAAAAGTGAAAGCTTTTTAAACTTTAATCAAAAGCTGATTGATGAAGTACAAGATCTTGAGCACAAAGCACGTCGTCGCGATATTTTAGTCGATGAAGAAACCTTGATGGACTTTTACCATCAACGATTGCCAGATAACATCACCAGTCGCATTGAATTTAATACTTGGTGGAAGAGCAAAAAGAAAACCGAGCCAAAATACCTGCATATGGATAAAGCGGCGTTAATGCAACATGATGCGGCTCATATTAGCAAAGACAATTACCCTGATGTTTGGCAGCAAGGCAACTTGTTCTTCCCGTTAGAGTATCACTTTGAGCCGGGGCAAGCATTGGATGGTGTCGTGGTGCAAGTGCCATTAGCGCTGTTAAACCAAGTGGAAGATACGGGGTTTGATTGGCATATTCCGGCGTTTCGTCATGAGCTAATAACCGCCTTAATTAAATCGTTACCGAAAACAACACGTCGTAATTTTGTGCCAGCGCCTAATTACGCCGATGCCGTCATGGCGTCACTTGAGCCAATGCAGGGCAGTTTTATTGAGGCAATCAGCAAGCAGTTATTGCGTATGTCAGGTATCACGATTAAAGCACAAGAGTGGGATTACTCTGCGCTGCCGAGTCATTTGAAACTTCAGTTTGCCATTAGCGATGATAAAAATAAATTGCTCGCAAGTGGTTTCGACTTAACTGAACTTAAAGAAAAACTGAAAGGCAAAGTCAGTGACAATCTTGCCAAAGTAGCTGAAAAAGGCATAGAACAAAGTAACTTAATTGAATGGTCATTCGGTGAATTACCCGCATCTTACGTACAAAAACAAGGTCAGTACGAGGTTAAGGCGTATCCAGCTTTAGTAGATGAAGGAAAATCCACAAGCATTAAATTGTTTGATGCTAAAGACAAAGCAGATAGTGCACACTTAAAAGGCTTACGTCGTTTAGTGTTATTAAACATTCCATCGCCGATT
This sequence comes from Pseudoalteromonas sp. MMG024, assembly GCF_021654175.1. Taxonomy (NCBI): domain Bacteria; kingdom Pseudomonadati; phylum Pseudomonadota; class Gammaproteobacteria; order Alteromonadales; family Pseudoalteromonadaceae; genus Pseudoalteromonas; species Pseudoalteromonas sp. MMG024. The sequence continues at coordinate 110,802 of NZ_JAKFZO010000001.1, forward strand.
AAGTATTTACAGCAAAAACTGCCAAACAAGGCGAAGTTAGGCCTTTATTTTAATCCGTTTGGTAAAATTAACGAGCTGATTGACGATTGTATTGCTGCTGCAGTTGATGACATTTTGGCTGCGAGCAGCGCTGTACGCGATGAGCAATCGTTTGCCGAGATTAAAGAAACCATTCGTGGTGAGTTGGGGGATGCAGTTGTTGCGATTGCACTCGATGTTGAAGCGGCACTTAGTCTTGTTAGTGGCTTAAATAAAAAGCTAAAAGGTAAAACCGATCTCACTATGATCTTGGCGCAAGGTGATATAAAGGAACAGTTATCACAGCTTATTTTTAAAGGCTTTGTTACCCGTCACGGCGCCAAGCGCATTAAAGATGTGATCCGCTATTTAAAAGGCATTGAGCGACGGTTAGAAAAACTGCCAATTGATCCGCATCAAGATAAACTGAAAATGTTAGATGTGGAAAAATCGCAAAAGCTACTTAGCGATGCATTTGGTAAAGCGCGTTCAAACAGTGAAAAACAGAGCCTTGAAGAAGTACGCTGGATGATTGAAGAGCTACGCATTTCAATGTTTGCACAGAATTTAGGTACAGCGTATCCTATCTCGTTGAAGCGCATACAAAATGCAATCAAAGAGAGTAGTGGCGAATAAATATCACAAGCAAATGTAAATTTTTTGTTATTGGAAATCGGCATTTGCTGTGGTAATAATAAACCTGCGACAGGAAGTTTAGGGGAAATCTAATGTTGTATGAAGACAAGCGTAATTTTTTTCGCATGTTAGTAAATGTCGAAGCACAGCTAGTAATTTTAGATTCAGAAGCTGGCCGTAAAATTGATGGTGTATGCCGAGATTTAAGTGCTACGGGTATGGCAATTGAAATCGATGAGCCATTAGAGGTAAGCACACAAGTAAAAGTACGTATCGATGCCACCAATAACAGTGTGCCGGCACTTGATGCACTAGCAACTGTGGTGCGCTGCAGCGAAATAGAAGATCAAGAATATTTGCTGGGGTTGGAAGTACTGGAAATTAATTAAAAAGGAGCTTGATGCTCCTTTTTTAATGGCAAAATCTACCTGAAATAAAACTAGCTATATACTAGACCTAAGCTTTACTTTATTGAATATAAAGAATTTAGTGTTGACATAACGCGCTAAGGGCGGCAACGTAGTTACGATTTTAGCAAAAAGGATATGTGTATGTGGTCATGGATAATGATAGTACTAGGCCTAGTCGCATCTGGGTATTTTACCGACGTGTATTCTGAATCGAACTTGCAAGCGATAGTGTGCCCGATTATTTTTGTGATATTGATTATTACCACTTTAATTAAAGCATCACTTCTTTCATCTGGTCTTAGTAACTCTAGAAGCGGAACCAATGGAACTAGCTTTAGTGGCGGTGGATTTCTCGGTGGTGACAGTGGTTCAAGTGGTGGCGATTGTTCTGGCGGGGGCGGTGACTGTTAAATTTGAAACTTAAAAAGAACTGTCAGATGCAATACCTGAATCTGACAGTTTTAGTTTTATAATACCTTACAGATAAGGCCTTTAAGGTAGAATCCTTCAGGGTATTCCCCCGCAATTGGGTGATCTGGTGCTTGATTTAATCGTTCCATAATACGCAGCTCTCTGCCCGCATCTAATGCCGCATCGGCAACCACTTTTTGGAATAAGTTCTGTTCCATTAAACCAGAGCATGAGAAGGTTAATAACGTGCCACCTGGTTTTAAAATTTGCATGGCAATCATATTGATATCTTTATAACCACGGCATGCACCGGTCAATTGTGCTTTGCTGTCTGCAAACTTAGGCGGATCCATCACAATCGTGTCGAACTTCACGCCGTTTTCGCGATATTCACGCAGTAATTTGAAAACGTCCTGTTTGATAAAGCCTACTTTTGATAGATCAAGGTTGTTGTGTTCGACATTGCGTTTGGCAATGGCAAGTGCACTCTCTGACACATCGACATTAGTCACTTTTTCGCAGCCTGATTTTAATGCGTAGAGACTAAATGTACCTGTATAGCTGAAGCAGTTAAGTACGGTTTTATCTTTAGAGAAACGGCTTAATGCATTACGGCTATCGCGTTGGTCTAAGTAAAAACCAGTTTTGTGACCGCCTAAAATATCCACTTCCAACGCTAAGCCATTTTCCATTATTTTAACCGGCTCGGTTGGTGCACTGCCGTGTAATACGCCAGTAATTGGCTCCAAGCCTTCTTTTTTGCGTACATCAACGTCAGAACGTTCATATACATTGCAACCTGGGAATAATTTAATTAGTGCTTGCACTAATTCGCCTTTATGGCGTTCGGCACCTGCACTTAGTAACTGGCACACTAAGTAGTTATCAAACTTGTCAATAGTGATGCCTGGTAGGCCGTCTGATTCTGCGGCACACAATCTAAAACCGGTTAGCCCGCCTTCTTCAATAACATAATCGCGTAAACTAAGGGCTTGTTTTAATCGGTTATAGAAAAAGTCTGTATCAACAATGGTATTTTCATCAAACGACCAAACACGTGCGCGAATTTGTGATTGCGGACTGTAAGCAGCAATCGCTAAAAATTTACCATCTGCATCGTAAACGCTAACGGTGTCACCTAAGCCCGGGTTGCCCTTAACTTTTTTAATGGCTTTAGAAAAAATCCAAGGGTGTTTGCGCTTTAACGACTTTTCACGCCCTGGTTGAAGATAAATAACCCCAGACATAATGGCTCCGGTTGTTGCAGGTAAAAAAGGTCGTTATTTTAGTTAACCTCGTAGGTGCTTACAAGTAGAATACGCTTTTGCTAATCGACAATTGCTATGAAGATTCTTATTGCCACAGATATTTTTGGTGAAACCCCATCACATTTGGCACTTTGTGAACGCTTAGCGTCACATCATTCAGTTACGTCTCTTTCCCCGTACGAGCATAACCCCCCAGCATTTGCGAATGAATCAGACGCCTATCAGTATTTTTTACAATCAGGTGGTATGGATAACTATCTGTTACGCTTAAAGAGTTTGAAAAATGCGGATGAAATTGACATCGCCCTTGGTTTCAGTGCTGGCGGCGCGGCAGTCTGGGCGGGACAACACTTGCTGCCGTCACTTAAAAAAGCGATAGCTTATTACCCGGGGCAGATCCGACACTATCTAGAAGTGCAGCCTGCGGTGCCTTGGCATATTGTGTTTGCGCATTACGAAGCGCATTTTGACCAAAACCAAATAATTGATGCGTTGTTGCCAAAAACTGCGCTTTCTCTTTATCGCGCGCCATATCGCCATGGTTTTGTAAATCCAGATTCGCTGCAGTTTAACCACACGGCAAGAGAGCAGGCAATAGCCTGTCTTTTGCAAAGTATTGACGCTGTTGAAGGTGACAGTTTTGCGAATTACTATGAAAAATTTGGCAATACTAGAGTGACCGACTAAGTTTGTTTAAACAGTTGCTATTAAATTGGTGTGGATATGTCAGAGCGAACCTTAAAAGCTATTGTCGCTGGGCGCGTACAAGGGGTTTTTTATCGCGCGTCAGTCAAGCAAGTTGCAGAGCAATTAGGTATTAGTGGCTATGCAAAAAATCTTGCTAATGGTGAAGTAGAAGTCGAAGCGACTGGCCAAGACTTAAAGCTCATTAAGTTTACTGAGTTTTTAGAGCAAGGGCCAAGTAAAGCTGAAGTGGAAAAGGTGTCGTGGGATTATATTCAAACAAAACAGTTCAATGGCTTTGAGGTACAATAGCGAAAAAATTAGTACCTTTGCAATTCACTGATTATACTTACATTTATAACTAACAAAAGAATGCTCTCACGTATGAAACTACGCTTACTTTATGTTGCCTGCGCGCTTGCCTGCGCCCCTTCGTTTGCTCAATCTACTAAAACTGATATGGAGGTGATTGAGGTCTATGCTACAAAACGTGCACAACCGATTAAACAAGTAAGTGTTACCTTATCGAGAATAGATGGTGAGCAAATTAATGCGGAACAGTTAAAAGACATCACCGCTATTGGTCATTTAATTCCAAACGTTAAAATCTCCCAAAATGCGGCAGAGGGTACAACGCCCGCGGTGAATATCCGTGGCGTTGGCCTAATTGATTACAACACATCAAATACATCGCCTATTGCGATTTATCAAGATGACGTATCAGTGGGTGCTGCCAATAATCAATTGGTTAACTTATTTGATATCGAAAGCGTAGAAGTGCTGCGCGGACCGCAAGGTACCTTATTTGGTCGTAATAGTACCGGTGGGGCAATATTAGTGCGTAACAAGTTGCCCGAGCTAAATAATTTAGATGGCTACATAAAAGTAGGGCGAGGTAATCTAAACTTTGGTTTGCTTGAAGGTGTGGCGAATCTTCCGTTAAGCGATTCAATCGCGGCGCGAGTAGCGGTGAGCTCAAAAGAATATGATTATTCTACCAATAACTTAATTCCTGAATCAGAACAAGCGAATATGGTGCAAACCGATTATCGTATTGCTGTTTATGGGCAATGGGATAACTTCGATATGCTGTTCAAAATCAATGGCAATGACTGGGATGGCCGTGTAAATCCAGTTGGTTCTATTGGCATATTTAAAAATCCTGCTGATGGTTCTTTATGTAGTAAAGACGAGCTTGGTTCAAATAGCTGCTTTGATGCGTTTGGCTTTAACGATGGCAGTGAGAACTTTTTCGATGTTATGGTGAATAATGAGCAAGAACACGATACGGAAAATATAGGTGCGTCGCTAAAACTTAATTATCAATTTAACGATGTAACTCAGCTCACTAGCATTACAGCATATAACTCCCTTAACCGCGATCATGGTTTTAATTGTGACGGTAGTCCAGCCCAGCTATGTGAAGGCCATTTGGGTACTAAAGATGATGCGTTTAGTCAGGAAATTCGCGTATCGTCAAAGTTCGATGTTGGGTATTTAATGGCGGGCTTCTTTTACTTACATGAAGACATTAAACAAAATAACTTCAATGATATTCTGCGTGACCTACGTGGCGTACTTGATCCTAGTTTAACGACGACTTTCTTTTATGATAATACCATTAATGTTGAATCTGCAGCCTTGTTTGCCCAGTTTGATTGGCAAGTCAATTCGCAATTTACCGTGGTGCTTGGCACGCGGTATACCGATGAAACGGTTAAATATGAATCCGATAGCGATTTAAACCTTGTGCTCGACCCAAGTGATTTACTTGGCCAAACAATTGATTACTATAGCGTGTCTGGTGATGAAAGCGATGAGCAGTTATCAGGAAAGTTAGCGCTTAATTATCAAACATTAAACGGCACACAATTTTATTATTCACTTTCTAATGGTTATAAAAGCGGCGGTTACTATGGTGGCTTTATTGCCACCGAAGAGCAGGCAAAGCTAGCTGCATATGGTCCTGAATATTTGATTGCGAATGAATTGGGCCTGCGTACAGAGTTATTTGATAATACGTGGAAAATTTCAGCAGCAGCGTTCCATTATGATTATCAAGATCAGCAAGTGTTTATGAATCAGGCAAGTGCTACTCCTAATGCGCCGCCGTTACAGCTATTAGAAAATGTCGCTTCATCAACAATCTATGGTGTGGAAGTTGAGAATACGTGGTTTGTCGGCAGCGATTTAGATATCGTGCTTAATATTGGTTACTTGCCTCATGCAGAATTTGACGAATATACCGACCCACTTGGTAATCAGCTTACCGATAACCGTTTACCATTCACATCTGAATGGAATATTTCAAGCAATGTAAATTACCGTATTAATTTTGATAAAAGCGAACTTACGTTTGGCATTGGTAACGATTATCAGTCGGAATATTACTTTGACCAGAACATGAATGCGTTTGCGATGCAGGATGATGTATTGTTATGGCATGCAAACGTATCGTATCGTATCGCAAATTGGCATGTTAATCTGTGGGGTAAAAACCTAACAGATGAAGAGTACAGTCACTTAAAGTTCGACCTGAGCTCATTTTTAGGCATGCTCGAAGATTTTAAAGCCGAAGGCCGTCAATATGGCGTAAATCTGCGTTATCAATTTTAATTCATGTTCGGAAAGCAGTAGATGATCAGAACACGTGGGATATACTTTTTACTGATTTGTTGGTGTTTGCTGAGTCCGATTTTGGCCTCAGCAACGGTTCTGTCTGAAGAACAACTCGGCGCTAATGTATTAACCCACGCGGTGCAAATTGATAACTCACAGCCTCTAAGCTTTCCGCTGAGCTTTCAAGAATCCCTAACTTGGCAACACAAAGCACAAGCTGTAAAACGACCTAATATATTTGGCGATGAAGTGTGGTATGCGCTTTCAATTGATAATCAACTCGCTAGCGGTGATTATGTATTTGCGCCGTCAAACTTTATGGCAGATGACATTGAGGTACGGGTTTTTGCCAAAGATGGCGTACAAACTACGTATTCGGGCGCTAATTACCCATTAAATGTGCCATTTCATTTCGCCAATCGTGTTCACTTAAAACAAGGTGAGCAATATATGGTGATTATGCGCATCACCAGTAACTATTTTTACACTGCGCCAAAAGTAACGGTTAGTCACGCCTCCAAGTTTGAACAGCAAGCAACCGTAAATTCTACCATAATGCTGCTTTGTTTCGGCATTGGCTTAGCGCTTGGGCTATATAATTTACTAATTTACTTTGTGTCGCGAGAAAAAATGCACTTGTACTATGCATTATTTACCGCGTCGTGGGTATTCGCGTGGAGTCATTTCTTTTTAATTCCACAGCAGCTATTTAATATTAACACCGCGTCTGTTCATTGGTTGGGGTTTATTTTGCTGCCGCTTACCAATGCACTGTTTTTTATTCCGTTTTTACGACTGGATGAACGCTTTCCCCAATTGGCAAAAGTCGCTTTATGGATTGGTTATGGTGCGCTAGCCGGCATTCCGATAAGTTTGTTTATGCCGGGGTTCGGCTTTATCTGGGCTACGCTCGTTACCGGAACCATGATGGTGATTGGTATGGCGTCTGGATTACTTAGTTGGCAACATGGTTTTAAACCAGCCCGTTATTTTATTTTGGCTTACATTGCAATGCTGCTGCCGAATATGGTGGGCAATTTAAATAACTTGGGATTATTGGGTGACGTTAACGCAAACTTTTACTTGTACGGCTTAATTGGCACCACATTAGATGCCTTGTTATTGGCGTTTGCGGTGGCTGATAAATTGCGTTTAATCAATCAGCAAAATATCGATTTAAGTCAAAACCTAGAACTAAAAGTACGCGAACGTACCATAGCCCTTGAAGTACTGACTGATGAACTTAAAGACGCAAATCAGGCAAAATCACGCTTCTTAGCCAATATGAGTCATGAAATTCGTACGCCGATGACCTCTATTTTAGGCTATGTGGATACCTTAAACAGTGATAACACGTTAACGCCAAACGAGCAGCGTCATGCGCTTAAAGTCATCCAAAAGAACAGCCGACACTTACTAAGCCTAATTAATGACATTCTCGATGTATCTAAGATTGAAGCAAACAAACTTACCATTGAGCAAGTGCCAACGAATATCTTCCAGTTACTTTCCGAGGTGGGTTCAATTTTGGGGCGCCAAGTGCGTGATAAAGGTCTGGAATTTAACATCGACTATCATTTTCCGCTGCCTAACACCATCATGTCAGATCCGGTTAGGTTGCGCCAAGTTTTGCTTAACCTAGCCAGTAACTCAGTTAAATTTACCAAAAAAGGCAGTGTCAGTATTAAGGTTGAAATGGAAGAGGACGACCTGAAAATTACCATTGTTGATACGGGTATTGGCATGGATGAACAGGCCGTTAAAAAGTTATTTACGCCATTTCATCAGGGCGATATATCGACCACACGACAATATGGTGGCACTGGTTTAGGTTTACATATTTCCAAAAACTTAATTGAGCGCTTGGGTGGTTTAATTAACGTCTCGAGCAAACCAGGTAAAGGATCAAAATTTAGTTTTACACTGCCATGTTATACAACCACAGAAACCAAATGGCTTGATTCATACCAAGTTACTCAAGAAGCGAATACCAAGAAAAAACAATCTGGCGAGGTTAAAAAACTCGAAGGCAGTATTTTGCTGGCAGAAGATCACCCAGATAATCGCCTGTTTATATCCCGAATGCTTGAAAATTTAGGATTTCAGGTTACGTGTGTTGAAAATGGTGCTCTGGCAGTTGATGCCACCTTTACCGATGAGTTTGATATTATTTTGTTAGATATTCAAATGCCAGTGATGGATGGGATTGAAGCCCATGAATTAATGCGCTCAACGGGTGTATCGTGCCCGATTTTGGCGCTTACTGCTAATGCTATGACAGATGAAATTAAACACTATTTATCAGTAGGATTTGATGACCATATTGCCAAACCCATTGATCAAACCGAGTTTTATGAAAAGCTGAGCAAGTATACTGGTATACCAATTGAAGTTGCGGCCATTCCAGAGCAAGACTTAAAAATTATGCGTTTGCAATTTATTAATAACTTAATGGAACAAAAAGCCCTCGCTGAGCACTTATTTTGTTTAGGTGATAATAAAGAGTTGGCTAAACTGTGCCATGCAATTTATGGCGCAGCAGGTATGTTTGGCTTTGATGAGTTGGGTCAAATGGCTAAAGGTTTAGAAGGCGCCTTGAAATCACAATCACAAAAAGATATTAGCTCATCGTATCAATCATTTATGCGTTCGATTAAACAGGTGAGTTAAATTTTCCCGATTTATGCTTAACCCGTTTAGCTTTAATTTAGGTATGTAGTGACCGTTTTAGGTGTTTTACCTATTAAATTGTTGAGATACAAAAAAACCGCCAGTTGGCGGTTTTTTTAAGTGTGTATAATATAACAATTTGCTTGAATAGCTGTTCATGCTAGCGGGTAAATATTTTGCTAACAGCGTTTGAATTTACCCAGCGCTATTTCTGAACTCATACTCAACAGAATTGGTATTACATTACACGCATACCCGGCTGTGAACCTTCATCTGGGTTTAAGATGTAAATCTCTTTACCGCCAGGACCTGCAGCAAGCACCATACCTTCAGACATACCAAAGCGCATCTTACGTGGTTTAAGGTTTGCAACCATAACTGTAAGTTTACCCTCAATATCTTCTGGTTGATAAGCTGACTTAATGCCTGCAAATACTTGGCGTGTTTCACCACCTAAATCAAGTGTAAGCTTTAATAACTTATCGGCACTTTCTACGTGCTCTGCTTTTGCAATTTTAGCAACGCGTAGGTCAACCTTTGCAAAGTCGTTAAACTCAATTTCGTCAGCAATTGGCTCTTTTGCCAGTGGGCTATTTGGGTCAATTGCCGGTTTTGCTGGTGCAAGGCTTTCTTTTGATTCTTCAAGCATAGCGTTAACTTTATCCATTTCTACACGCTGCATAAGCGCTTTAAACTTACTAATTTCGTGACCAGTTAGTGCTGTATTAATGCTTTGCCATGTCAGTTCAGTATTTAAGAATGTTTCTACTTGCTCGGCCATTGCTGGAAGCACAGGCTTTAAATAAGTCATTAATAACTTGAATAAGTTAATACCCATTGAACACACAAGGTGCGCTTCATTTTGGGTCTCTTCGTTCTTAATTAACACCCACGGTGCTTTAGCATCAATATATTGGTTTGCTTTATCCGCTAACGCCATAATTTCACGAATGGCACGGCTGTACTCACGGTTTTCAAATGAAGCTGCAATGCTTTCTTGTGCGTTTACAAACTCAGCAAGTAATTCAGGCTCTGCAATATCAGTGCTTAACTTGCCATCAAATTTCTTGGTGATAAAGCCAGCGCAACGGCTCGCAATATTCACTACTTTACCGACCAAGTCAGAGTTAACGCGCTGAGCAAAATCTTCAAGGTTTAAATCTAAATCAGTAATACCCGAGTTTAGCTTCGCCGCGAAGTAGTAACGTAAGTACTCAGGGTTGTTGATGTGATCTAGGTATGTGCGTGCTTTAATAAAGGTGCCTTTTGATTTAGACATTTTAGCGCCATTTACCGTCACAAAACCGTGAGCAAATACATTATTTGGCTTTCTAAAACCTGCACCTTCTAACATTGCTGGCCAAAACAGGCTGTGGAAATAGACAATGTCTTTACCAATAAAGTGATATAGTTCGGCATCTGAATCGGTTGACCAAAATGCGTCGAAATCTAGGCCAGATTTATCACATAAGTTTTTAAAGCTCGCCATGTAACCAATTGGCGCATCTAACCATACATAGAAGTATTTACCTGGTGCACCAGGAATTTCGAAACCAAAATACGGTGCATCACGGCTGATATCCCACTGCTGTAGGCCATCTTCAAACCACTCATTTAGTTTGTTTGCCATTTCGCCTTGAATTGCGCCTGAGGTTAACCACGATTTCAACATGTCTTCAAATGCTGGTAAATCGAAGAAGTAATGCTCAGAATCCTTTAATACTGGTGTTGAACCAGACATCACAGACTTTGGTGCTTCTAATTCAGTTGGGCTGTAAGTTGCGCCACATGCGTCACAGCTGTCGCCATTTTGCTCTTCTGCTTTACAGCGAGGGCAGGTACCTGTTACGAAGCGATCTGGTAAGAAAATGCCTTTTTCTTCGTCAAATAGCTGAGAAATAGTACGCTTTTTAATATAGCCGCCATCATTGAGACGGTTATAAATTAACTCAGAAAACTGCTTGTTTTCCTCTGAGTGAGTGCTGTGGTAATTATCAAATTTAATATGAAAGTCAGCAAAGTCGCGCTGGCGCTCAACACTTACATTCGCCACCATTTCTTCTGGTGTAATACCTTGTTTTTGCGCGTTTAGCATGATCGGCGTACCGTGCGCATCATCGGCACATACATAATACGTTTCGTGGCCACGTAATTTCTGGAAGCGCGACCAGATATCCGTTTGAATATACTCAAGTAAATGGCCTAGGTGAGTCGGGCCATTTGCATAAGGCAATGCACTTGTAATTAAGATTTTTCTTTGCGACATATCGTTTACCGTAAACTAGTGTGGTGACAACACCATTAAAATACCCAACGGGTAACACCTAACTTGTGAAAGCGAATATTAAACAGTACAACAAGCTAAGTTTAAAACTGGAGTTAAGGTCAGGAATATTACATAATTCCAGCGCGTATTTCATTAGCCAAATGAAGATTTACATGTTTAATATTAAAAATCTTTTCCGAGGGTCCAAAGCAGCCGAAAAAGCGCTGAAAAAACCACAAAATTCCGACCTGTTTGAGCAAATAAACAGTTTGCTCGGCGATTATCGCTCGGACGTCTTTCCTGTGGGGTTACAACAAGCCTGTAGTTTAGTCTCGGTGGATGATGTTGACGGTGTTAAAGTTGCACTAACGCTTCATTTTGCTGCCACTACAGAGCAGCTTGCAATCGCCGCGTTTCTTTCAGAACAACTTCAAAAACCGGTGCACGTGAGTGTGCAGGTGCAATTGCTCGAGCCTTTTCGCCATAGCACGATTAAACATATTATCTTAGTTGCCAGTGGCAAAGGTGGTGTTGGTAAATCAACCAGTGCGGTTAATTTGGCCCATGCGTTAAAGCAAAATGGTGCAGCCGTCGGGGTGTTAGATGCCGATATTTATGGCCCATCTATCCCGTTATTGCTTGGCCTTGCAGACCAAAAACCGCAAGCGAAAGACGATAAGACTTTACTACCTATGAGTAAAAATGGGCTTGCAGCACAATCAATAGGCTTTTTACTAGGTAAAGAGGATGCCACGGTGTGGCGGGGTCCCATGGCATCGACCGCGCTGATGCAGTTACTAAACGAAACCGCGTGGCCTGAACTTGATTATTTAATTGTGGATATGCCACCGGGTACGGGGGATATTCAGCTCACCATGTCGCAAAAAATTCCCGCAAGTGGCGCTGTGATTGTTACGACACCACAAGATTTAGCGCTTGCTGATGCCAACAAAGGCATCGACATGTTTAACAAAGTAAAAGTGCCGATTTTAGGCTTACTTGAAAATATGAGCTATTTTCACTGTCAACATTGTAATGGTATCAACCACGTATTTGGTGAAGACGGTGGTAAAGCACTTGCTCAGCGTATTGATGTACCATTACTTGGCCAAGTGCCGCTGGCCCATGCCATTCGCGAAAGTGGAGAAGCAGGTGAGTTTATTTCACATAATGCTGACAAGGCGCTCGTTGCCATTTATAATCGAGCGGCAAAACTTATTGCTAGTCATTTGTTTTATCAAGGAAGTGGCAGCAATCCCGTCGAAATTATTATAACGGACGATTAACTATGCGATTATGCGATACCCATATAAAAGAGTATCTAAACGCGGGTAAAATTAGCATTGATCCTGCACCAAAAGATGACATGATTTCCGGTGTGACGGTCGATTTACGATTAGGCAACAAATTTCGTGTATTTCAGGATCATAAAGCACCCTATGTTGATTTAAGTGGTCCAAAAGAGTTGGTGTCTGCGGCAATGGAATCGATTATGAGCGATGAAATTGTGCTAGAAGAGGGAGAAGCATTCTTCCTACACCCAGGTGAACTTGCCCTTGCTATCACGTATGAAAGTGTCACTTTGCCTGACGATATCGTAGGTTGGTTAGATGGCCGTTCGTCGCTTGCGCGTTTAGGTTTAATGGTTCACGTAACCGCTCACCGAATTGATCCAGGTTGGTCAGGCAATATTGTGTTGGAATTTTACAATTCTGGTAAATTGCCATTAGCCCTTCGCCCGTATATGAAAATAGGGGCGCTGAGTTTTGAAACCATGTCTGGACCGGCAGAAAACCCTTATAACCGCCGTAAAGACGCAAAATACAAAGGCCAATCAGGCGCTGTGGCTAGCCGAATTAGTGACGACAGCCAGTCTTAATCGTTTTGTTTATAGCGTGCCCGCACTTCTGCGGGCATGTGCTTAAATTGATTCTCCATCATTGCCTCTAAAGCTGTGTAAGCGGGTTCCATCGGTAGTTTTTCCGTTAAGTTAAGCGCGTAAGCAATTGCCTCTAAGCTCGATAAACTATCCATACGGTTGGCTTTACGAATATGATACCGATTTTCCGGTAGCTGGCTAAAACTCACCTGTTTAAACTGACTCAAAATATCCAGACTAAAAAACAGCTTATTCGCTTTTTTCCAGGTACCATCAAGCACGATTAAATGGGTAAGGTGTGACGCGGTAGTGTTATCTTCTAGTGGCATAGCATCTTCTGTTGGGTACAAAAGGGCACTGGAATTTTGTGGCAGTTTTTTAAGTGCGTCAAAATCTTTGGGTGTTTCACCTACTAGAACCGTAATATTTGAATAAATTAACTCGGCCAATCGCACTGTATTCTTTGCGTTTTTCTCTTCGCCTTTGTGTTGCAATACAATGATGTTGATGCGATTAGAAAGGGTTTTAACGTGTGCACATATGCAATCAGTTTTAACAAAGTGGCATGTATTACAAGTGGGGCGGGCCATAGATGTGTAGTATCGTCGCTAAAATGAATAGTTTAATAGTCCGTGTTACTGCTTTCAAGCACGCCTATTAATGGGTTAAATAAAAACTAAATATTGTGCTAAATATAGGAACTAACAGTTAATTTTTAAATCGGAATAGAAAAGAGGCACAACTTGGTTTAATGTTAAAGGAAGTCAAATACTTTAATAGCTTACTATGAGTGAAATAGACGTAAACATTAATTCAGATGCACTGTTTGCTATGCAAGATCTGTTGCAAGATCAATTTTTACCTACATTAGAATTCTGTCTGACAGAATTTGACCGCCTTTATCAAGATCTTGAAAACGATTTTGACAGTAATTTAACTGAGGCAACGCGACATGCCCATAGTTTAAAATCAAATGCGGCGCAATTTGGTGCAGACTCGCTTGCGCAAATTGCGAGACAACTCGAACACGCGCTTAACGAGTCAAATATGGCGCTAGCCAGCGAATTAAAAACGGCTTTGCCCGCGCATATTTCTGCTACTAAAGACGCAATAAATAGACTGGTTTAATTATTTTATTCCATTAGTGTGTTTATCCTTTCGCTTTTAATGCAAATGCGATAGCCTGTGGCTTGAGCACGCGTTAGCTTTCAATTGATATATGCTTTTATCGGACTTATGTAACGACATAAGTCCGTTGCGCGTTTGGTTGTTATAAAAATAGAGCGTTTAAGGTAAACGCAAAAAATTGTATTTGGGGACGTTTGGCAGTGTTTAAAAAAAGCGATAAGTTACAAGGGGTTTGTTACGACATTCGTGGGCCAGTTTTAAAAATGGCACGTGAAATGGAAGATCAAGGGGACCAGGTATTAAAGTTAAATATTGGTAACCCTGCCGCCTTTGGCTTTGACATGCCAGAAGATATGTTAAAAGACATTATTCGAAATATGAGCGCTGCACAGGGTTACTGTGACTCAAAAGGCTTATATTCGGCCCGCGTTTCTATTTATCAATACTACCAAAATAAACAGTTTTCAAATTTATCAATCGACAATATTTTCATTGGTAATGGCGTTAGTGAGCTTATTCAAATGGCGACTCAAGCTTTGCTTAATAGCCAAGATGAAGTACTGATCCCGGCGCCTGATTATCCACTTTGGACGGCATCGGTTAAGCTTGCTGGTGGTAACCCAGTGCATTATTTGTGTGATGAAGAGCAAGATTGGTTTCCAGATATCAATGACATTAAAAGTAAAATTACGTCAAATACCAAAGCAATAGTGCTGATTAACCCAAATAACCCAACGGGCGCTGTCTATGACAAGGCATTGCTTAATGACCTGTTAGGTTTAGCGAGAGAGCACAATTTACTGGTATTTAGTGACGAGATTTACGAAAAAATTATCTACGACAATACGCCATACACCTCGATCGCAAGCTTATGTGATGACGTGCCGATTATTACCTTTAATGGGTTAGCAAAAACTTATCGCGCAGCGGGCCTTCGCATGGGGTGGATGGTACTGAGTGGCAAAGTTTCATTGTTAGATGAGTATATGCAAGGATTAGAAATGCTTGCATCAATGCGTTTGTGCGCAAACGTACCAGCACAGTATGCAATTCAACAAGCGTTAGGTGGCGTGCAATCTATCGACGAACTGATATTGCCAGGCGGCAGATTGTATCAGCAGCGCAATATGACATATGAGGGTTTAAACGCCATTGATGGTGTTTCGTGTGTAAAACCAAAGGGCGCACTTTATGCGTTTGCTAAGTTTGATCGTAAGCGCTTTAATGTCGATGATGACGAAAAGCTGATTTTAGATTTACTTAAGCAAGAGCGTACTTTATTAGTGCATGGGCGTGCGTTTAATTGGCCGGATCCAGATCACTTCCGACTTGTATTTTTACCACATCCAGACCAATTAACCCCGGCGATAGAGGGAATACAGCGCTTCTTTGCTAATTACCAGCAGCGCTAATATTGCTGACGTACTGAGGATAAATTGTATCGAGTTGGTCAACTAAACTTGGCCAACCTGCCACATTTGAGTTTATCAGTAGTTTTTCAAGCAATTCTTTAGAGTGGATATTGCTGTAATATTGCGCACGGCTGATATGACTAATATGCCAAGGCTCCTTCGCAACGCCCCCATTAAACTGCTTATAGGGCAAGAAAAATCCATACGTTTCAGCGTGTTGTTCTAGCCATTTTGCAAGTTCAAAAAACGGTCCACCCGACGCATACTCTTGTTGGCTAAGCGCCAATTGATAATCATCATCTACCTTATTTGCGTCAAATACGTCCAGATCGGTGCCAAAGTGATGTCGACTTGCCCCAGGGATCGCACTAAACAACATGATTGCTTGGCATTTGTCTTGTTCGTTTAAGTGAGTTAAATCGACTGGCTGGTCGTTGATATCGAACACAGGTCTGATTTGATTAAACTTATTGTTCCAAATAAGGCTTTGCCTTGCAAAATCGCGAAAGCTAGAGGCGAGAGAGAGAGTAATATTGCATTTGCTTGCTGCAACTTGCATTTGCTTGAGGTCGCGTGTAATCGATTGCTCAACTAAG
This sequence comes from Pseudoalteromonas sp. MMG024, assembly GCF_021654175.1. Lineage (NCBI taxonomy): Bacteria > Pseudomonadati > Pseudomonadota > Gammaproteobacteria > Alteromonadales > Pseudoalteromonadaceae > Pseudoalteromonas > Pseudoalteromonas sp. MMG024. Next base: position 126,799 of record NZ_JAKFZO010000001.1, read on the forward strand.
CGACCGTGATAGTCGCATAAATGCGCCTGCGTAAGACCAAGCGCAGCCTGCTCATCTAGGTTAAACATTTAACTAAAATGGTCTCATAAATATCAGCAAGGATCTCAAGATCGCGTGCGTTTACACATTCGTTAACTTTATGAATGGTTGCATTGATAGGGCCTAGTTCAACCACTTGTGCGCCCGTTTGTGCAATAAAACGCCCGTCAGATGTACCACCTGTGGTTTCAACTGATGTATCAATATGCTGTACATCTTTAATGGCCGCTACGGTGGCTTCAAGTAGCGGGCCTTCATCAGTTAAAAAAGGCAGTCCGTTGTAAACCCAGCGAATATCATATTCAAGTCCGTGATGGTCTAAAATCGCGACAGTACGCGCTGTTAGCTCATCAGCGGTTACTTCAGTGCTATAGCGAAAGTTAAACTGCACTTCAACGCTGCCCGGGATCACATTACCTGCACCAGTACCACCGTTTATATTTGAGATTTGAAAACTGGTTGCTGGGAAGTACTCGTTGCCGCTATCCCATTGCGTATTTGCCAGTTCATCCAATGCGGGGGCAGCTAAATGAATTGGGTTTTTTGCAAGATGCGGGTAGGCGACATGGCCTTGCACACCTTTCACAGTAACAAACCCAGTCAATGAACCGCGACGACCATTTTTAACTACATCGCCTAAGGTATGGCTAGATGACGGTTCGCCCACTAAGCACATATCAATTTTTTCGTTACGGGCTTCTAATACGTCAATCACCTTAGTCGTGCCATTAATAAACGGGCCTTCTTCGTCTGAGGTAATTAAAAAGGCGATACTTCCTTTATGATTTGGGTGCTTTTCAACAAAACGCTCAGTGGCAATCAGCATAGCGGCAAGCGAGCCTTTCATATCAGCGGCGCCACGACCGTGAATATAGCCGTCGAGTAAGTTACCCGAAAACGGTGGTTGATGCCATGCATCTGTTGGCCCAGTTGGTACCACGTCGGTGTGACCTGCAAAACAAAATAACGGTGCTTCAGTGCCTTTGCGCGCCCACATATTTAATGTGTCGGTAAAAAATAAAGACTCAATATTAAACCCAAGCGGCGTTAGCAGTTCGGCCATTAAATCTTGGCAGCCAGCATCATCGGGTGTCACAGAGGGCTTTTGAATAAGCGCTTGGGTAAGGCTTACTACATTGTAATCACTCATGAGAAAATACTTTGGTATTGTTCTGCTTTAAAGCCTAAATGGAATTCGCCATTTTTTTCTAAAATAGGGCGCTTAATCATGGCTGGTTGCTCTACCAATAGTGCTACCGCAGATTCGGCGTTAAGATTCTCTTTAGTTGCATCATCGAGCTGGCGGTAGGTCGTGCCACGCTTATTCAGTACTTGTTGCCAATCTAGCTGTTGGCAAAAGTTATTTACCATCTCTGAGTTTACACCGTCTTTGCGGTAGTCATGAAAAGTGTATTCAATGTTGTTTTGTTCAAGCCACTTTTTTGCTTTTTTAATTGTGTCGCAGTTTGGAATGCCAAAAAGTTTAATCATGATTAATTCGTTTTGTTAGTTTAAATAAAATATCGTTTGCAGCGGTTACACGGCTCGCTTGATAATAACATTTATCAAGCACCTTGCTTAAGCGCTCAGGTTCAAGCAGTAAAATGCTCGCGAAAACACTGTGATGTTGTTTACGAAAATCAAAGCTAGCGACAAGTTGCCCAGCAGAAACCAAATCGCCAACCTTTAGGTGCTGTTTGAAGCCTGTCATTGGTAGAGATTGTTCATCTAGATTGACGAGAACCAGCAATTTAAGGCCTTGCTTTGATTTAAAGACACACTCTAAACCACCTTGATTGACAGAGAGCAAAGTGCCTGAAAACGGCGCGAAAAGCTGATAATTGCTGATTTCTAATTCAATCCCTAATCCCAACAATTGATTGCGTACTAATGGATTTGCGGCGTCGCTTTGGCTTATCACTCGACCGGAAAATGGCGCGTGAATAGCGAAGGCTGCATGTTTAACGCTGTAAAAATCTTGTTTTAACACGCGCATTAGCTATCAACCACTTTATAGCCTGCTTTTGATAGGTGAGTTGCGGCGTCATTAATTAATGATTTCTTCACCAAAATATAATCGGTATCAAATGTGGATATCGCAAAAATGGAGATCTTTGCACTTGCCAGTACGCCCGAAATATTAGAAAGAATACCAGTCATAGAAAACCCAAGAGGGCCTAAAACCTCAAGCGCAGCCCAATCTTCTTCTTGCTCGTTTGAATCAAGTTTTACATGAGACGGGCATACAACCGAGAGCTCATCATAGGTGCGCGCAATAAAAAACACCTTGCTTTGATAAACAGCAGGTGGAATAGGTGTGTCTACGTCAAAACTGTGAATCGTAAAGGTTTCTTGCATTACGGCTAACGTTTGTTGAGACATATTACTCCCAAAAATCCTTGTGGTTTATAGCCTTACAATATCAAAAAAAATATCATCTGTAAGGCTATTTTCAACCTGATCAACGGCTTTCTTGCGTTGCCTGTATCGCAGTTAATGCAATGGTGTAAACAATGTCGTCTACCAAGGCGCCACGAGAAAGATCGTTTACTGGCTTGCGCATACCTTGCAGCATTGGACCGATAGAAATCAGATCAGCGCTTCGTTGTACCGCTTTGTATGTTGTATTACCGGTGTTGAGATCTGGGAATACAAACACCGTTGCTTTACCGGCAACTTTACTGTCTGGTGCTTTTTTCTTCGCTACGCTTTCCATAATTGCCGCGTCGTATTGCAGTGGACCATCAATTAATAGATCAGGGCGTTTTGACTGAGCAAGTTCGGTTGCTAAACGTACTTTTTCAACGTCATCACCGGTACCTGATGTACCTGTACTGTAGCTGATCATCGCAACGCGTGGTTCAATGCCAAATGCGGCTGCGCTGTCAGCCGATTGAATGGCGATATCGGCTAATTGTTCTGCTGTTGGATCAGGGTTTATTGCACAGTCGCCGTAAACCAATACTTGATCTGGTAAAAGCATGAAGAACACGGATGATACCAGTGAGCTATTTGGTGCTGTTTTAATCAACTGTAGCGGCGGACGAATTGTATTGGCTGTAGTGTGCACCGCGCCCGAAACAAGGCCATCAACTTTATTCTCTGCAAGCATCATGGTGCCTAACACGACGTTATCTTGCAGTTGCTCTTCGGCAATAACCTCTGTTAAACCTTTGTGTTTACGTAGCTCAACCATAGGCGCAATGTAGTTTTGTCTTACAATGCTCGGATCTTGGATTTCAACGTTATCGTTTAGCTGCACACCTTGTTGCTCAGCAATACGTTCAATTTCTTCACGGTCACCAAGTAAAACGGTACGGGCAATGTTACGCTCGCCGCAAATTGCCGCAGCTTTAATTGTGCGTGGTTCGTTACCTTCAGGTAAGACAATGGTTTTTTGTGCCGAGCGCGCAGTAGATGACAGCAAATGACGAAACGCTGGCGGAGACATTTTACGATTTAGCGCAACGCCTTGCGTCAGTGATTCTAACCAGTCTTTATCGATATGACGGGCATTATGGTCTTTTACTTTTTCGATACGTTGTTCATCGTCTACCGGTACTTCAAGGTTAAAGCTTTGTAGTAGAATCGAGGTGCGCCAAGTGTCATTTTCTGTACAAATAATTGGCAGGCCAGTATCAAACGCTTGTTCGCACAACTTTAAAATGCGTTCTTCAGGTTTAAAGCCACCGGTTAACAGTACCGCACCAATTTTTGTACCATTCATTGCTGACAAACAGGCTGCAACTAACACATCCGAGCGATCACCCGGGGTTACTAATAATGCACCCGGTGAAAAGTGGTTAAGAATATTTGATACGGTACGTGCACAGAATGTAACGCTTCTTAAACGACGATGCTCGATATCACCGTAATTTAAAATTTCGGCATTGAGGTGCTTGGCTAAGTCCATTACGCGCGGCGCAACTAAATCTTGGTACCAAGGTACCGAACCCAATAACTTAAACGGTTTTTTACGAAATAGTGGCAGCGATGCAATGCGATTAAGCTCAATTTGCAAGCTTTCATCATTACTTGGCTCGATAAAGTCAGTGCGAATATTACCTTCTTCATCCAGAGGTGCATTTACTTTATTGAAAATACAGCCGAGTACGCGAGGGTGTTCAACACCACCGTATAAACTTGCTGCTAGCTCAATACGGTCTTCAATTTCATCTACGTCATCATTGCTTGGCGTTAAAACAAATACAATGTGCGCACCAAGGGTTTGTGCAATTTCACGGTTTACGCGGCCAACATAAGGTTGCTTACGTGTCGGTACCATACCTTCAATAATCGCAACATCATCTTTGCCAACATGTTTTTCAAAACGACCGACAATTTCTTCAAGTAAAACTTCAGTTTTACCGTCGCCAATCATTTGCTCCGCGGTATGTAAATCGATTGATTTCGCAGGGTTAATGGTTGAACCAATTTTAACGATTTCGGTAGATAACTCAGGCCCTGTTTTTTTACCGCGAGGCTGAGAAATAGGTTTAAAAAAGTTAACTTTTACCGATTTTTTTTCAAGGGCACGTACTAAGCCCACAGAAACCGAGGTAAGGCCAACGCCCGTTGATACAGGAATAAGCATAATGCGGTGTGACATTAGCGTGCCTCCACAAGCTTATGTGCGTCCATCGCGATAACCCATTCTTCATTGGTTGGCACAACAAGCACTTTTGCACCTAATGGATTTGACGCGATTACGCCGCTGTTACCGAAGCGTGCTGCAAGGTTGGCATCGTTATCAAGTTCAAAGGCAAAATAAGCCAGTAATTGGATGACTTTTTCACGAATAAGCGATGAGTTTTCGCCAATGCCACCGGTAAAAGCAATGGCATCAAGTTGGCCTAATGGTACAACGTATGACGCGATGTACTTAGCAAGGCGGTAACAAAATACATCAAGAGCAAGCTTAGCTTGTACATGATTTTGCTCGGCTGCTTCTTCAATTTCTCGGCAATCGCTCGAAAGTTCGCTTAAGCCAAGTAAGCCACTTTGTTTATTAAGTAATGCGTCGATTTGGCTGTTAGAATAGTCAAGTGTGGTTGATAAATAGTTGTAAAGACCTGCGTCTAAATCGCCTGAACGCGTTCCCATTACAAGGCCTTCAAGCGGTGTTAAACCCATACTGGTATCAACGCTTTTGCCATTTTTAACTGCTGTAACAGAGCAACCATTGCCTAAGTGCGCAGTAATAATCGCGCTTTGTCCAATTGGCTTATTAATTAATTTAGCGGCTTCATTAGCAACAAAGAAGTGGCTCGTGCCGTGGAAACCGTAACGGCGCACCCCGTGTTCTTTGTATAGCGAAAGCGGTAGCGCATATAAGTACGCTTGCTTTTCCATGGTTTGGTGGAATGCCGTATCGAACACTGCAACTTGTGGTAAGTTTGCAAATGCCGCTTGTGCCGCGCGAATACCCATTAAATTAGCTGGATTGTGAAGTGGTGCGAGGGCAACATTACTTTCGATGCTATTTAATACAGCGCTATCAATGATAACTGAGCCGGTAAATGCTTCGCCGCCATGAACGACGCGATGGCCTACCGCAATTAAGCTGCTACTTAAGTTTTGCTGTTTAATTAGATTAACGATTTCTGCAATGGCAGTGTCGTGCTGTGCCCCTTTTGGTAATTCGATTTTATGTTTTTCACCGTTAAGTTTGTAACTTAGCGATGCATTATCAAGTGATAAACACTCGGCTAAGCCGGTTAGGCTTGCTGCGCCGGTTGTGGCATCGATAATGGCAAATTTTAAACTTGAACTTCCACAATTTAATACGAGCACATTGTGCGACATAGTTAATGGTTTCCTTAAATAGATTTTTCGGCAGTCATTTCAGACTATGGTATACTTGACTTTATTAGTTGCAATTTTACCCTAAAATTTACTTTTTCGTTAGGTAATTCTAGAAACTCAATGCAATTTCGAGGTGGTAATGCAAAAATCGATGTTAGCGCAAATTTCTGATGGGCATCACTACAGCAAAACATGGCCGTTGGAGCCTAAATTAGGCGCTGTATTTTTGGAGTTTCGTGTCATAAAGGCAACTAAGCTTGCCATTAAAGTTGTACCTTTGCTTGCGGTGTTAAGTGTGTTTGTGCAGGTAAACTTTTTAAGTCTTGAATATTTACCGCAAGCGTTAACCTTTTCTTTATTTTTGTTGTCAATGCCAGTGCAAGGTTTGTATTGGTTAGGTAAGCGTGCCAATACCTTGCTACCACCCCAAGAAGCGGTGTGGTTTCGCGAGGTTTACGGCAAAATGACTGAGCACGGAGTCGAGCCGCCAGTATCAATTACCAAACCGCGTTACGGCGATTTGGCATATCTGCTTAAAGAGGTGTACGACAAAATGGATAATGCGTTTAAGCGCGATCTTTTTTAAATACCCTGTGATAACCAAAAAGTGTCAGGGCTTTAGCTGACACTTTTTTGTATTCACGTAATGCCTTGTAAGATTAAGCGTTGCCTTTGTTAAACACACTTACATAAAACGACAGGGTTACTGTAAAAGGTGTTTTCTCGCTGAGAGATTGCCAATGCTCTGGGCGGAATTTCCACGCAAATGGTGTCATTTTAATTAATTCAGTTAACGCATCGAGCTCTAAACTAACTACTTCGGTATGTAACGTATGGCTTTGAAGGCTAAAGCCTGTTGGTGCTTCAACTGCTTGATGTGGCCTTACTTCGTCATAAATAATCGATTTTAACTCAGTTAAGTGGTTATCACCTGGGCTTGCAACAATTAGTGTGCCGTTGTCGTTTACAAGGCGATTTAATTCATCGCTAAATAGTGGTGAAAATACACTGGTTACAATATCAAACACCGCGTCGTTAAATGGTGCATTCGACGATGAAGCAACACTAAAATGGCAGTTTTTAAAGCGCTTAGCAGCATATTTAACCGCAGGTTTTGAAATGTCGAGCCCGTAAGTCGTTGCTACGTTCTCACATTCATCAAATTTGTGGGTATAAAAACCTTCACCACAACCAACATCTAGTAATGTGCTGTCACTCGCCAGAGTTTCAATCTGTTGGCAAATTGCATCGCGTAAAAAATTATAGTGACCACGAGCTAAAAACGCGCGTCGTGCTATAACCATTTCTTTGTTATCACCCGGATCCTTACTTTTTTTGTTTTGCACGGGCAGCAGGTTGATATAACCTTCTTTGGCTTTATCAAAACTGTGGTTATTGGCGCAAATTAAACGATGTGTGTCATCGGCAAGTGGCGTCTGGCACATAGGGCAAAAATAAAGTTGAGACATTTAGATCTGGTTACACGATAAATAATCGCATGATTATAACCTTAAACCACCAGCAGATACGAGATTAGTGCACCATAAACTCGGCTCTTTCAAAATATATGGTTTAGCGCGCTAAATACTCGTTGTCGTAAAAGGTTCTTACCCAATGAGGGCGATAAATAATTAACACCGTCATTGCCATGCCGTTGATGGTGGCTTCTGGAAACCAGATGAGGCTTGCTAAAAAAGTGTAATTATCAAGTAATGTTTGCCAATCATAGTGGCCAGAAAAATAATGATAGCCTGTCATTAAGCCAATATGAAACACGGCGGTAAGGCCAGCGCCTAAAAAGCTATTAACAAAGATATAAACAAATAAATGGCGAGTAATGTATTGGTAGCACATTAAAAACAGTGCGTAGCTAAACAAAATAGGCAACAGCGAGGTAAATAGGGCATAACTGCCAATTTGTTCAAACGGCACTAAACCAAGGCCTAACTGTAAACTATGGCTAAGCGCTGCAGTGAGAATTGCAAGGCGAGGACCAAGCGTTAACGTTACACCGGTCAGTGCTAAAACGTGAATATCAAGACCAGGATAAAGCCCAGCCTTGAGTGACCAAAAGCCAACTAACATTAGGCTGATGGCGAGCACGCTTCGCTGCACAACTTGATTTGATAATAGAATATGACGCGTGGCCGCATTCAGTGATTTAATCACTGCAATTGCAAATAACAACAAACAGGTTAATTCAGCTAAATCAAATTGCACAGGGTTACCTACCAATTGACTCGGTTAAATATCAAATGTTGCCCAAATTGGCGCGTGATCTGATGGCTTTTCAATGCCGCGCAGCTCGTAATCAATATCTGATTCGATGCACTTTGCTGCAAGCGCTTTGGTTGCTAGCACAACATCAATACGCAGACCGCGGTTATCATCAAACCCTTTAGAACGGTAGTCAAACCACGAGTACTTTTCTGTGGCGTCTGGCGTTAATGCTCTGAAGGTATCAACAAATCCCCAATCGAGCAGGCGAGCAAGCCATTCACGTTCTTCTGGTTGGAATGAACATTTACCGGTTTTTAGCCAACGTTTACGATTAGGCTCACCAATACCGATATCTAAATCGAGCGGTGAAATATTAATATCACCCATAACGATAATTTGCTCTTCAGGATCATGACTTGCCAAATAAGTCATTAAATCGAGATAGAACTGACGTTTGTATGGGAATTTAGTTTCGTGGGCAATGTTGTCACCCTGAGGGAAGTAGCCGTTTAAAATTTTAACCGGATTACCGTTTTTATCTGCTACTGTCGCAATAATCATGCGTTTTTGCGATTCTTCAGTATCGGTCGGAAAGCCTTTTTCAATTGCGATTGGCGCTTGTTTAGTAAGAACCGCCACGCCGTAATGGGCTTTTTGACCATGAAATGCAACGTGATATCCCATCGCTTCAACATCTTCGATAGGGAAAGCTTCATCATGTACTTTAATTTCTTGAAGGCCAATTACGTCAGGCTGATGCTTGTCGATAATCGCTTGTAGTTGATGTAAACGAGCACGTAAGCCGTTTATATTAAAACTGATAACTTTCATTGTTCACCTTGTTATCCACATCTGAGATTAGTGCGCACTAGTCTAACAAAAAACAAGCGTGTCACGTTAGCTTTTTACTCTTTCATAGTCAGCCGCTTTTATTTAAATTAATATAAGGTAAACCAATTAGTTAGTTTGTTCTTAAAATGCTGCATATTATTCAATCAAACCGTATGGAAGCGCTTCAGCTTCACTTATCTCAGTCGCTGATGCACAGCCCCAATCCGAGCATTTTTGATAAAGAACAAGTATTGGTGCAATCACCCGGTATGGCGCAGTGGCTAAAGGTGTTGATTGCAGAGCAGCATGGTGTCACAGGGCAAATCGATTATGTGTTGCCTTCAAGTTATATTTGGCGTTTGTATCAAAACTTGTTGTCAGATGTGCCACAAGAATCGTCATTTAACAAAAATAACATGGCGTGGAAGCTATTTAATATTTTGCCTAATTGTTTAGAACAAGCGGAATTTGCACTGTTAAAACAGTACTTGGTGGATACGCAAACTGCGCTCGATAACGATACGCGATTATTTAGTTTGTGCGAAAAAATTGCCGATGCCTTTGACCAATATTTAATGTATCGACCAGCTTGGCTAGAGACCTGGCAGCAGGGTGACGACGAACTTGCCGATGTCGATGTATCAATTGCACCGTGGCAGCCCATATTATGGCGAAAACTAGTTGAGCATACGCAAACACTTGGGCAAAACCCATATCACCGTGCGAATTTGCATCAAGATTTAATTGCATGCCTAAGCCAAAATGCAATTAATTTATCTCATCAAAATTTATACATATTTGGCTTGTCAGCCATTCCCAGCCAGCAACTTGAAGTATTTCAGGCATTAGCTGAGCACATTGATGTGTACATTTATTTGTGTAATCCAAGTAAACACTATTGGGGAGATGTGGTTGATGAAAAAACCAAAGCGAAAATTAATGCCAATTATGACGTTAAACCAAATATAGACGCCGAAGGCGAGGATTATTACATTGTAGGTAATCCACTTTTGGCATCATGGGGTAAACTAGGGCGCGAATATTTAGAGCAGCTGGTGGAATTAGATGCACAGTGGACTGATATATTTATTGAAGCGTTCGATGAGAATTTACTGGGTCAATTACAACAGGAAATTTTTGAATTAGCGTTTAAAGGCGTGCCGCTTGCTAGTGATCCAACTTGGTTCGTATCAGATGAAGGCAAGTTAACTTATAGTGAAAACAAAGGCTATTCGTCATTTCAGTTTGCGCGCTGCCATAATGCACTTAGAGAAGTAGAAGCGCTGCACGACCATTTGTTGAACTTATTTAGTGCTGACGATAGCTTATCACCGCGCGATATTATTGTGATGATGCCTGATTCGGGACAGTACAGCCCATATATTGAAGCGGTATTTGGCAGTGCAAAAGACAACCGTTACATTCCATTTGCGATTTCTGACTTAGGTGTTGAGCAAGAAAAGCCAATCGTAAACAGCTTTATCAAACTCGCCGATTTAGGCGCTTGCCGTTTTTATGTATCTGATATTCTGGACTTATTACAAGTTGACGAAATCTCAGCAAAGTTTGAAATTTCGAGCGAAGAACTCAATCAAATAGGCTATTGGTTAGAGCAGGTTAATATTCGCTGGGGCATTGATGGCGAACATAAAGGCGAATTTAACCAACCGAAAATTGCTATTAATAGTTGGCGACAGGGATTATCGCGCTTAATACTGGGGTTTGCCAGCAAAGACGAAAACACCGAATTTAATCAGTTATTTGCCGCCGATCAGGTTGAAGGCATGGCGGTTGAAACGCTAGCTAAATTAATTCGTTTTTTTGATGCACTTGAACAAACGCAAAAAGAGTTAAAAACCAGTGGCAACTTAGCTGATAAAGTAAAGCAATTGCAACAACTTACAATGCGCTTTTACGCAAGTGATGTAAGTCAAAATAACGACTTAGGCTATGTGCAAAAAGCGCTCGAACACGTTTTACAGCACTTTGAAAACTATGATCATACAGGCGCGGTATCGCAAGTGCTCATGGTGCATATTCTAAAGCAGCAACTGATGCAAAAAGGGGTTGGCCAGCGCTTTTTTATGGGCCAAGTAAACTTTTGTACTCTAATGCCAATGCGTGCAGTGCCCTTTAAAGTGGTGTGTATTTTAGGGTTAAATGATGGCGATTATCCGCGCAGTGTGCAGCCTCTGGGTTTTGATTTACTTCAGCACAGCAAACCACAAAAAGGTGACCGTTCACGTAAAATGGACGACCGTTACTTGTTTTTAGAAGCAATTTTAAGTGCCCGTGAACATGTATATTTGAGCTATATCGGTAATTCGTGTGTGGATAATTCGGAGCGTTTACCGAGTGTTTTAGTCAGTGAACTAACAGACTATTTATCCCGTGTGTTTGAGCACGATAAGGGTAAACTTATTGAATCATTAACGGTTAGCCACTACTTACAGCCGTTTAATCCTGCGTATTATCAACAATCGAACCTGCAAAGCTATAACCCGATTTGGTTGCCAAAGCAAACGCTAGCAACGGGTCAAAACGAACCGTTAGTTGCAGATATCGACACACAGGTTGATTTAGCGCTGTTTATTCAGCAATTACTTGCACCACAGCAATCGTTTTATCGCTCCACCATTGGTGCACGATTAGGTGACTATCAATTTAATAATCAAGATGACGAAACCTTTGCCTTAGACGGTTTAACGCGTTATCGCTATTTGCAAGAAATTGTCGAGCGCGATTATCTCAGTAATGCGCCTAATTTAGCGGCAATTATTGCAAGGGGCGATTTACCACAAGGAGCGGGTGCCGAACTGGCGTTTGATAACATGGTGAATACTGCGGAGCCTTTGTTGATGGAGTTAAAACGCCATCAGATTATCACAGGTGATGAAACACCTATTGAGCCAAAACGTGTTGATTTGTCACTATCAATGCTGAGAATAAGTGGTGCATTAAAACCTGTATCGTTGGCGACGCAATATTTGTATCGTCCTACAGCTAAATTAAAAGCAAAAGATAAAATTGCTGGGTATTTATATCACCTAGCGGGCTCAGCCAGTGGTGACGTAAATAGCACCGTGTTTTTATCCCTTGATGGCTATATTGAATACCAGCAACTGAACCAAGACGAGGCATTAACTCAGCTTGAAAAATGGGGCGAGCTGTATCTCAGTATGTTTACTCGGCCGTTGCCATTGTTTGCGACGACTGGATTTAGCTATTTGCAAAAACGCGATTTTGCCGCGGCAGAAAACACGTTTTCAGGCGCCTCGTTTGTTGGTCAAAACGAATTGAGTGACCCGTATATTGCACTTGATTTTACCTCCCTAGAAAGTGTCGCTGCAGAGTTTATTGAATTAACCGAAACCTATCTTGCACCGATAGACGCCATTATTACGGAGCATAAATATGCAAAATCTTAAACCTATGGCGATGCCGCTGTGCGGCGCAAACTTAATTGAGGCAAGCGCGGGTACCGGTAAAACGTATACCATCACAGCACTATATTTACGTTTACTACTTGGCTTTACTCAAGAGGGCAAACGTACAACGCCGCTCAGTATTGAACAGATTTTAGTTGTAACGTTTACCGAAGCAGCTACCGCGGAAATTAAAGACAGGGTAAGGCAGCGTTTAATTACCTTGCGTGACACACTACTGGGTAAAGAAACCAACGATCAGGTAGTTAACGAGTTAGTAAGTCAAATAGATGATAGCCACAGTGCGTTTTATCAAATCGACAGCGCAGTTAAATCGCTCGATGATGCCGCCATTTTTACGATTCATGGTTTTTGTCAACGTATGCTGAAACAACATGCGTTTGAATCAGGAATGGCATTTAATTTGCAGTTTATTATGGATCAGAGTGAATTGCTTGAGACCGCGATTAAAGATTTTTGGCGTCAGTTTGTTTTTCCACTTGAAAAGCAAAGCTACGCGGCGGTAACCAGCTGTTTTTCATCACCGGATGTATTGCTTAAAAATTTATTTGGATTATTGAGCCGCACAGGCGTTGAAATTACGCCGCATTATACATTTGAGCAAGCGCTTTCGTTACAGGCGGCGCTTTATGAGACTACAAGTACGCTTAAACAGCAGATCTTAGCGCAAGAGTTTATCGGCTTTATTGAAAACACGCCGTTTAAAAAATCAAAGCCCATTGCGAGCAGCAAAAACTTAGGATTATTAAATGCCTATTGCCAAAGTGATGAGGTCATTTTTGAAGGCGCATCAAAACGTTCGTTTGAAATCTGGGGTGAACAAGCATTTGCAGATAAAGGCAATTATTTAAAAGATAAAACACCGGTTAGCCATCAACTTGCAACCTTATTTGATGAAGCGGCAACGCTAAAAGCACAGGCCGAAGCAGCATTGCCAGTGTCTATTTTAATTAGTGCGTATCACTACCTTGTTGATTGGTTACTGAGTGAAAAACAAAAGCATCAGTTGATTAATCCGGATGATTTATTACAAAATTTAAGTTTAGCGCTTGAAACTAACACAAGTGGCGAGCTGGCGAATGCAATTTTAAGCCAGTACCCCGTCGCACTAATCGATGAATTCCAAGATACCGATCCTATTCAATACGGTATATTCGCCAATATTTATTTAAACAATAACAGCGTATCACATAACGACAACGCATTGATTATGATTGGCGATCCTAAGCAAGCTATTTATGGATTTCGCGGCGCTGATATTTTTACCTACATTGACGCCAAGCGCCAAGTACCGTTAGAAAGTCATTACACACTGGATACTAACTATCGCTCATCGCAGCAAATTGTTGATGGTGTAAACAGTATTTTCGCTAACAAAGACGATAGTTTTATTTTTAATAAAGACATTCCATTTGGCAAAGTAAAGGCGTTTGGTAAAAGCAGCGAGTCGGGATTATTTGTTAACGAAGAAAGTAAGTCGGGTATTCATTTTTGTGTCTTCGATGAACTCGATGACACCGTGGCGAAAGGACAAGGGGATAATCACCTTGCTAACATTTGCGCCTCGCAAATTGCCGAGCTATTAATTGATGCCGCAGCGGGACGTGCCAAATTGGAAGGTGACGCGTTAAAGGCAAGCGATATCGCGGTACTCGTCAGGGATCGCAACCAAGCAAATTCAATTAAAAGCGCTCTTTATAAATGTGGCGTTGCCAGTGTGTTTTTATCGCGCGATAGTGTGTTTGAAACGCCACTAGCGAGTCATTTATTGACCTTTCTTTCTGCGCTTATTACCCCCTACAATGAAGCGATTTTTCGCGGCGTTTTAGTGGGGCCACTGTTTGCGCTAAATTATTCACAAGTGCATGAATTAACGAAAAATACCAATGCATGGGAAGAAACCTTAGAACACTTTGCCGAACTAAAATTGTTGCTACAACAAAAAGGTGTAATGGCGGTGATTGAATCACTGGTCGAGTTAAATGCGCTTCCGAGTCGTTGGCAGCAAAAAGGCTGGGATGTACCACGCTTGCTAACGGATATTCGTCATTTAGGTGAATTATTACAGCAAAAACAGCTGGCGCTGAACAGTTATCATCGTTTGCTGCATTGGCTTTATGATCAAATTACTAAATTCGCGGCGGAAGGTTCGCAACTGCGTCTAGAAACCGATCAACAACTGGTGAACATTGTAACCATGCACGGCTCAAAAGGGCTGGAATACCCTGTTGTGTATATGCCGTTTGTTGCAAGCTTTAGAGAAAATAACGATGCGGTTTATCATAAAGACGATGGCACACTTATTTATGATTTAGCGCCCGACGATGACGCGAAAACGCTAGCAAGTAAAGAAAGCCTTGCTGAGGACTTGCGCCTTTTATATGTTGCGCTAACGCGTGCAGTACATTACTTAGTGGTGGGTTTATACAACTGTAAAGATGGCCGCAGCAAAACCCCTGGTATTGCAAAAACGCCTTTAGGGCATTTGCTACTTGATAAAGATGATATTGATACGGGGCATGACTGGTATAGCCAATTGCGCGGATTTTGCGATAGCCATAGTGGTTTAAGCGCGTCACTTTATAGTGCACCAGAATCGCCCGTAGTGTTACCTCAAGCAGCCACCACGTTTGATCAATTATTGGTTAAGCAAAAAACGAAAAGCGTACCAAACCAATGGCGACTTTCGAGTTTTTCATCATTAACTAAGTCGTCTCATGGCGATAGCAGCTCATTTGATTACAAACAAGGTGCCAATGATGAAATGCATTTACTCGATTGGCAGGAGAGCACTACTGCAATCGTACAAAATGAGTTTAGTTTTCCAAAAGGCGCCAATGCCGGTAGTTGCTTACACGCCATTATGGAAGAAATTGATTTTAACGCTGCTGAACAGCCAGTTTTTGAGCAAAAAGAACCACTTGCAGATGTTGTGGAAAAGCAGTTACTCGCATATCAAATAGATGATAGTTGGCAGGAGGTTGTTGAAAACTGGATTAAACAGTTATTAGCTAAGCCACTAGCGCCACTTGCCATATCAATGGAACAGTTAGATATGACGCAGTGCCTAATCGAAATGGAGTTTATGCTGCCAGTAAACGAATTAGTGACCCGTAAACTTAACGATATTTTGTTAACACAGAGTCGCGACCATTTTACACCGCTTACAAGCGCCACCATAAGCGGTATGCTGAAAGGTTTCATCGATTTAATCTTTTGTTTTGATGGCCGTTACTATGTGCTCGATTATAAGTCGAATTATTTAGGTGATAGCGGCGAGGACTACAATCAAGACAATATGGAAACGGTGATGAGTTCACATCACTATCATTTGCAATATTTACTCTACACAGTAGCGTTACACCGTTTGTTAAAACAACGCATTGCTAATTACGACATTCACACCCATTTAGGGGGCAGCCTTTACTTATTTATGCGCGGTATGCCAACGGGTAATGGCGTGTATTACAAAGCACCGGATGTTGAGCAAGTGCTTGTATTAGACAGCTTATTTGATAAGGGGACATTCAATGCGTGAACTACTTATTGAATATGACAAAATCGATCAGTTTGATGTTAACTTGGCAACTATCTTAGTACCTGAAGTCGATTCTAAAGTGTTTTACCTTGTGCTGTTATTAAGCCGTGCTGTGCGCTCTCAGCATTCATGTTTACCGCTTGAAAGCATTGATAAAGAAGACCCGTTTAATCTTGCTCTCACTGAATATGGTAAAAAACAGTCGCCATTTACAAGTGATGATGACTTTAGTGCGCTTTTGCAAGCACACCACAGCGTAGGGGAGCAACAGCCACTTCGTTTGTTTGCAAAACACCTGTATTTTGCTCGCTATGATGATTATGAGCGTGAATTTGTAGAGGCGGTAAAGGCGAGAAATGCCCTTGCCACTAACCTCGATTTAACTGAGTTGGGTAATTTATTGTCGCATTATTTTAAAAACTCAGGGGCCCTTGATTGGCAAAAAGTGGCCTGCGCCGTAGCCTGCTTAAAACGTTTTTGCATTATTTCTGGTGGACCGGGCACAGGTAAAACCACCACAGTAACTAAATTGTTGGCAATTCTACAATCACTCTACAGCAAGGTACCACTAAAAGTGCACCTTGTTGCGCCAACGGGCAAAGCAGCGGCGAGACTGAGTGAATCGATTGCCGGTGCAAAGCAACACTTGAATATTGATTCGCAAATTGCAAAGCATATTCCAGACACAGCACAAACCTTGCACCGTTTGTTGGGAGTGATCCATTTATCTAACAAGTTTCGCCACAATCGACAAAACCCGCTCGACGTGGACTTAGTGATTTTAGATGAAGCCTCGATGGTTGATTTAGCCATGTTAGCTAAACTATTTGATGCATTACCAAGTCATGCGCGGGTTATTTTATTAGGTGATAAAGACCAATTATCGTCGGTTGATACGGGTAATGTACTGTCAGATTTATGTCGCCCGTTAACGTTAGGTAACGATCATAATTACACACCAGAGACAGCGAAAACTCTCGCGCAGCTACTTAATATGCCAATGAATGCGGCAAAACCAACCTCTTATGAGCTCAATGATAACCTTGCTTATTTGCAAGTTAGTCACCGTTTTAAAATCGATAGTGGTATCGGGCGATTGGCAAAAGCGGTCAATAGCAATGATTTGAATGCTTTGAATGAGGTATATCACTCAAACAGCACAGATTTGATGTTTAGTTCGCTTGAAACTGATTTTAAGGGATTTATTGACCGCGCAGTCGAGCACTACAGCCATTATATTGCAGCAATACACAATGGCGATAGCATTCGCGACATTCATTTAGCGTTTGCAAACTACCAAGTCCTGTGTGCAACGCGTGTTGGGCCGTATGGTACCAACGAGCTCAATATGAAAATCGAAAAACAGCTTAGCCAGCAGCAGTTAATTAAACGCACCGGTAATTTTTATATTGGTATGCCAATTATGATCAGCGAAAACAATTACCAGCTTAATTTATTTAACGGTGATATTGGCATTATTATCGAAGACGAAAACGGTCGATTGATGGCGAGCTTTATTGACGACCAAGGTGCTGAACGCGTGATTTCAACAACTCGTTTACCGCAATTTGATACTGTCTATGCGATGACAATTCATAAATCGCAAGGCTCTGAATTTAAACATGTTTCTATGTTACTATCGGTTAATTCACCGGTGCTTAATCGGCAGTTGGTATACACCGGTATTACGCGTGCGAAAGAATCGTTTGAATTGGTATCGTTAGCGGGCGGATTAGAGCGCGCCATGGCATGCACCGTATCGCGATACTCTGGTCTGTATGCGCGTTTTCAATGTAGTAAATTCTAGATAGAAAAAGCGCAGGCTTTAACTTGAGCTTGCAACTTATGACCTACTTTTTTGATAGTAAGTCGCACAGTAAGGTAAACGGTAAATATCGTTTAAAGTTTTATCGGATAGGTCGATAGCAAGTTAGGAGCGAGGGTAAAAAGGAACACGAAGGTACATTAAAACTTGGTAACGATTATGCATAATCTAACTAAGTGTGCCAAACAGGTATGTTGGTATAACACCGATACTACTATGAGGGTTCTATTATGATTAGTCGTGAATATTGTAAAGCATTAGAGTTAAAAGTTTTTAAAACGTCTAAACAGGTACGCAGCTTAAAAGGGCAGTTGTTCTTTTTTCGATTACTTTCAATGGTATTCATGATGTTGTTTATTATTGGCAACATCAATTAGCAAGACGAATATGACGTTAATACTCGGGTTAATGGTTTGAGTTTTCGTTAAGGGTGTTCACGCTAACGCGTCATTTTCTTAACGAAAACTACCACAAACAGGGCTAGAGAGAAGCTACCGCAAAAAGCTTCGACAGCGGCAATAAATCGGGAATAGCCAAGGGGCGTTATGTCACCGTATCCTAAGGTTGTAAAGGTCACTACGCTAAAGTAGAGGCTGTTTACCAGCGCCATTAAATTTTCTTGCGTGTTTTGCGTTGAACTGAACTGAATTGTGTCGCCGTTAAAGTTTACGCCAAATGTGAAGTAACCTAGTGCACACAGCAGAATCAGCATCATCGAAAAGAAAATAACGTTCACAGGGCGTTCGCCATAGCCGCAAAGTATATCGAAAAACTTAGACGCAATGCGATGCTTTGAAAATTTCGGGTATTGATGCCTGCGCATTATCAGTACTTTATGATTAAACTTGCCTGATAGCTCTAATAGTCCTTGATTCTCTGCGGCATTTCGAAGATCGCGATAGATTTCTTCAGATTGTTCAAAATAATCCAGTGCTTTGTCACTATCGTTTTCTTTTTCAGCTTTTCGCGCAAGATTTTCTTGTAATAAGGTGTGGCCTAATTTCATATTATCGATACGTGCACCGACTAGTTTAATGCCAAGCAGGTTTGTTCCCTCTAATTTGGCGCAATGCAAGTTAGCATCACGTAAATCGGCTTTCATCAGTGAGGCATCTCGAATACAGGTGTTGTAAAGATGCGCGTTTTGCATATTTGCGCGATAAAAGTTGCTGTAAGATAGGTCGAAATCTTCACCGTGGTGATTGACTAGGTTAAGTCCGGTAAGGTCGGCTCGTTTTAGCTGTAAGCCTTTTAATAAACCGCCGCGCTTGGCATAGCGCTCTAATTTTTCAGTTAATGCTAAGCCACTTTTATCGTATTTTTGGTCGTGCCAAAAACAATAGCCGCCACCCATATCAAGCTCACGACATTGCTCGTTTTCGGGCGATACATATTTACATTTTGGTGCATTGCTCATAGATCAAAAATATCAGATATTGAATTCTTTAAGCCTAGCACTTAGCGAAGGTTTTGCTAATTTGATTGCGAATAAAGTTTAGCTAACTTGTTGTATTCAAACTTAAGATCTTCAAAACGTTTAGCGTGTTGACGAGGTAGTGCCATGCCTTCAACCAAGCGGAAATTACTACGACATTTTTCCAAAATAACATCGGCTGCTTGATTTGCACGAGGCAAAAGCTGTAATAGGGCTTGCAGTAAGTTAAGTGCGCTCCCCGTATTCATGGGGGCGTATTTAAGCGCCATTTCAAATTGCTCAATAGCGTTTTGAAAATCGCCTTTTTTATAGAGCTCAATACCCCGTACATTATGCTGCTCAAACTCGGTCTGATGATTTGCAAGCGATTCGTTACGCTCTTGTAATTGTTTAAGGGTTTGCCCATCGCATTCGTTCAGCCCTTTGTATTTTTCAAGCTGCGCGTTGGCATCGTCAAACTCACCTAAATCAAACAGTGCCATAACAGAATCAGGTAATACCGAGCTACTTAATGATTGTTCGGCAATATAAGGCGCTATCATTTTTTTAGCATCTAAAAAGTTGCCTTCACTGACACTTAATCGCGCTTGGCAAAAAGCATTAAACTCGTTAAACAATGCATGTTGCTCTGTAATGGTACGGTCGTTTTGTGCTTGACGTAAACTCCCTTTAATTTGATTACTTAGGTCAGCTTTTTCTTCTTTTGAGTTAGCCAAATGGAGTTGACTGAACATAGCGCGAATGTAGTTAAACTGATAATCAATATGGGCAAATGCGGTGCCTTTGGACATGGCAAGCAGGGTGCCGTGGGCTTTAATAAGCGCCTCAAGATCGTTGTTAACTTGTGCGATTTCAGCGAAGGTTTTTTGCCTTGCAAATGAATGCGGTGAAATATTACAACTTTGCTCGATAAGGAAAAGTGATTCTTTCCCTTGATCAATATGGTTTAAACATAAGGCTTTAATATCTAAGGCGTCGATATTAAAGCGGTTTTGCCCGAGTAATTCGTCACAAATACGAATTGCTTTGTCGTATTGCGCCAAAAACATGCAAGTTTGCGCCATATAAGTTAGCGCCCAAGTGGGCCGTGCTGTTGCTAAAATATTACCGAGTAATTCACAGGCATTTTGGTATTGCCCTAAGTCAAAGTAGATCTGACAGACACGTTTATAACAAAATTGGGCATTACGCGGCCTATCTTTGGCTATTTTTAAGTAAATTTGCACTGCGGCTTCTAGTTGGCCGTCTTCAATAGCCTGATTCGCGTCAAAAAATAGCTTCTTTTTATTGGAGAGTTTACTTAAGCGTGTTTTTAACATGCCACTTGAAAACGGCTTAATTAAATAATCGTCAGGCTCAATTTCAAGTACCGACAAAACAACCGAGCGAGTACTTTCTCCTGTAACTAAAATGGAAATACTGTGGCGAGATAATTTGTTTAAATACTTAAGCTCTTCTAAAAACTGTTTACCATTTCGGCCTTGTCCAAGGTTATAATCAATAAACACAATATCAACAGAATCTTTGTCAATTTTATTAAGCGCGGCTTCGCCGGAATCGTAAAATGAGACATTATTGGCACCCAGTTGTATCAACATACCTTTAAGCAGTTGTTGGAATGATTTCTGGTCATCAATAATTAAAATGGACTTATCTTTGAGTGGGTTTTCGCTGTTTTGACTCATTTATATACAGATTAGCGCTAGATTCTTATAACTATAGCAAGTTAACCACAATAGGAAATAATGTCGATCAAATATCAGTTAAAACGCAGTAAAAATCGTAAAACACTCGCCATAAAAATTAAAGCAAAAGAAGTGTTTGTTTATGCCCCTATGCATTTAAAACACGACTTTATTGAACAGTGGTTAATGCAAAAACAAGGTTGGATTAATAAACACTTAGAAAAGCAGATTAAACGTGTCGATGCAGCGTCGGTATTAACGCAAAAGACTCTCAATATGTTAGGTGATGAAGTTAATTTAGCATTTGTTGAAGGGCAGGTAAAAAGTAACGTTGAATTAGTTGACGGGGTACTGTCTATTAATACATCGCGACGGGTAAAAAATGTAAGTGATAAGCAGCTGGCATTAATCGCTGATTTTGCAAAAGACAAACTGACTGATTATTGCAGCGCTAAGGCGCAGCGATTGGCAAAACAAATCAACGCGTCATTTCATAGCGTGAGTGTTAAACATGTGCGCAGTCAGTGGGGCGCATGTGATTCGAAACGACGATTACAATTTAATTTACAGCTAGTAAGTGCGCCATTATGGGTAATTGAATATGTTGTTGCACACGAGGTAGCGCATTTAAAAGTGATGGATCATAGCCGTAGGTTTTGGCAGACGGTTGAGAGTATTTATCCAGATTATCGAAAAGCTGAAAACTGGCTTAAAGAAAACGGATATAGATTGGATATATTTAAACTTGAGTAGATTTAGATGAGCTTCAGAAAGAAAGTGGTGGAGGGGGACGGATTCGAACCATCGAAGGCAATGCCGTCAGATTTACAGTCTGATCCCTTTGGCCGCTCGGGAACCCCTCCACTGAAGTAGGCGCAATATTAGTGAAGCTTTATCTTACTGTAAAGCACTTTTTATAAAAAAGTGGCCAACCGCTCAAAATCCAATCATAACTGCTAAATTTCATACAAAACCACTCAAAGTAACCGCAAAAAGCATTTTTGTTATTCATATTTGATGTTCGTGACAGATAGGGACACAAGTTAATTTGTTTACTTGGAGAAGAATAATTTATGTTAGGCAGTGACGTTCGATTATTTCTTAACGTAATAAAGCGCTAAATTACGTGCTGTGAATATACGCATTTTTGATAACGAGTAGGTCAGTGTATTTTGCGTGTTGAGATTTAAATTATAGAGGTATGTAATTAATCGCTAAGTGAGTATCAATAAAATAAATAGTTTGACTTAGCACTAGATAGTATTTCACTTTTTGGAATTTGGAATTTGGAATTTGGAATTTGGAATTTGGAATTTGGAATTTGGAATTTGGAATTTGGAATTTGGAATTTGGAATTTGGAATAAAAGAGAAGTGGTGGAGGGGGACGGATTCGAACCATCGAAGGCAATGCCGTCAGATTTACAGTCTGATCCCTTTGGCCGCTCGGGAACCCCTCCACGAGAACGAGGCTAATATTAACAAACTAAAAAATTAAGTAAAGGTTAAAGCTAAAGTTTTTTTGAATTTTGTCGATAACAGCTTTGTTATTAATCAGATTGACTATTAAAGATGCAAATCGAACAAATCATCACACATGAAGCGCAACTTGGAGAGCAACTTTCTCACAGTGTTAAAGAGCAGCGCCATTCTGATTTTGCACTTTTACTTTCTTTAATAAGCAATGACGCGACGGAGTTTTCGCAATTTCAGCTAATAAAAAGCGAAAAGTCACCGACTATTGATCCAGTTCTTTCATACGCTAAGGTCGCAGCAGGCCCGAAAAAGCCATTAGCAAGTGAACCGTTTAACGGCTTGCTTGGCGAACACAATCGCACATTGTTAGAAAACCAAGGATTAATCGCGATTCAATTTAATGAATGTTTAAAGCCTGAACCTTTCACTTGTAAGAATGATAAAAACTACATTCCGCCCTTAGTTGTTGATAATTGCCCGCCTGCGGTGCAAAAGAAGTTACACAGCGCTAAACAAGTTGGGCTTAAGAATAACGAAATGGATATCGACAATTTCTATCAAAGTATTGAAAAAAGCCAAGAGTACAGCTTCGCTTCTGTCGCTTAGTAAAGAGGGCCGTAGCGGCTCAAAGGACGCTTTTGTTAAATACTTACTGAATCATTACTTCGTAACGTTAATCTTTGTATAAATAGTGCTAGTTAATAGCGTGCTTGCCATTAAATATATATTTGACGGGTTTGTGTCTTTTTTTCAAAATGCGTTGTGCGAGTGGTCGTTGGTCAGGTAGTGGCTTAGCTTGTGTGCTAAATACTTTGGTTTTTGTTCGTAGTTTAGCTTTGAAGAAAAGCTAAGAGGAAAAGCTATACGGAAAAAATGGCATAAAACTTATCGTGGAACTGGCTAATTATCATCCATGTGCATTATCTGAATATATCTAAAAGAATGGGTAATTTGGTATTGGTAGATGGGTATTGAGAAATAGGGTGTTTTATCTAACTGGGGCACCCTATTAAAACTTTCAGTCAACGTCTTAATCTTAGTGATAGGCTACGACAATGTTGTTTAGACTAAGACTATATACATTTAAAAAGTGATTAAGTGCTACTTAGCTACCATGACACTTTTTAAACTTTTTACCACTACCACACGGGCAAGTATCGTTTCTGCCCAGCTTAGTTTCGTTATGAGGGGTAAGGGTGCCATCTAAATAGCGCCATTGTTCTTCTTCAATAATAAAGTTAGATACTTCCTCAAGCTGGCAGTAGTAGCCGTCGCAAATATACTCTGCTTTAAAATGCACTTGGGCTGAATCGCCTTGTTCATCAAAACTATTCACCGTAAGTTTTACAAAATCAGCAAGTTCAGCAAATAACTTTATTTCTCTAACACTGTTTTCGGCACGTTTAGCCAATGCATAGGTGTTATGAATATACTCACTGTTATTTACACAGTATGCAGAATAGCGAGAGCGCATTAGCTGCTCAGCATTATCTGCTTTTTTTTCACCATTGATGATGGGTGCACAACATTGCTCAAATGCTTGTGCTGTTCCACAGTAACACATAAATAGATTTCGTTTTTCAAAACCAGTATTTTAACAGAGAGTAGGGTTTGCCGTCACACCTTTGCTAGCTGCAAAGTGGTAAAAATAGCCATTAAACTCTGTTTGGTTTGCATAGAGTGAACTAAGCGTTACTTCATCAAGCATATTTGTCCACGATACCACTGCGCCAAAATTGCCATTTTTTAACGCCGAATTAACCACGTATTCAACATTAATAAGATGACGCTGGCGAATAATAAGCAGTTTGCTGTGGTCGATAGATAAACTTTCTAACAGGGTTTTACTTGGAACTGCATCGGGTGCAAGCAGCAGTGTCCATTTATTTTCGCAGGTATGCTTTTGCAGTATTTCAATAAGTGCCAATGTTTCTTGAATGTCATCTTGCACATTAATAACTTTCAGCTTGTCTGTATCTTGTGTTGAAACCTGTACAGCGTGCTGTGATGAAAGGTGTTGAGCTTGTAACATAACGATACCTGTTTAAATATACAGTGGATTTATCTATACAGTAGTTTATACAGTATTTTGTTTCAAGCACTTTTTGTTATTTTTTACACAATTTTTTCAGATTGGATTATTGCGTCATTAATATTTTGATATAAATCAGCAGCTTGTTTTTTTGCATCGGTGATTTGTTTAGCTTGAAGTAGCGGCTGAAGCTTACCAATTGCCTCTACGGCTTCTATCGAGCCTTGGCTTTCAGCTAGGTATAACCAGGTATATGCGTGATACACGCTTTGTGGTAGTCCGGCGCCTTTTGCGAACATCATGCCTAAATAAAACTGCGCTTTTACATGACCTTGCAGGGCTGCGAAACGCATATATTTGGCAGCTCCAACATCATTTTTGGCTTTTGACATAGTGACTGAAGTTGCAAACAAACGTTCGGCATCTTGCTCTACAATAGTGTGTGCTTTTTGTGTCAGTTCTTTTTTTATAGCAAGTAAGGTAGAAAGAATAAGATGTTCTACTTCCTCTATAGTTAACGAATCTACATCAACGGATTTATTTTCGTCGGGCATATGCTTCCTTATTGTCAATTAACCTAAGACAAGGTTAATAACTTTGTTAGAAACGTTCCGATTAAAACGTGTTTTAAAAAAGCATGTGTGGTGTAACACGTTTAAAATTGCTTTGCGTGGTGAACGTTTATCTTAATCTAAGCGTGATGAATTACCCTAAGTTTAGAAGCTTTTGTTTTTTTCACTTAATTTCATTTCGAAATGACTTAAAAATTTAATTTTTGCTGTGTCACTGGTATGATCATCGCCCCCTTAAGACACAGTAACGAAATCATGTTTGAGCAACTTTTTAAAATTAACCAACAGGGCAGTACGGTTAAACGTGAAGTGATCGCTGGCATCACCACATTTGTCACTATGGTGTACATAGTATTTGTAAACCCTGCAATGTTAACCGAGGCAGGCATAGACCAAGGCGCAGCATTTGTAGCCACCTGTTTAGCCGCAGCAATTGGTTGTTTTATTATGGGATTTTGGGCCAATTACCCAATCGCATTGGCACCAGGCATGGGGCTTAACGCATTTTTCACATATGGCGTAGTGCTAGGTATGGGCTACAGCTGGCAAAGTGCACTTGCCGCGGTATTTTTCTCTGGCATTATCTTTTTACTTTTAAGTTTATTTAAAGTGCGTGAGTGGATTATTAATGCCATTCCTCTTGTTTTAAAGCGCGCAATTGCCACCGGTATTGGTGCATTCTTAGCGTTAATCGCCCTTAAAAACTCGGGTATTATTGTGGCAAGCCCTGCAACCCTGGTACAACTTGGTGATATAACCCAAGCGGGCCCGTTACTTGCAATTATTAGTTTCTTTTTTATCGCTGCGCTTTTATACCGAGATATTAAAAGTGGTGTGCTGTTTAGTATTTTAGGTGTTACCGCTATCGCGTTAGCTCTTGGTTTAGTTGAATACAACGGCATTGTTTCAATGCCACCATCACTTGCACCGACCTGGATGGAACTAGACTTTGCCAGCGCACTAGAGCTATCAATGCTTAGTGTGATTTTTGCTTTCCTTTTTGTCGATTTATTTGATACCTCAGGCACACTTGTTGCGGTGTCACAAAAAGCGGGAATTGCAGATGAAAGAGGCAATATTCCACGCATGGGCCGTGCCCTTAGTGCAGATAGCTGCGCAACGATCGCGGGCGCAACGTTAGGTACATCAACAACGACTTCTTATATTGAGTCTGTTGCCGGGGTATCGGTTGGAGGCAAAACAGGTTTAACAGCAGTTGTTGTTGGTATCTGCTTTTTATTAATGCTGTTCTTTGCACCGCTTGCGGCCATGGTACCGGCTTACGCCACAGCTGGCGCAATTTTATATGTTGCGGTATTAATGTTACAAAACTTAAAGCTGGTTGATTGGGATGATATGACAGAAGCCGTGCCTGTGGCAGTTGTATTATTAATGACACCGCTTACGTTTTCGATAGCGCACGGTATTGCATTAGGTTTTATTGCTTACACAGCAGTAAAAGTAATGTGCAATCGTGCCGAAGAAGTGAGCATTAGTGTTTGGGTGTTATCTATTCTATTTGTGGTTAAGTTCGCTCTACTATAAAAATAAACGGGGCGCTGTTTGCGCCTTTAACACAACGGATTATTTATGCGTAAGTACCTTTTCTTTATCTCTCAAAATTACAGTTATGCGATTTTACGCCCGTTACAACAAGAAATTTGGCGCCGCGGTGGCGAGGTTGCTTGGTTCTTGTGGGGGAATGAAGTTAACGCGAACTATTTAAAAGAAGATGAGCAGGTACTTAAATCAGTTGATGCGGTAAAAGCATTTAACCCAGATGCGGTATTTGTTCCTGGTAATACGGTACCGCGCTTTTTCCCAGGCGTTAAAGTGGCGGTGTTCCATGGTTTTAACGCGGGTAAGTTAAATCGACGCGGTAACAATGACCATTTCAATATTCGTCAATGCTTTGATTTATATTGCACCCAAGGACCAGATACTACCGAACCGTTCAAACAACTTGCCAAGCAACATGGTTACTTTAATGTGGTCGAAACAGGCTGGCCTACGCTTGATCCATTATTTACTGACACGCTAACCGAGCCGACAACCAACAAGAGTAAGAAAACGGTGTTAATGTGCTCGACGTTTTCTCGCAATTTAACGTGTGCACCGCATTTGTTCGAGCAAGTTAAAAAACTCAGCACAACGGGAAAGTGGCAATGGCTCGTGCAATTTCATCCTAAAATGCCAAAACATATTGTTGAGCAATATAAATCCCTTGAAAGCGAACATTTACAGTTTGTTGAAACCGATAACGTATTACCGCTGCTTAAACAGGCAGATGTGATGTTGTGCGATACATCGTCAGTGATTCAAATGTTTTTAGTGCAAAATAAACCGGTCGTAACGTTTAACAATATTGATCCTAAACCGTATATGGTTAATTTCACTGAGCCTAATTTACTTGAAGAAAAGCTGTCATATGCATTGCAATCTCCACACGACCTTACTCAGCAGATTGGCGAGTATATAAAGCAATTGCATCCGTATCGCGATGGGCAATCGAGCGGGCGAGTGCTGGATGCGGTTGAGAAAGTGTTGCGTGGTGAACTTACTGTCGAAAAAACTAAGCCTCTTAACTTTATTCGCAATTTTAAGCTACGAAAAAAGCTCAAATACTGGAAATTCAATTAAAAAACTTTGCCTGATGTTAAGTTTTTGTGAGATCATAAAAATGTCACATAAATCGTTTAGGCAGTTCAATGAAGGTTATTTTTGATATTCAACATCTGTATTATTTACCGCAGTATTTACCGGTAATTGATGCATTAAAACAGCATAAAACAGATATTGAGTTGGTCGCATACAAAACAGATGATAATGACTTAAACCGCATTGTTGAAAACGCTTTGAACGACACCCAGTTAACTTACAAAATTGTAGGCAATTGGCAAGATGCGTTAGCACATTATCTCGCACAAAAAGCCGATTGGATTGTATTTGGTAACGCCGTATCTGATTTAGAGCAACTCCATAGCGCAAGCAAAACGGTATTGATGCAACATGGCGTTGGGCCTAAAAGTTGTTACTACGATGTATCGAAAAAACCAACTACGGTTCGCTTTGTTGAAGGTGAAAAGCGCCGAGCTAATCTTCAAGCCATGTTTCCAAACGGCAATTTTGTAGATAGCGGTTATGCCAAGCTCGATCCTGCGATTAATCGCACATCACTTAAGCTATCATTAAGCGCGCTTGGTTTAGATGAAAACAAGCCGACAATTCTCTACGCGCCAACATTTTATCCAAGTTCAATAGAACTATTTTCTGCAAATTTTGCCAACGATTTTGCAGACTACAATATTATTTTAAAGCCGCACTTTTTCTCGCTAACTAAGCCGCGTTACACTAAACAAAAAGCCATATTAGAATCGTGGGCGGCCAGTGAAAATGTCTATCTAGCTGGCGTTGATGAGTATAATCTGTTGGAGTTTATGGCTATTTCAGATGTCATGCTGTCGGATGCATCGTCTGCTATCTTTGAATTTGCAGCGTTAGATAAACCCGTTATCTGGTGTGACTTCTACAAATTACGTTGGGGTTATCGTGGTATATTTTCGTTCCGTTTTAAAAAGCGTATAGATGAAAGTATTACAGTGTTTCACGAACTCTGTGATAGGGCGGCCAGTTATCAGGCACTTAGCGAAGTAGTTGAAAATGCGGTTAAAAACCCGCAAATCAAACAGTCAATAAGAAAGCAAATATGTGATGAATACGTGGGCAAGCTAGATGGTAAATCGGCAGAGCGTATTTGTGATTATTTAATCTCACATTAACACGAGTTAAAAGAATATATTATGAGTAAAATTGTTTACGTATCAGGCACCTTTGATCTGTTTCACCGCAATCATTTGAAAATGATTGAATATGGCAGAGGACTTGGCGAAACCTTAATTGTTGGGGTAAGCACTGACGAGCTTGTGTGTAGCTATAAAAACCCACCTGCGGTACCTTTTGAAGAACGTATTGCGATTGTTGAAGCGCTAAAACACCCTGATGTGGTTATTCCACAGCGCTCGTTAGAGCATACACAGCGCATAAAAGACCTGAATATCGATATTTTTGTGGTAGGCGATGATTGGCGCGGTAAATATGATTACCTACGCGATCTCGGTGTAAAAGTATTTTATTTCCCATATGGTGCTGGTGTAAGTAGCTCAAACTTAAAAGAGCGTATTTACGATCAATACAGAAACTTAATAGATAAGTCGGATAAACATGAAAACCCAGATATCGTCTAAAAGATCAATTTTAATTACTGGCGGTGGCGGTGATTGGGCACAAAGCTTTGCTAACGAATTTAGCGATGCCTTTGATATTACCTTAGTGTCACGCCAGCAATTGGATGTAACGCAAGATAGCGAAGTGGCGTCTTATATTGAAGGTAAAGCGTTCGACGTTGTTATTAATAATGCTGGCTGCATTCACCCAAATCGATTACTTGAATCCGATTCAGCTGAGTGGATCCAAGATATTTCAGTGAATTTAATTGGCACCTATTTGGTAAGTAAATACGCGCTAAAAAATAATCCAAACACACTGATCATTAATATTTCATCAACTGCTGGGTTTAACGCTTATAAAGATTGGTCATCGTATTGTAGCTCAAAAGCAGGTGTGATTACGTTAAGCAAAAGTATGGCAAATGATGGCTTCGAGGTGATCTGCATGGCGCCCGGTGCAATTGAAACTAAGTTTAGGGATAAGTTTAATATTCCTAACAACAACATCATGATGTGTAGCGAGTTTAGCAAACATGTTGTTGATGTTCTAAATGGGCAATACCAAAGTGGTGATGTACTGTTTATTCGTAAAAATGAGTTTGTACTTAATCCATAATTCAAAAAAAAAGGCTAACCCAGATGGGTTAGCCTTACGTTCACATGGGAAGAACAATACGTAATTCTTTCGATTAGTTAAAATGGTAATTCCATTTACCCTGCGTTAGTAACTTTTACACGTCCTCTTTTACATATATCACATAGCCAAAGCCACTTAATGTCGCGCTATCATAATGATGTGATTTAATTACTTTACCTTGCATGTCAACCGTTTGGCTTTGTTCGCCTAGGTTGAAATAACAGACTAATGTTTTGCCGTTATAGCTGCGCTCAAAGCCTAAAATATGTTCGTCGCTTTGGGTGAATTTAATGTCACCAAAAAGCAGCGCATCATGTTGCTTTCGCCAAGCTAAAAATTGTTGGCAATGCACTAGCGCAGAAGCTTCGTCAGCTTGCTGTGCGTCAATCGCGACATCTTTATGCGCGTCAACTACCGGTAACCAAGGTTCAACAGATGAGAAACCACCGAATTCATTTTCACGCTGCCAAGGCAATGGCGTACGACAGCCATCACGACCTTTAAAGTTTGGCCAGAAGGTAATGCCATAAGGGTCTTGTAATTGCTCAAAGGTGATTTCAGCTTCACCTAAACCTAATTCTTCACCTTGGTACAAACACACACTGCCACGCAAACTTGCAAGTAACGCATGTAGCATTTTTACTTGCTCATGATTAACAATACCGTGCTTGCTCCAGCGCGACGCAACGCGTTCTACATCGTGATTGCTAAATGCCCAACATGGCCAGCCTTCAGTCATTTGCGACTCAAGGGTTTCAACTGTGCTTCGAATGTAACTTGGGCTGTAGTCTTTTGTTAACAGCTCAAAACTGTAACCCATGTGCAGTTTGTCGCCACCTGCTGTGTACTCATTCATTGTGGCAAGTGAATCTTCAGATGAAATTTCACCAAGGGTCACAGCGCCCGGGTATTTGTTCATTAGTGTGCGAATTGCCTGCATAAATTCCAGGTTTTCGGGTTGGGTATTGTTGTAATAGTGATACTGAAATGCGTATGGATTATCTTCACTAAACCCACGACCTTGTCTTAAATGCTTTGGCTTTGCAGGGTTATCACGCAGTTGCGCGTCGTGATAACAAAAGTTAATGGCATCTAAACGGAAGCCATCTACACCGCGAGCTAACCAAAACTCAACGTTATCTAATACAGCATTGCGCACATCTTCATTGTGGAAGTTTAAATCGGGCTGTTGGGTTAAAAAGTTATGCAAATAATATTGGCAGCGACGCGGCTCCCATTGCCAAGCGCACCCGCCGAAAATTGATAACCAGTTATTTGGCGGTGAACCATCTTCATTGGCGTCTGCCCACACATACCAATCGGCTTTATCGTTTGTTTTGTTTTCACGACTCTCAATAAACCAAGGGTGTTGATCTGAGGTATGACTCAATACTTGGTCAATTACAATTTTAATATCGCGCTGATGAGCTTGCGCGATTAGTTCATCAAAATCAGCAAGTGAGCCAAATAATGGGTCGATATCGCGATAGTCGCTTATGTCGTAACCAAAATCTTTCATTGGTGACTTAAAAAACGGCGAAATCCATACAGCGTCAACACCAAGCGCTTTAATATAATCAAGTCGCTTTATTATTCCCTGTAAATCGCCAACACCATTATTTGTAGTATCTTGAAAGCTGCGTGGGTAGATTTGGTAAATTACCGCGCCTTTCCACCAATTTAGTTGCGCTGTTAGTTTCGACATCGTTTTCTCATTACTATCTGATGCTAAATGCTTTTTTACGTTTGCGTTGCCATTTCGCAGTATCTATTTACTGCGAATAACGGTCAGCTTACGTCATATAGCGACTGCGAGTAAAAAGCCTACATACGTATGCAGTGAAAATAGTTGTAAGAAGATAAGTCTTTGGAACGATGTTTATTGGTCACACTAAATAACCAATTTTAATATTTACTGCTAAAACATACTAAATTAAAGGGATAAATTGGTAATACCAATTTATAATTGGTTTTGTATTGCACCTTTTAAGTGCAGGTTATGCTCAGTTTGTGCTGAATTTGCACTGAATTAGCCCGTATTTGTGATGGTTTTATGTCATTTTCTTTAAGTTAACGTTTTGTTTAATGTTACTTTTAAAAAAGCTTTAATAATCAATGTATAGCGAAAAATAAATGTAAAATATTTGTAACCAGGAGCGCCGTTGCATAAATTTGAATACGTATGCAGTTTGTTGTGGTTGCTAAATTTATAGCGTTACTATCACTGTCGGCAACAAACGCGAACTCATTTGGTGCAACTGCTACAAATACTGTCAGTAAGCTATATTCGTTTAGTGATGTTATTTCGCACCATGATTTGCACTAGCAATAGTCAATCGGGAACAAAATTTATGTCTATTTTCAAACCAAGTATGCTGACGCTGGCAATGGTCGCAGCAGGTGTAGGCTCTGCAAATTTATATGCTGCAGAGAACCAAAACAACGATAAAGAACAAGAAAAAGAAGTTGAGGTTATTGAGGTTACAGGCTTTCGCGCAAGTTTAGTTAAAGCCATTAACACCAAGCGCTTTTCACCAGAAGTGGTTGAATCAGTATCAGCAGAAGACATCGGTAAATTACCGGATTCTTCAATTGCAGAATCAATTGCACGCTTACCGGGTCTAGCCGCTCAGCGCTTAGACGGTCGCGCAAGTCGCGTTACTATTCGTGGCTTTGGTGAAGACCATGTTGGTACAACATTCAATGGTCGTGAACAAGTATCGATTACCGATAACCGCGGTGCAGAATTAGATTTATACCCATCAGAAATCATGAGCGCGGTAACGGTTTATAAAACGCCGAGTGCCGATTTAGAAGCATCGGGCCTTGCTGGCGTTATTGATTTACAAACAATTAAACCGCTATCAATGGATGAACGCGTTATCAAAGTTAACGCCATGTATGAGCAAACGGGCTTTGAAAAATTAAATCCAGATGCTGACGATAATGGCTTTCGCGGTACACTGTCTTACATCGACCAATTTGCCGATAACACCCTAGGTGTGGCTGTTGCATTTAATACCATGTCATCACCAAACCAAGAAAAGCGTTGGAACTCTTGGGGCTACCCTGAATTTACGGGTGATGACGGTAATACCTATTCAATTTTGGGCGGTGCAAAACCGTTTGTACGTTCATCTACTTTAGAACGTGATTCAGTTATGGCGGTGATTGAATATGCGCCAAGCGAAAACCTACGCATGGTATTTGATAGCTTATATGTAGATTTTGTAGATGAAAAAATTCTCCGTGGTATCGAAGTGCCATTTGCTTGGGGTCAAGGTTCAATCAGTGCTGATAACGCAGTTGTAGATCCAGCAACAGGTTTTGTTACATCAGCGATTACTGAAGGGCAGCGTGTTGTAGTACGTAATGACTACGAAGATCGCAGCGCTGAACTCACATCATTTGGTTTTAATCTAGAATACGATTTAAATGATTCTTGGTCACTTGAGTTCGATGCAAGTCACTCAAGTGTTGAGCGTGAAATCTGGAGTATGGAAAGTTATGCAGGCACGGGACGTGGCGATGCGCGTGGTGTTGCAGATAACCTAGGTTACGCTTTTAACTCAGGAAATACAGGCGCAACCTTTAGCCATGAGCTGGATTATAGTGATTATAATTTAATTCAACTTGGCGGCCCACTTTCTTGGGGTTGGAGTTCTGCACTTAATGAAAAATACGGCGTTGTTGGTACTGAATATGAAAATCAATTGCAAGATGGCTTTTTAAATACCCCTGAAGTTGACGATGAGCTAAATGCACTTCGCCTAGCTGCTACCAAAGTACTTGAAAACGATTATGTAACGTCTGTTGAATTTGGTTTGTCTTATAGTGAACGTGAGAAAACCAAGCGTTCTGAAGGTTACTTCTTAACAGTATCAAGCTTTTCGTTAGATAACCCAGGTATGATGATGGTGCCAGAAGAGTACCGTTTAGGTACGGCAAATCTTGATTTCATCGGCATGGGCGACATGATTGCGTTTAACTCACGCGCAATGGTTGAAGACGGTTACTACGATTTACTGGCAGAAAGCTTAACCGACCCAAGCCATGCAACTAAATCGTGGACGGTTAAAGAGCAATTAACCAGTGCGTTTGTTAAAGCAAATATTGATACTGAAGTAGCAGGCATGCCGTTAACTGGTAATGCAGGTCTTCGCTATGTTAAAACTGAACAAGAATCGCAAGGTAACGCTTTCAATACACAAGACGGCAAAGTTATTACATCGCCAACGCATATTGAACACGATTACGCACATCTATTACCAAGCTTAAACCTATCATTATCGATTGATGATGATCAGTCGGTACGCTTTGGCGCTGCTAAGACGATTTCACGTGCACGTATGGATGAAATGAATGCGTCAGTTAATGCTACTTACAATCAGCAGCCAGATGAAAATGGTAGTAACTGGGTAGTGAATGGCGGTAACCCGTCACTTGAACCGTACCAAGCAATTAACTTTGACATAAGCTATGAAAACTACTTTAGTCCAGAAGGTTATTTTGCTATCGCGCTTTATCACAAAGATTTAAAAGACTGGATCTTTGACGGTAGCTATTCAATCGATATGACAGGTGTTGCAGATCCATCAACAGGCCTAGTACCTGCTAACCCAGATGGTACAGGTAATGGCAAAGTAAACGGTGGCGACGGCACGGTTAAAGGTGCTGAGTTCTCAGTAACATTACCATTTAACTACTTTGCTGATGCACTGGATGGTTTTGGTTTAATTGCAAGTCATACTGTTAATAGCTCAGACATGGTTGACCAAGATGGCAATGATTATGAAATTCCAGGTTTATCTAAGAGCATTCAAAACCTAACTTTCTATTATGAAAATTACGGTTTCCAAGCGCGTGCTAGCATGCGTAAACGTGATGACTTTAAAGGTGACGTTTATGGCCGCGGTTTTGACTCACAGCAAGTTGATATTCAAGGCGAGACGATTTGGGATGCACAAATTGGTTATGACTTCTCTGAAAGTGGCTTAAAGAGCCTAGAGGGCATGACGGTGACTTTCCAAGTGCAAAACATTACTGAAGAACCGTTTATCTCGTTATCAGGTGATAACGCATTGCAAGTACGTGATTACCAAGACTATGGTCGCACTTTCTTGCTAGGTGTGAACTACCAGTTCTAACCTGAATGTTGCAACAAAGCCCTGAAAAGGGCTTTGTTTTTATCTGAGGTTACCATGACAAATCAAATCAACAATGTTGTCATCGTCGGCGGAGGTACTGCTGGCTGGCTTACTGCAAGCTTACTTGCAAAAGTACTTGGCAAGCAGATTTCAATTACGCTAGTTGAGTCGAAAGACATCGCTACAATTGGCGTTGGCGAGGCAACCATTCCTCCTATCATTCCTTTTAATGCCGCCATTGGCATTGATGAAAAAGCCTTTATCAAAGCAACTAACGCGACTATTAAGCTTGGCATTCAGTTTGAAAACTGGGGGCAACAAGGCGAGCATTATATGCATGCGTTTGGCAGTTTTGGTAAGGACTTTCCATTTTGCAATTTTTTGAATTATTGGCTCAAAGCCAAAGAGCAGGGCGATACTAGTAGCTTTTGGGATTACTCTATTAATTATCAAGCAGCAAAGCGCAACCGCTTCGATAAGCTGCAGCATTTACCAAATACCAAATTACCGGGAACTAGCTACGCCTACCATTTTGACGCGCGTTTATACGCTCAGTTTCTGCGAAATCACGCAGAGCAGCTCGGGGTAAAGCGCATTGAAGGCAAAGTAACCCGTGTCGAAACTCACCAAAACAACGGCTTTGTTAAATCACTAACGCTCGAAAACCAAGCGCTTGTAACGGGTGATTTGTTTGTCGATTGTTCTGGTTTGCACGGTTTATTGCTTGATAAAACCCTGAATGTTGGCTTTGAAGATTGGCGCCATTGGTTACCCTGTGATAGTGCTTTGGCTGTACCGTGTGAACATGGTGAGAATGAAATTAAACCCTACACACGTTCCATTGCTCATGATGCCGGTTGGCAATGGCAAATTCCGCTAACCAATCGCATTGGTAATGGTTTGGTTTACGCCAGTAATCATCTCTCGGATGATGACGCAAAACAATTACTGCTAAGTAACTTACCCGGTAAGGCACTTGCAGAGCCAAAGCTTATTCGCTTTCGCACTGGCCGTCGCTTAAAACAATGGCATAAAAATGTTGTGGCGATAGGCCTTTCAAGTGGTTTTTTAGAGCCACTTGAATCAACCAGTATTCACCTAATTCAAACTGCGGCAACTCGCCTCGCTAAGCATTTTCCGTTATTGGGTATTAATGATGGAGTTGTAGCGGAGTTTAATCGTCAAAGTCAGGTTGAATTTGAACGCATTCGCGACTTTATTATTTTGCATTACAAATTAACCGAGCGCACAGACAGTGCTTTTTGGCGTCAGTGTAAAGATATGGATGTGTCAAACAGCTTACGCCACAAAATGCAGCTTTTTGCGGAAAATGCCCTGTTTTTTAGACAAGATGATGAATTGTTTAGTGAAGTGGCCTGGCAGCAAGTGATGCTAGGGCAAGGTATTACGCCAGCGCAATATCATCCACTCGCGCATAACTTAAATGATGCACAAATTAAAGATTTACTTGAAAGCTTAAAAACCTTGGTTGCCCACACCAGTGACAAACTGCCAACCCATAATGAATTTTTAAAACGATTTGGTAATTAAATGAAAAAGAAGATGTATGCCTTATTTGCGCTTATTGTGGCGTCAAATAGTGTCAGTGCCCAATCTAAACTTGTTGAAGAACAAAACAAAGTGCAAAAGCCGGTTGTTTATCAGGTGTTTACCCGTTTATTTGGCAACACAAACACAACTAATAAACCCTGGGGTAGCAAGGTTGAAAACGGTGTAGGAAAATTTGCTGACTTTACACCAAAAGCGCTTAATGAAATAAAAGATATGGGTGTGAGCCATATTTGGTATACCGGTGTACTTCATCATGCAATGGCCGAGGATTACACACAGTTTGGTATCAGTTTAGATGATCCCGATGTGATAAAAGGACGCGCGGGTTCCCCTTATGCCATTAAAGATTACTATTCAGTTAACCCAGATCTTGCAAATAATCCGGCCAAGCGTATCGAAGAGTTTGAAGCACTGATTAAACGAAGCCATGCTGCGGGTCTAAAAGTAATTATTGATATCGTGCCAAATCATGTTGCGCGCTGCTATGAATCTATTGCGAAGCCTAAAGGTGTGATTGGTTTAGGTGAAAAGGACGATACCAGCGTTACCTATTCCAAGCTTAATGATTTTTACTATATTCCTGGAGCAGCGTTTTCACTGCCTAAATTCCCTGAAGATTATTCACCTTTAGGCGGTGATGCGCATCCATTAGTTGATGGAAAGTTTGATGAAAACCCAGCGAAATGGACAGGTAATGGATCACGCGAAGCTCAACCCGATTTTAATGACTGGTATGAAACCGTAAAAGTAAACTACGGTGTTAAACCTGATGGCAGTTATGATTTTGCGACATTACCAAGTGAATACGCAACTAAGAGCTATAGTGATGTTGTTGCGTTTTGGCAAGATAAAGATCTACCAAGTAGCTGGAACAAAATGCGCGATATCGCGTTTTATTGGTTAGACAAAGGCGTGGATGGTTTTCGCTATGATATGGCTGAAATGGTTCCCGTAGAATTTTGGAGCTATTTAAATGCGCATATTAAAGCTAAAAACCCAGAGGCCACATTAATTGCTGAAGTATACAATCCAACACTTTATCGTGATTATATCCACTTAGGTAAAATGGATTATCTCTACGACAAAGTCGGTTTTTACGATACGTTAAAGTGGATCATGCAAGGTAAGCAATCGGCAACGACCTTAATGCCCGTTCACCACGAAGTAAAAGACATTGCGCCACATATGCTTAACTTTTTAGAAAACCATGATGAGCAGCGCATTGCGAGCCCTGATTTTGTTGGCGACATGGATAAAGGCAAACCGGCGATGGTGGTTTCGCACCTTATCAGCCAATCACCTAGTTTAATTTACTTTGGTCAAGAAGTAGGGGAGCCAGGTGCAGAAAACGCCGGGTTTGGTAGCCCAACACGCACCAGTATTTTTGATTATGTTGGCGTGCCTCAATATCAAAAATGGGTGAATAGTGGCAAATTTGATGGTGGCTTGTTATCAGGCCAACAAAAAGCGCTACGCGAGTTCTACAAAACACTATTAAATTTGGCCAAGCGCGATGCCATTAAACAAGGTTCGCTTATTGATATAACCAGTGAGCTGGGTGAAGTTAAAGATACGGTGATTGGCTTTATACGTAAGAGCGAGCATGACACTTTGCTGATACTTGCTAATTTTGGCGATAAAGCGCAGTCAGTTACATTGCCCTATAATGTGAAGCCAGCAAACCTGTTGCGCTTTGCTGGCAATAACAAAATTCAAACTAATAATAAAACAACTAACTTCACACTAGTGCCCGAGGGCGCAGTAGTTGTGGTAGTGGAGTAATTTATGACAACACCCGTGCAAGACAAACCAACGCTGTCGTTTTGGCAAATATGGAATATGTGCTTTGGTTTTATGGGCATTCAATTTGGTTTTGCCCTGCAAAATGGCAATGTGAGCCGTATTTTCCAAACTTTAGGTGCAAATATCGATGAAATTCCTATTTTATGGATTGCCGCCCCGCTTACAGGTCTAATTGTGCAGCCGATTGTTGGTTATTTTAGTGACCGCACTTGGGGTAAATTAGGTCGCCGCAGGCCTTTCTTCTTATACGGTGCACTGGCAACGACATTAGCGCTTTGTATTATGCCAAATTCGCCAAGCTTATGGATTGCGGCGGGTATGTTGTGGATTATGGATGCCGCTATCAACGTGACGATGGAACCGTTTCGTGCACTCGTGGGTGATAACCTTCCGAAGAAGCAACGGGGTATGGGTTATGCCATGCAGAGCTTTTTCATTGGTGTTGGCGCCGTGGTTGCATCGGCACTGCCTTGGATGATGACTAATTGGTTTGGTATTAGCAATACAGCAGAAGCTGGTGTTATTCCCGAGTCAGTAACATTTTCATTCTATTTTGGTGCTGTGGTATTACTGATTGCGGTACTTTGGACCATTGTAACTACTAAAGAATATAGCCCTGAAGAGCTGGCGAAGTATGAAGATCCACAAGTAACACTTGCTTATTCAAACCAAGGGCACTTACCGTATGCTCGCATTGGTGTGGCATTACTTGGCTTAGGTTTGTTAGTTTTGGCGGCAGTGTATGTGTTATCACTTGGTAAAGATATCGTATTCTTAGGCGGCGCGCTGAGTGTATTTGGTGGGCTCTTTTTACTTTCAAACAGTATGCAAACTCGTGGTAAAACGCAAAACGGTTTTTATACTGTGATGTCTGACATGATGAGCATGCCAAGCACCATGAAACAATTGGCCGTTGTACAGTTTTTTAGTTGGTTTGCTCTTTTTGCGATGTGGATTTACACCACTCCCGCTGTAACCAAGTTCCACTTTGGCAGCAGCGATGTTGCATCAAAAGCGTATAACGATGGTGCTGATTGGGTAGGGGTATTATTTGCAGCCTACAACGGCTTTTCAGTAATTGCCGCAATTATCATTCCGCTAATGGTGAAAAAGCTTGGCTTAAAAGTGAGTCATATGATCAATTTATTGCTTGGCGCTGGCGGCATGTTGAGTTTTGCCTTTATTTCGAATAGCGACCATCTTATTTATGCCATGGTAGCCATCGGCTTTGTTTGGGCATCTGTTTTATCTCTGCCATATGCCATGCTCAGTAACGCCTTGCCGAGCAATAAAATGGGTGTGTATATGGGCATTTTCAACTTTTTTATCGTTATTCCGCAAATGTTAGCAGCAACCATTTTAGGCGCATTAGTGCGCTTTGTTTTCGATGGCGAAGCAATTTATGCACTCTCTCTCGGTGGCGTTTCATACTTGATTGCTGCCATTGCGGTAACCCGTGTGACCTATAATAAGTAAATGACAACAAGTGAAAAATTAACCATGTTTAAAACTAAATTTGTTAAACAATCATTACTTGCAAGTGCTGTAGCACTAGCAATTTCAGGCTGTGGTGCAGAAGTGGCAAAAACTAACTCAGCAAGTACAGCGCAAAATAATTTAACTGCACCAGGCGCACCAGGTAGTAAACCGTTCTGGGCTTATTCAGGCAAAACCGGTATAGGTACCAGTTACGAAGCGTATTTAGATGGCAGTTACAGTGATAAAGCGGTAACAGGTCCCGTTTCAAAAGTGTGGTTCTCACTAGCGCAGGGGATTATTACCGAAACCATGTTTGGTTTAATTCATCAAGCACAGTTAAAAGAAATGCAATTTGTTGTTAAAGGCGACAACTTCATTGCTACAGAACTTGATGATACCCAGTGGCAAATTGACTACCTACAAAAAGATGAACTAGGCAGACCATTATCACTTGCTTACAAGCTAACGAATACTGACAAACAAGGCCGCTTTAAAATTGAAAAGCACATTTTTACTGATAGCAACAACCAAACGTTATTTGTAAAGGTGGCACTTGAATCACTTAAAGACGAGCCATTATCACTTTATGTGCACGCTAACCCGTATGTGAATAATAACGGTGTTGGCGATAAAGCCATGGTGAAAGGGGGTAAATTAGTAGCGGTTGATGGCGATAATTATCTTACACTTTCAAGTAACACCGCATTTGAACAAGCGAGTGTAGGTTTTGTTGGTACATCTGATCTGATATCACAAATGAAATCGGGCAAAACGTTAACCAGCTATGCAACAACCGGTGATGAAACTGGTAACGTGTCGCTTGACGCCTTACTTGGTAGCACATCAAGCAAAGCAGAATTTGATTTAACACTGTCATTTGGTAACACCTTAGATGAGAGTATTGCAGCAGCAAACGCAAGCCAACAAAAAGGTTACCAAGCACTATTAACTGAATTTGGCGCAGATTGGCAAGGCTATTTAGCATCACTTGATCTGGAAGCGCTAAGCTCACAATCAGCTGATAATGGCCGTTTAGCCTATGCCAGTGCTTTAGTGTTAAAAGCGCAGGAAGATAAAACACATGCGGGCGCATTAATTGCATCACTGTCAAACCCATGGGGTGATACCGTACCTGCAATTAAAGGGCATACAGGATACAAAGCAGTTTGGGTACGTGATTTCTACCAAGTAGCAATGGCATTTTTAGCTATGGGTGATAAAGCCACCGCGAAAACGGCGTTTGAATACCTAGAAAAAGTACAAGTGACCGATAAAACACCGGGTAACCAAGGTGATACGGGCTGGTTCTTACAAAAGACCCATGTTGACGGTGAGCTGGAATGGGTGGGTGTTCAACTGGACCAAACCGCGATGCCAATTATGCTTGGTTGGAAGCTTTATCTTACCGATGTGCTTAGCAAAGAAGAGCTGATCCTTTGGTTTAATAAAATGCTCAAACCAGCGGCAGATTTTTTAGTTGAAGGTGGTCTTGCTAAGATTTTATGGAATGACACCGAAATAAAGCCGCCATTTACTCAGCAAGAACGTTGGGAAGAGCAAGCCGGGCATTCACCCTCAACTACAGCTGCTGTAATCGCTGGTCTTATTACGGCAAGTGAAATTGCAAAGCTAGCAGGCGATGATGCCTTGGCTACTAAGTACTTAAATGTAGCAAAAGATTACAATGCCAAAGTTGAATCGCGCATGTATACCACTAAAAGTACGTTACCGAGTGATGCATCAAACGGCCAGCATTATGTACGCATTAGCCAAGATGACGATGCAAACTCAGCGACTGTGCTAGGCAATAACAATGGCCGCAAAGGTCTAGTCAAACAAAGCATTTTGGATGGCGGCTTTTTGGAACTTGTGCGTTACGGTGTAAGAAGCGCTGAAGATAAGCATATTATTGATACGCTTGATGAATATGATGCACAAAATTTACCTCAAAACCTTAAAGTAAAATATAACTTTACTTTTGAGGGGGTAGAGGGGCAATTCCCAGGCTGGCGCCGTTACGGTAATGACGGTTATGGTGAAGATGAAGTGACTGGCACCAACTACGCTGAAGGCGGTAATAATACCCCAGGACAACGTGGACGTGTTTGGCCATTCTTTACCGGTGAGCGAGGCCACTATGAAATTGCAAAACTCGCGCAATCTGATTCGTTTGATGCGAAGCAGCAAGCCGCATTAACGCAGACCTATGTTAAAGGCATGGAACAATTTGCCAACGAAGGCTTAATGTTACCAGAACAAGTGTGGGATGGTGTTGGTGTTAACCCGCATAATTACACATTTGGCGAAGGCACAAATTCAGCGACACCACTTGCATGGACACACGCCGAATACATTAAGTTGTTACGCTCAATGTCAGATAAGCAAGTTTGGGATTATTACCCTGTAGTCAAAGAAAAGTTGAATTAAAAAAGATTAGCACTTCTGGAAGCCTTGCAGTCAGTTATTTGAAAAACATGTTTTTAAGTGATAACGTCCCAATTAGTAATTATCAATTTACAAGGAGTGTATATGGCAAAAAGATTGATTTACATTGCGACAGCAATTGTTTTATTCGGCTGTAATTCAACTGCTGATAAAGAAAGTCGTAAATACGCTGATTTGAGCGTATCAAACGATTTTTCGGAATTATTGCAGTTTAATTCAGTAAAGAGGTTTGCACCACGTTATCCTGAAGATCAAGTGGTTTCGCGCAAGCAAGGGTGTGCAACAATTGAATATGTAGTAACAGCGGAATACAAAATTGAAGGTATAACGTTAATAAACTCTACCCATAAAAGCTTTGCGAGAGAGGCAAAAAACGTTATTCCTAAATGGAACTGGCAAGCGTTAAGTAGAGCGGGTATGGATAAACCTATAAAGCTCCGAACTCGGTTTGAGTATTGCTTAGAAGATGGAAATGGAAATTGTGCAATAAATAAATTAATTGCAAGGAGTCAATGTCCTGGCAATGATGTTGTGGCATCTGTTGGCACTTTAATAAGTAAAGAAGTAGCATTTTGAAAGGCGCGTTAAGCGCCTTTTTTATGCTGAATGCCTTAAGACTAAGGTGGGCTTTAGCTGAGTTTGTTTTGGCGGTTCATCTTTTAATTGGGCTAGCAAATTCGCCACAAGCATTTCTCCGGCAACCGACGTACTTTGATTAACTGTGGTGAGTGCGGGCTCAGTAAAGCTCGCAACAGGAATATCATCAAAGCCAATCACGCTAATATCTTCAGGTACATTTAATCCCGCTTCTTTGATTGCGCGAATAGCGCCAATTGCAATTAAGTCACTGGCAGCAAAAATAGCATTAATAGGGCGTTTTAAGCTAAGCAAAGTCTTAGTGGCGTTATAGCCTGACTCATCGGTTGAAATGGCATTAATAATCTGGCGCGCATCAACATCTAAGCCATGTTTATTAAGCGTGTCTTTAAAGCCATTAAAACGGGCGAAAAATTCAGGGCTATGTTCTGATGCATCACCGATAAACGCACATTGGGTACGTTTTTTTGCTACTAAAAACTCTGCAACTTGCTCACCGCCAAAATAGTTATCACAGGAAATGGAAAGCTCTGGGCGCGAATCAACACGAGCGCCCCAACATACAAACTTAGTGTTGTTTTGTAATAGTGTGGCAAGTCGTGCTTGGTAATCGATGTAATCGCCGTAGCCTAGCAAAATTAAGCCATCAGCGCGGTGGCTGTCTTCATATTGCGCTTGCCAATCTTGATCCATTTGCTGAAATGACACGAGCAAATCATAGCCTTGATTAGCACAGGCACGCGTGATTGAGCCCAGCATTGATAGAAAAAAGGGATTGATCATTGATTCATCGCTGGTGGGATCTTCAAATAGTAACAGTGCAATGGTGTTGCTTTGTTGCGTGCGCAGGTTACTGGCGTTTTTATCGACTTTGTAATTAAGTTTTTTGGCAATCTCAAAGACTTTCTTTTTGGTTTCCTCGTTCACTAATGGGCTGTTGCGCAATGCGCGCGAAACCGTAGATTGTGATACGCCTGCATAGTGGGCAATATCGAACGATGTGGCTTTGGATTTACTCAACTGTGCACCTTTTTATGATAAACACGCTAATTTAGGCGGTATTTTAGCCATAAACTTAATAAAAAAACTAACTTTATGTGATGAGATATTGAATTTAATCTGACACCGGTGTCATAATTGGTTAACTTAACCGAAGTCAATTGGGTTTGTTGCCATTTAGTTGATTGTCTGTAGCAGGGCAAGATATAACTACTTACGAGTTGCAATTGCTGCACTTAAAAATTAGCTAATTCAATTGAGAGAATTAATATGTTTGAGCCTATATTAGTTGCGGATGTTGGCGGTACAAATGCACGCTTTGCACTCGTTACAGCGTTTGATAAAACGACAAAAGAAATTGTTTTTAACAACATTCATAAGTTTTCAAGTTTAGACTTTGATAGCTTTGCTGATGTTGTTGCAGCCTACATCGATACGCTAGAAAGCGTGCCCAACAATGCGTGTTTTGCCGTTGCGGGTCCACGTAAAAAAGACACGGTCTTTTTAACTAACTTAGGTTGGCAATTTAATGTAAGCGACATTAAACAACAATTCGGCTTTGCTAATTTTAAAGTGATCAATGACTTTGCGGCATTTGCACATGCATCTCCTTACATTGATAACACTGCAAATTTAGTCATTAAAGACGGACATAGTCATAGCGATGGCAATATTGCAGTGATTGGTCCAGGCACTGGGTTTGGCGCTGCCGCACTTGTGAAAGGCGAAGAGCAGAATGTGGTATTGAGCTGTGAAGCCGGCCATATTAGCTTAGCGGCATGTAATGAACTTGAACGCAACTTAATTACTGCATTAAGCGAAGACTTTGAACATGTTTCGGTTGAACATGTATTTTCCGGTCAGGGCATTGAAAACTTGTACCGTGCGATGGCGAAAGTCCATGGGCAAACAGCAAAGAACTTTGACGCGCCAACAATTACACAATTGGCGCTCGCAAATGATGACGACATTTGTGTAAAAACACTCAACCAATTCTGCGATTGGATTGGCGCTGTAGCAGGTGATTTGAGCCTGACCTTTAACGCTACCGGTGGTGTGTATATTGGCGGCGGTATTTTGCCCCGTTTTCAAGATAAGCTACTGGCGAGTGAGTTTGTAAAACGTTTTGTTGCAAAAGG
Organism: Pseudoalteromonas sp. MMG024; assembly: GCF_021654175.1. Lineage (NCBI taxonomy): Bacteria > Pseudomonadati > Pseudomonadota > Gammaproteobacteria > Alteromonadales > Pseudoalteromonadaceae > Pseudoalteromonas > Pseudoalteromonas sp. MMG024. Next base: position 171,745 of record NZ_JAKFZO010000001.1, read on the forward strand.
AAAAATGCAGCACATTGTTAACGATATTCCGGTAATTTTAATCACTCAAGACAATATTCCGTTGTTGGGTGCGGCTGCCAGTTTAGATACGAAGTAATGATTAGAGATTTATATGGAAAAAGTGACGATAAATAGTGTGGCCAAACACGCTGGGGTATCAAAAAAGACGGTATCTCGCGTGCTTAATAACGAGCCAAACGTGTCTGATGCGACCCGAGAGAAGGTTCAGCAAGCGTTTAAAGAGCTAAATTATCGTCCTAATCCGATTGCTCGAGGCCTTGCCCATAACCGCAGTTTTATCATTGGTTGTTTGTATGATAACCCGTCGAAAAGTTATATCACCCGTGTACAGTCAGGCGCGTTAGAAGCCTGCCAAGAGCGCAGCTACAACTTGCTAATTCACCCTTGTGAACTGCGTGGCGAACCACTTATTGATAATATTGAAACACTTATTAGCACATCACGCTTAGATGGGATTGTATTAACACCACCATTTTCAGATAACCAAGAGTTAGTAGACCATTTAAAGCTACGCAATATTCCGTATGCACGCGTCGCACCAGTGACCTTAGACGACCAATCAATCTCGATTAAAAGTAACGACACGCAAGCGGCTTATGATATTACCAAGTTATTGCTAAAACTTGGCCACAAAGATATTGCGTTTATTAAAGGTCACCCAGATCACAGTGCTACCGAAGCGCGTTTCGCCGGCTATGTTGATGCCTTGAACGAAGAGGGTATAACTCTTAAAAGTGAGTTAGTTGCCGAGGGTAACTTTAGTTATCATTCGGGTGAAGACAGTGCGCGACAAATCCTTGAATCAGCAGCTCGACCAAGTGCGGTATTTGCGTCGAATGATTACATGGCGGCAGCGGTATTAAAAGTTGCCTCGCAAATGTCACTGAAAGTACCTGATGAGCTGTCAATTGCAGGCTTTGATAATGCCCCGATTGCGCGCCATATTTGGCCAGGCCTTACAACGATTGCGCAACCGGTAGAAGATATGACATTTCGCGCGGTAAACTTATTAATCGATAAGATTAATGCGCCTGAAAGCGAAGACATTGAAGAAGTGTTCGCTGGCAAATTGATTGAGCGTGAATCGACCGCGCCTGTGCAAAAATAATGTGTCATGTAAGACTTCACGCCTTACGAAAAATAGCAGTTGATAATTCCCAGTTAAAACAAAGCGTTTCTTTTATTTAAGAGGCGCTAAATATTTCACTTATACCTTAGCAATACGCGGTTACTTTGCCGCGTTTTTTCTTTATCGCCTTATATCTAAGCGTTCCTCGTAAATTATTTTTTCTGTCATTTTAATGTCATTGTCACTTGTTGAACTCAATTCATGCTTTTTATTGTAGATAAATTGGGCAGTTCACAAGAAAAGCACTAAAATTAGGGTTGACACCGGTGTCATGGATCGGTTTTAATAATGTGACACCGGTGTCATGGAGTGGTTGTGAGAGACGCTCGATATCGGACCTTTGAACGGGTAGACAAAGTCGCTCGGTACTTAGACTAGCAGGAGTCTCTAATTTAAGTACTGAGCCTTTTTCCCAAATCTTTATGAATGAGTGCGAAAATGCTACATCCAAGAATCCAAGAAGTAACCGAACGAATCATTGAACGCAGTAAAGCAACGCGTCAAGCGTATTTAGCGCGTATGACAGCAGCTAAATCTAAAAAACGCGTACGTGCTGGCTTAGGTTGCGGTAACCTTGCACACGTAATGGCAGCCTGTTCAAGCTCAGACAAAGCATTATTAACCAAAGACGAACAACCTAATCTAGGTATTATCAATTCATACAACGACATGCTTTCAGCGCATGTGCCTTACAAAGAATACCCAGATCTTATTAAAAAGGTTGCAACCAAATTTAATGCCACTGCACAAGTTGCCGGTGGCGTACCTGCTATGTGTGATGGTGTAACGCAAGGCCGTGATGGCATGGAGCTTTCACTTTTTTCCCGTGATGTGATTGCAATGTCTACGGCTGTTTCACTGTCGCACGATGTTTTTGACGGCGTATTCTGCCTTGGTCTGTGTGACAAAATTGTCCCTGGTCTGGTAATTGGTTCATTATCTTTTGGTCATTTACCAATTTTCTTTTTACCTGCAGGCCCAATGCCATCAGGTATTCCAAATAAAGAAAAAGCACGTATTCGTCAAAAATTTGCGCAAGGTTTAATCGGTCGTGATGAACTACTTGCAGCAGAAAGCGCGTCATATCACAGTGCAGGTACATGTACTTTCTACGGTACTGCTAACTCTAACCAAATGTTGATGGAAATTATGGGTCTGCACCTGCCGGGCAGCTCGTTTGTAAATCCATACACAGAATTACGTGATGGCTTAACGGTTAACGCAGTAGAAATGATGCTTAACCAGCTGATCACCAGCCAAGATGCCAATCCAATTGGTGAAATTGTCAGTGAAAAAACTATTGTGAATGGTTTAGTTGGTTTACTTGCGACGGGCGGTTCAACTAACCACGCAATTCACTTAGTTGCAATGGCAAAAGCAGCTGGCGTAGAAATTACGTGGAAAGACATGTCGGATATTTCTGAAGTTGTGCCATTGCTTGCACGTGTTTACCCAAATGGTTCGGCAGATGTTAACCACTTCCATGCAGCAGGTGGTTTACCGTTCTTAGTGAAAGAACTATTAAAAGGCGGTTTCTTGCATGAAGATGTGAAGACCATTGTTGGTAATAGCCTAAACGATTACACCAAAGAGCCAGTAATTGATACTTCAGTAATTGCTACCGACAACCAAATTGCAGCGAAAGTGAAATGGCAAGATTGCCCAGAAAATTCGCACGATGAAGAAGTACTTCGCCCAGTTACAAATCCATTTAACCCGCAAGGTGGCTTACAGCTATTAACGGGTAACTTGGGCCATGCTGTGATTAAAGTATCTGCGGTACAAGAGCAGCATCAAACAGTGACAGCACCTGCAAAAGTATTTAATTCGCAAGCGGGATTACAAGATGCCTTTGCTCGCGGCGAGCTTGAAACTGATTTTATCGCTGTAATTAAAGAGCAAGGCCCCAAAGCGAAAGGCATGCCGGAGCTTCACAAGCTAACGCCAATTATGGCAACGCTGCAAGACAAAGGCTTTAAAGTAGCGATTGTTACTGACGGCCGCATGTCTGGCGCATCAGGTAAAGTGCCAGCGGCTATTCACCTTGCGCCGGAAGCAGTCGAGGGTGGCTTTATCGCAAAAATCCGCGAAGGTGATGTGGTAACACTTGATGCACCAAATGGCGTATTAAAAGTGCATGTTGCTGATGATGAATTTGCACAGCGTGAAATTGAAATTAGCGAACAAGTTCAAACTTTTGGTACAGGTCGTGAGTTGTTTGAAGGTATTCGCCAAACGGTATCTAGCGCAGATTTAGGTGCCAGTGCATTTGGTCTTATCTACCCAAATACAAACCAATAACAGGAAGTAAAAATGAGTATTGAAAAAATTCTTCAAGCAGCACCGGTAGTCCCTGTTGTTGTTATTAATAACCTTGAAGATGCAGTGCCACTTGCAAAGGCATTGTACAACGGTGGTTTGCGCGCATTAGAAATTACCCTGCGTACACCGGTAGCGGTAGAAGCAATTAAACAAATTAAACAAGCATTGCCAGAAGCGTACGTTGGTACTGGCACTGTAATAGATAAAGCAACTTTTAACGCATCAATTGAAGCGGGCGCTGATTTTATGGTGAGCCCTGGTGTTAACGATGAGTTATTAGCGCTTGCCAGTGAAACTGATGTGCCATTTTTACCAGGTGCCGCAACACCAAGTGAAGTGATGCAGCTGGCAGCAAAAGGCTTTGGCTTTTTAAAGTTTTTCCCAGCAGAAGCCGCCGGTGGCGTGCCAATGTTGAAGTCAATTTTTGGTCCACTACCACATGTTAAGTTTTGCCCAACTGGCGGTGTAAGCCTTGCCAGTGCACCTAACTATTTAGCACTACCGAATGTAGTGTGTGTAGGTGGTACTTGGATGTTAGATAAAGAATTAATCGCAAATAAAGACTGGCAAGCAATCGAAGAGTTAGCGCGCCAAGCAAGTAAAGTGAATGAGGGTGAATAAGATGATCAGAGTAGCTATTAACGGTTATGGCCGTATTGGACGCAACGTATTACGCGCGCTTTATGAGTCAAATCGCGAACAAGAAATTAAAATTGTTGCAATTAACGACTTAGCACCAGCTAATGTAAATGCACACCTTACACAATATGATTCAGTGCATGGTACGTTTGGTAAAAAAGTAACGCTTGCTGAAAACACGCTGGTTATCGACAACGACGAAATTGCATTAGTACAAGAACGCGATCCTGCAAACTTGCCTTGGGCTGATTTAGCTGTGGACATCGTGCTTGAATGTACGGGTCTTTTCACATCGCGTGACGCAGCAGCAAAACACATTGAAGCGGGTGCAAAACGTGTAATCGTATCTGCGCCAGGCACAGATATGGACGCAACAGTTGTTCACGGTGTTAACTCAAATGTGTTAAACGCTGATAGCATTATTATTTCAAATGCGTCATGTACAACTAACTGTTTAGCGCCTGTTGCTAAAGCGCTTAACGATACTATTGGTATTGAGCAAGGCAGCATGACAACAATTCATGCTTACACTAACGACCAAAACCTATCGGACGTGTACCACAGCGATCTATACCGTGCACGTAGTGCAACACAAAGCATGATCCCAACTAAAACGGGCGCAGCAAAAGCAGTAGGCTTAGTATTACCTGAGCTTGCTGGTAAGCTAGACGGCATGGCGGTACGTGTACCAACTATCAATGTATCACTTGTGGATTTAACCTTTGTTGCTAAGCGTGACACGACAGCTGAAGAAGTAAACGCAGCGGTTAAAGCAGCAGCTGAAGGTGCAATGGCAGAAGTACTTGAGTACAACGAAGCACCTCTTGTATCAATTGATTTTAACCACAACCCTGCATCATCAGTATTTGATGCAACGCAAACTAAGGTTGATGGTAAATTAGTTAAAGTAATGGCTTGGTACGATAACGAATGGGGTTTCTCAAACCGCATGCTTGACCAAGTAACAGCATTAGGTAAGTTTTTATAATTTACTCTACTGACTAATTTAAAACGGCTGCATTTGCAGCCGTTTTTGTTTTACAATGCTAAAAAACAAAGGATTGTTTATGAGTTTAGTATCACAGCCTGCGACATGGTCGCACTCAATTGCCAAGTCTAAATTGCGCGTTATCGTATTTTCACTTCTTCATTTCGCTTTACTGTTTCTTGCCCTTTGGTTGATGTTTGATCAAATGTCACTTAAGCAGGATCTTAAGGCACTTACGTTTACTGATTTACTTAGTTCGAGCAGCTTAGTGTTATTTATTGGTGGATTTTATCCGTGTTTCTATCTGTATGCCATTTATCGTTTACTTGAAACGAATGAGTCAGACTCTAAGTTATAAAAGTCTTATGGTCACTGTAAGCTTGTTATAAAATGCGCATTATCACCTAATTTTATTTACGTTTATTTTGTTTTTGTTTTAGTTTTTGTGAGGGAATATGAAAAAATCATTGTTGGTTATTTTTGCTTTATTATTTTTAAGTGCATGTAGCGAACCGTTACCGGACGATAGGTTATCGTATGCTGGGGAGTGGTCGAGTAAAGAAATGTATTTGCTAATCTTACCTGACGGTACAGTATCTTATAAGCGCCTAAAGGGCGGCGGTAGCACCGAGGTTAATGGGCCACTTAAAGAGTTTCAAGGGGATGATTTCATTGTGGGTATAGGATTTTTAACGACCACCTTTGATGTAACTGAACCACCTTCGATTGAAAACGAACAGTGGGTCATGACCGTCGATGGTGTTAAGCTCACCAAACGCGAGGAATAATCTTCCATTTAGAAAAAAGCCGACACTAGTTTTGTCGGCTTTTTTATACGTTATCAACAGCTTCAGTTAGCTTGAAAGCGTTTCTGCTACATCGGCAATTTGTTGGCGCAGCCAAATATGACTCGCATCACGGTGTAATAATGGACTCCAAATCATATCGAGTTCAAACGGTGGAATTGGGAATGGTGGCTCGACTATTTTTAGTGCGTTATCGCTTTCATAAATTTTAGCTACTTTGGTTGGTAGCGTGGCGATTAGGTTTTGTGCTTTAGCAAGGTGTATAGCCACATGGTAATTACGAGTGAATGATGCAATATTGCGGTGTTTCCCAAAGTGAGCAAGCGCTTCGTCGACCCAGCCAAGTTTTTGTACATCGGCAGGGTCCATGCCCACACCCACACCAAAACCTGTTTTACTTACCCAAATATGACGGGCTTTTAAGTATGCATCTAAGCTGTAGTTTTCTAATACGGGATTGTTGGCGTTCACCACGCACGAAAAACTGTCTTTCCATATGCGTTTTTGGTGAAACGATTGCGGTAAATTATCAAACCGGTTAATCGCCATATCGACTTTGCCATTTTCTACGTCGTGAAAGGTAACATCACTTGGCGTAACAATATCGAGCGTTGTATCAGGGGCTAAGGATTGTAAGCGGCTTAATAACATAGGTGCGAGGGTGCTTGCAGCGTAGTCGCTGGCCATGATACGAAACACGCGATTGCTGCTTGCTGGTTCGAAATCCCGGTTAGGCTGCAGTGTTTCTTCAAGGGTTAATAATACCCCACGGATCACAGGCTGTAGTTCTTTAGCGCGCTCAGTCGGTACCATGCCATCACTGGTTCTCACCAATATTGGGTCGTTTAACAGTGCTCGCAGGCGTTTTAAACCGTTACTCATAGCGGGTTGTGTAATGTTTAACTGATTCGCTGAACGCGTCACATTACATTCTCTTAGCAGGGTATCTAAATACACCAACAGGTTTAAATCGACTTTACTAATATTCATTTTATTTATGTGGCTAAAGTATTTTATAAAAGACTTTAATAAACGAATGAATAAATAACAAGATGTTATCGTAATTTAAATCTTAGACTTTCGGGGTAAGGGTAAATATCTGTACTTATGCCTTGTTTTATTTTTTGTTGTTCATCACGCCAGAAACTTGCGGTACTGAGCTCAGGGTGTTGGTCGAGCAGCAAAGCTTTAATATGTGGATCTGTGGTAACAAATGTGGTGAGTTGCTCAATAAAGACATCTTGTGGCGCAACTGAGTAGGCATCGGGGTAATCAAAATAACCGTCTGATTTAGGTAAATCGCGGAAATTCATATCGGTTAAGTACTGCACTTCGTCATAGTCATAGAAAATAACGCGTTTGTGCTTTGTTACGCCAAAGTTCTTTAACAGCATATCGCCTGGAAAAATGTTGGCCGACATCATCTCTTTAAGTGCTTGGCCATATTCGCCCATCACATGGCGTTTATCTTGCTCGTTTGCATCTTGTAAAAACAAATTAAGCGGTGTCATACGCCTTTCAATGTAAAGATGCTTAATAATTAATAAGTCACCGTCAAATTCGAGTGAACCAGCAATTGATTTCTTAAGCCGGTTTAATAAAGGCTCTGGAAAGCGAGAAATTGGGAAGGCAACATCTGAAAATTCAATGGTATCGGCCATGCGTCCGACTTTATCGTGCTGTTTTACCAATTGATATCGTTCAAGTACGGTGCGTCTGCCAAAGGGTTTACCATCACCAAATTTATCGCGAATAACTTTAAATACATACGGGAAAGTAGGGTGGGTAAATACTTCCATAACCATACCCGGCGTACCTGCGGCTACTTCGAAATCTTCCTTACACGAGGCTAGATGGTTTAAAAATTCGCGATAAAACTCACTTTTACCTTGTTTATGAAAACCAATAGCGTTGTATAGCTCAGCGGGTGTGCGGTTTGGCATAAGCTGATTTAAAAAGCTTACAACGCCAGACGGCGAGCGAGTATTGACCATAAAGTACGCCCGAGCAAAGCCAAACACTACACGCATTTGGATTGAGTTTGTTAGCACGGCATCAATATACAGTCCTTTATTTTTTTTGTGCAAAATAGGAATAATAAACGGCTGTACGCCATTTTTGCTGACAATACGGCCGACAATGTAAGCTGCTTTGTTGCGATAAAACGGTGCTTTCAATATATCAAAGCGCATTTGGTGGTTGCGCGAGTTTACATTAGGTGCTTGCTTAACAAAGGCCTTAACAATATTTTTTATATCTGATTCAAGGTCGATAAACGCTGCTTTTAAGTCGAATTGAGCGAATATTTGTTTAATGGTGGGCAAAAGGCCATCGACGACAGGAAAAAAACTTTTGTATTCTTCTTCAACCGGGACCAGTGGCGCGGTTAAAGTACTTTCAACAAAAATAAAATCGTTATTAAAATATTTGCGGTGGTATAAGCGGCAAAATACCGAATTAAAAAAAGTTTCAGCCAGCTCGGCTTGCGGGTGAAAACTCAGTAAATCGGTGTACTCGGCTTTCGTGGCAAGCCATAATTCGGTATCAATATGTGAGGCATCAATGCGGCGTTTTAACTTTTCAATACATTCATTTACGCGCTTGTCGTAGTAACTAATACGTTCAGCGCTAATGCGTTGCATTGATTGCCAATCGGCATTGGCAAAATGCACTTGAGCTTGCGAGGTTAATCCTTGGAACAACGAATAGTGATGGCTAAACCCTTTTAAAATTAAGTTAGCAATAACCTGGCTCAACTGCATTTTTATATCCTTTATTGTTATTATGGGTGTTGACGACCCCGAGCGTGTTTAACAATAATCGCCACCGCTTCTTCGATATCATCGGTTACAGTGAACAACGAAAAGTCACTTTGGTCAATCAATCCTTTTTTAACTAGCTGTGCTTGCATCCAATCAACCAGCCCTTGCCAAAACTCTGAGCCAAATAGCACGATAGGCATTTTTGAAATGCGGCCAGTTTGCAGTAAAGTAAGTGATTCAAATGTTTCATCGAGTGTACCAAAGCCACCAGGCATACAAATATAGCCCATAGAGTATTTTAAAAACATTACTTTACGGGTAAAAAAATAGCGAAAATCAAGAGGTTGATTTTGGTATGGGTTAGGTACTTGTTCGTGTGGCAGTTCAATGTTAAGGCCGATGCTTTTGCCGTTTGTTGCACCGCGATTGGCCGCTTCCATGATGCCAGGGCCACCGCCAGAAATTACTGCAAACCCTTCTTCGACAAAGCGTTTGGCAATATCGACGGTTGCTTGATAGTACTCATCGCTTTGCTCTAAGCGTGCTGAGCCAAAAATTGAGACGGCTGGACCTGTATCTGATAATTTATCAAATCCATCGGCAAACTCACTGATAATACGAAACATGCGCCATGATTCGTCACCCTTTAAATCATCGATCATTGTGCATCTCCTTTTAATACCATAAACCATGCGTCAATATAATCCGGCATATGTCGGTTTGCATCGTAATAGGCGTTAATGCCTGGGTAACTGCCCGCTAAATAGTCTAGCTGATACAAGTTATTTTCAAATGCACCACCGGTATCGGCCATCACTGCCATGCGGTATTCGCTATGACTTTTAAAATCAAATTGCGCAAAAACTAATGCGCCCAGCCCGAATTGATAAATATCTCCTGCAAACGTTACTTCAGGTAATACTTCAATTTTATGGTCTGCGTCTTTGCCATAGCCTAAAATGCCATCCACTTGTTTAAAGTACCAGTAACGATTTTGCAAATATGGCTTAATTGCACGGTCGTAGGCAATGCCGTTATTGCGATGCACATTGTAAACACGCTGCTGCCCGCTAACCTCAACGACGATAGTGCCTTGTAAAAGCGCTGACTCTAAATCTTCTCGTGACAGATAAACAAGCGGTTTTGCAAGTTTATTGGCGTCAATCACACCATCTAAAATAGCTTGTTTACCGTATTTGAATCGCGTTAGGTGTTTTTGTGTATTTGCGTCTTCTAGCGATAGATGTTGTTCATCAAACGGTAGCGCATAAAGTGGAAACGGTGTTGCGGTTGTTTTGCTGTCACTGCCGCTCGCTAAATGCACATAGTATTTTGTCATTAACACTTTATCGGCGGTGAGATTTTTAAGTAATGGTTTTTTGTTACTTAGTTTTTTTGCATGTTTTGTGTCTGAACTAATACGATAGAAATCATAGTACTTTGTTAGAAAATCAAAACTTGTAAGCTGATGAGTCTTATTCATATCATCGTGTTTGGCAAATTCACACAGTGATTTTAACGTTCGTTCGATGTCTTTCTCTGTAATACCAAATCGCGCAAGTTTATTTGCATGGATCACTGCAGGGTCGTATTCCTTGCCCAGTGCACGATAGGCAAGGGTATTACCCGCAACCTGACAAAGCTTGTTGCTGTCAGTATTAATTTTAAGGCTTGTTGGCGGCGTTTGTTTGCTAATTGAAAAAGAATTTGCGAACAGGTGAGTTGAGTATATAACGCAAACTAGAAAAGAAAGTAGAACATTAAACTTCATTTAAACATCAATAAGTAAGCTAAGTGATAGATGCCAGTTTACTGATTTCAAAAGCGAGAAGCTAGAAAAACGCATAGACGCTGAAGCTAATAGAAGAAATTTAGTAACGAAGAGTAAAATTAGATACAACGAATATTTAAGCGAGAATATAGTTTGGAAGTAAATGGTGGGTCTGAGTGAATTCGAATCACCGACCTCCACGATGTCAACGTGGCGCTCTAACCAACTGAGCTACAGACCCTCTATTTATGGTTCGCATTCTACATAGAATTTTTTGTTGCACAAGCAGAATTTTCACCAAACGCGTTTAACTGATGGATTTATATGCAGTTTGCTGGGTTCTTTTATATTCATGTTAGACGGATGTAGGTATTGAACATAAGTCTAAGACGACGCCAACTCAACCACAAAAGAACATCGGGCTTAGCCTGGTTGAATTTTGCAGCGTTTATACAGTTGTTGCCACCAAGTAACATGTGCAACTGAATAGTGTTTGAGCCTGTTATCGAGTGAAAGCGGATGAATTTTTAAATCACTTTTGTAAGGTTGTTGATTCTGATTTTGCCAAAGGCCAAGTAATGCTGGCTTTACTTGCATATATTCCTGCAACAGATCGTTGTGATAGCCTTGTATTTTGCTGCCATAGAATTTACTAAAAATATTTGTGAGTACGGTTGCGCTTTGATTGTTATGACCGGTTTTACAAATTTCGCTAAACGAGACAGATTCGAGCGCTTTATTTTGCTGCTGCAGTATAAAAATCTGCTCGTACAAAGCACGCAATAAACTTGGCAAATAGTTGTTTTTAAATAGTGTTGCTAAATGTGCTTCTAATTCAGCGGTGTTTATTTGGTTAAATTCTTGATTTACCAACGCGCTTTTAACGCTCGCTAAATAATTTAAGGTATTGAGCGTGTGTTGCTTTTGCGTTTGGTTAACATCAAGCAGTGAATAAGATACAGGTAAATAAAGCGAGGCAAGTTGCTTGTCTAAAAACAGCATTTTTTCCCAATAGGTAAACAGCAAGCCAGCTTTGTGTTGTTTTACTTCGTTGAGCTGCTTCGTAAGCTCAGCGTCGTTAAGTGTCGCAACACAATTAGGTACCATCTGGATAAAACGCACGTTATATACAAACTCGCTGCTTGGACCGCTGACTTTCCCCAGCTGTGAATTGCGCTCAGCAATCAATTGACCTAATTGGCAGTGTTGTAACTTATTAAGTTGTAGAATGCCAATAGTGTTGGCATCGATATTGGAAAAGGTTGGCACAACCAACTTTTTATTGTCTTGATAGGGGGTAAGTTCGGGTAACGTGAGCTGTGTATTTAAGCGTGTGTGGTACTCTAAATTAATCTCGCTAGGTGCTTTTGAGCACCCAGCAAGTATTAAAATAATTAAGGTTGTGGTACTAAGCGTTATTAAATGGCGCGTTAGCAAGGCGCTTCCTCACAGTATAAATTAATAAAACGGCTGCGGTTGATAACCCAACAATAATGCCGAGCCAAAAACCTTCTGGTCCCATAGGCTCAACAATTAAATCAGTTAATGCTAATACGTAACCTAAACTAAAACCGATTAACCAGTACGATATAAATGTAATATACGAAATAGGCGCGGTGTACTTTAAGCCACGTAAAATACCCGTCGCAGCGACTTGCAACGCATCGGGTAATTGATAAAAACACGCCAGAATTAAAATCGCGCTGGCGAGGGCGATAACTTCGCTATTATCACTGTAAACACTACCGATCACACTACGTGATAAGAAAGTAATAAGCGCCACTAGCGTTGAAATCATCAGTGCTAATAACAAACTAGTTGATACGGTACTTTTTACTGCGGCATAGTTTTTTTGTCCGGTAAGATTGCCAACACGAATACAAATGGCGAGCGCTAGGCTCAGTGGAATCATAAATAATACCGTTGATACACTTGCTGCCACTTGGTGACCTGATACTGCAATTGCCCCAAGCGGTGCAATAAAAAGTGGAATACAGGCAAATAGCGTTACTTCAAAAAAGTGTGCAAGGGCAATGGGGGTGCCAAACTTGGTAATCGTTAGCTGTGTAGCAAAGTGTGGTTTAATTGCGCGAGAAAATAGAAAACGACCTTTTAGGCGTTTTGAGTACAGCATATAAATAAACAAACTGAACGCCATTGACCAATACACAATAGCCGTGGCAATTCCGCAGCCTGCACTGCCATAGGCGTCGATACCGAACTCACCGTGAATGAAAATATAGTTGGCGGGAATATTAATTGCTAAGCCAATTGCGGCAATGTAAACCGCGGGCTTGGTGTATGCCATACCTTCGCAGACACAGCGAAGTACATTGTAAATTAAAAAGCCCAGTAAGCCCCATTTCACATAGCTAATATAACCAAGGGCAAGACCTGCGACTTCAGGTTCCATTTTGATATAAGAAAGCGGAACATCAACAAAGAATATGAGTGCTAAACCAAGTGCTGCAAGCACCAAAGCTAAGTAGAACCCTTGATACATATCATGGCGAATCGCAAATAACTTCTTCGCCCCAAAGTTTTGCGCCACCATACCCGTTAAAGCCAATAATACACCCAGTAGTGTCAGTAAAACTGGGTTCCAAATACCTAACGCAATGGCAAGCGCTGCTAAATCATAGGCACTTACTTGGCCCGCCATTACGGTATCCACAACGCCCATTAAAATCATGGTAACTTGGGCAATAAAAACAGGGATAGCCAAGCGAAGAATAAATCTCGCTTCAAAAACATTAAAGGACATACTTGCGCATTCTAGCAAAATAAGGAAAATCGTAGTTTACTGAATGTAGAGATAGATAGGAATTAAATGTTTACTGGTATTGTACAAACAAAGGCGTCGGTGGTATCTGTTTCCAAAAGTGGTGAAATTATGCGCCTAGTTTTGTCTACTCCCAACGCATATTTAAATCATTTGGACATTGGTGCGAGTATTTCAATCAATGGTTGTTGCCTTACTGTGGTGGAATACGAACTCGGACATAAAGACGTAGTTGGCCAAGTGCATTTTGATGTGATCGACGAATCCTTGAAGCTCACCAACTTAGGTAAATTAAAACAAGGTGAAAAAGTAAACTTTGAACGCTCGGTTACCTTTGGTACTGAGTTGGGCGGACATATCGTCTCTGGGCATATCCATACCGTTGCAAAGCTTACGCGTATTGAACGTGAGCAAGATAACTGCGCAATGTTTCTGTCGTTACCGGAAAAATGGCTCAAATACATTAACTACAAAGGCTTTATCAGTGTAAACGGCTGCAGCTTAACGGTTGGCGAGGTCACTCACAACGGATTTTACCTATACCTAATTCCAGAAACGCTAGAAGTAACCAATTTGGGCCTTGCACACATTGGTAGCGAATTTAATATCGAGGTGGACCAACAAACCTATACTATCGTTGAAACCATCGAACGTTATATGAAAGCGAAAGGTCTCTAATTGCTGCCGAAAGGTTTAAAAAACCTGTTCGTCATCACTGTCGACACTGAGTTCCACTTTGTTGTAAATCCTATCTATGTGCATATTTAAATGGATAGGATTCCAACAGGCTGCACAGTCTTCGTAGTATTCTTGGTCGCCGAGTGTTGTATCAAGTTCTACATCGACATGATTGCCACAATGCGGGCAAGTGATCCGTTGAAATTTATGGTCTCTCATAGCAGTTTCCAACAATAAAGACACTTGTTAAAGTGTAGTCGAAAACCTTAATTTTACCCGCTAGTCTAGACCATATCGTTGCTGGATTTTAACAACTTGCATATGCGCATCTTCAATATATTGATTACCAAAAATATTTCCATGATTAAGCACGTGGTACAAGTTATAAATATGCTTTCGTTCTTGGTAAGTTTTGGGCAGTGGATAGGTATCTTGATAGCCAACATAAAAATCATGGTGAAATTTGCCAAACAGCTCGGTCATGGCAATATCGGCTTCGCGGTCGCCATAGTAGCATGCTGGGTCAAACACGCTCGGTTTGTGTTGGCAAAAGCCTACATTGCCTCGCCATAAATCACCATGCAGTAATGATGGCTGACAATGATGGGTATGTAGTATTTGCTTTATTAAATCGACAAAGCGGTCAATATCCACCAATTGAACGCGTTTTTCGGCCAGCAGTTGCAGTTGAAAACCAATTCGCTGTTCGGCAAAAAAAGTATCCCATTTTTTATGCCACTCATTGGGCTGCGCTGTTAAACCAATGTAGTTATCTAAATCAAAGCCAAACATTTGTTGTTGATGTTTTTTATGAAGTTCAGCTAATGTCACACCAAAGTGATACCAATCAGTTTCGCTGCCGTCATCTAAATCAAGCCATTCAATTACATGGTAGGCAAACTCGTTACTTTGACCGACAAGCAGCGAATCGGCAACGTAAAAAGTGCTTTCTTTGGTAAGGGTGTTTAAACCAATGCGTTCTTGTTCAAAGTTATCGAGTTTGTCTTTACTTGCGACTTTAACAAAAAAATTCTGCTTATCATCTGAAAGTTTATAAAGCAGATCATCTCCAGAGTTCGACAGTTGAATTTTGTTCGATATAGCGAGGTTACAATGTAGGGTTTTTGACAGTTCGGTGATTAGGGCATTCCACATAATTAAGTCCTTCGCAGCGATTTAGTTTGCTAATGGCGCAAGCACAAAGTTGAGCAACACACTAACTATAGTCAAGGCTCATTATTTTTGAGCACCGTTTACAAAAAAGCACATAAAATAAGAAGAAATTCGGCTTTTTGCCCTTGCTTCTAGCCAAACCCAAACTTTAAAATAGCGGCGATTTGGGTTTAGCTGAAATTTGGAGGGTTAGTTGAACAAGCACGCTATCACCAATCTTGTCGCTGTGGTGTTGACAGTGACTGGTTTTGTATTGTCTTTACCGTGGTTACTTAGCATTGGTTTATTTGCGTTATCAGGTGCGCTAACAAACTGGCTTGCTGTGCACATGTTATTTGAAAAAGTACCCGGTCTTTACGGTTCGGGTGTTATTCCAAATCAGTTTGAACAGATTAAATTAGCCATTAAGCGCTTATTTATGTCGCAGTTCTTTACTCAAGAAAATATTAATAAGCTAATGTCAGCAGAGCTGGATAATAGCGAGAATGGCATTGATTTCACGCCGATCATTGAAAATACTGATTTAAACCCTGCGTTTGACTCGTTGGTAGATGTGGTTGAAAACTCGCAATTTGGCGCGATGCTTGGCATGTTTGGTGGGACAGCAGTACTTGAACCAATGAAACAGCCGTTTATTGAAAAAATGCAGTCATCGCTTATTGAGATCAGTAGCTCTGAAGTATTCCATAAAACAGTGCAAGCACAGCTAACCTCTAACACCAGTGCAGAAAAGCTCCAATCAAAAATTGAAGCGATTATTGAGGCGCGTTTAACCGAGTTAACGCCTGAACTTGTCAAAGAGCTTATTCAAAACCTTATTAAAGAACACCTAGGCTGGTTGGTTGTTTGGGGTGGCGTATTCGGTGGTTTATTTGGCTTACTTGCTCATTTTATTTAAAGTCGGCTACCTCTTAAAGAGCATTACGTAAAAACGGAGGCTGAGCCTCCGTTTTCTTGTCTTATTCCCGTCATTATTCAAACACCCTGTTAAGGTTACTTGCTGCCTGAAACATAGATGATTTGTTTTTTCGCCATTGCTAAGTCTTGAATACTGGTTGATGTTTTAACTTCTAAATTTAAATATTTACCAGTGCGGTTAAGGCTATAAGTATTTGCAAATTTCGCCAGCGACATATCATTACACGTTAGTTTATCCGCTAGTGAATGCTTTTTAAGATAAGTTTCTTTAAGTTCACGATGTAGTTTAAGCGGTTTGTTTGTTGTCATTGCCATACAAAGCGCAGTACCCGGCGAATTATCTGCCGCGACAAATTGTGTATCTGCAGATGCGTTTACTGAAGCGAATAGGGTGGTGCTAATAAGTACTGCTGCTAAAACTTTCATGTTAAATTCCTCATTCCAACATTAATTAAAGTAAGTGTTCACGTTTTTAATTGAACGTACTTATATAGTCGCTGAAACTCGAAAAAATGCTGTTAACCTAACGTGACAGGGTGTAAAAGAGTATTTCAAATGTGTCACTGGCGCATAAAAAACGCCACTTTTCATGGCGTTAATATGTGACATTTGCAATAAATTGCTGAAATTATTTTTTAACTTTTTTCATTGCTGAAGTAATTACACGTTGCTTTGCATGAATTTACCAATCGATGCCTTTACGCGCTTTTACGCCGTTGTCAAATGCATGTTTCACATTACGTACTTCGGAGACAGTGTCAGCGAGCTCTTCTAAGTTACGGTGTGCAGCGCGACCGGTCACAATAACGGATTGCTCTTTTGGGCGGTTTGCAATCGCCATTAATACATCATCAAGGTCAATATAGTCGTAATTAATCATATAAGTGATTTCATCAAGTACCACCAAATCTATTGTGTCATCTGATAAACATTTTTTGATGTCTTGCCACACTGCTTGCGCG
Organism: Pseudoalteromonas sp. MMG024; assembly: GCF_021654175.1. Lineage (NCBI taxonomy): Bacteria > Pseudomonadati > Pseudomonadota > Gammaproteobacteria > Alteromonadales > Pseudoalteromonadaceae > Pseudoalteromonas > Pseudoalteromonas sp. MMG024. The sequence goes on from NZ_JAKFZO010000001.1 coordinate 188,696, forward strand.
GCTTGTGTATCTGATTCTCGGTTTTGTGTTTCCCAAGTGAAGCCTGTCGACATAACAAAAAAGGTGGCGCCGGCATTTTCAAGTAAATTGCGCTCACCACACTCCCAACCACCTTTAACAAATTGTGCTACTGCTGCTTTTTGCCCATGGCCTACAGCACGTGCAACCGTGCCAAATGCACTGGTCGACTTTCCTTTACCATTACCAGTGATAACGAGAAATAGTCCTTTCTCTATGGTTGCTTTGGCAACTTTCTCATCGACCGCTTTTTTGATTTTTTCTTGACGCTTTTGATGTTGTTCAAATTTATCTGACATTGTTATTCCAAAAATAATAAAACTAAGCAATATATCAACACTTCGAAAATTTGCTGAGCCGCGCCCAAACAATCTCCGGTATAGCCATTAATGTGTTTTTTAAACCAAGCGATAAGTACGCTGCGAACCGCGAAACAGGTCACAATGAGTACTATAAGCTGTAGTAAACTCATGCCATATAAAAATAACACAGCACATAGTACACAAAAGGCAAGCCATAAACGGCTCTGAGCGCTGCTTGGCAAGTGTTTGGCAATTGGTTTTACCTTGCTTGTGGCGTCTTCTGTGACATAGGGGCATGTGCCAATAATACTGGTGGCAAATGCACGGCTAATACCATGTGCAGCGATTAATGCCATGACAATATGACTTGTTGTAACCAGTGTTTGATACTTGATTGCAAACAGCGAAATCAGAGCTAGTGTACCATAGGTGCCAAGGCGCGAGTCTTTCATTATTTCCAGTTTTCTATGGGCATCGAATGCACCGCCAAAGCCATCGGCAACATCTGCTAGGCCATCTTCATGAAAACCGCCCGTAAGTAATAAACCAATAATTAAAACCAGTACAACCGATACGCTAATTGGCAACACGAGTTGTAAAAGGTAAACACATAACCCGAGTAAACAACCAATAAATACGCCAACTAGTGGAAAATAACCAGACGCCTTGTTGAGTTTGTCATCACTGTAGTCGTCTATATGAATGGGAATACGCGTTAAAAAGCTGAGCGCTAATTTAAATAATGCGATTTCATGTTGTAGCGTCATTACAAGGAAATTCCCAAATCTTCAAAACTGGCCATATCATTGTAAAAGTTAACGGCTGCCTCAATTAACCCTAGACAAAGTGCGGCGCCAGTGCCTTCACCCAGTCTTAAAGAAAGATCAAGTAATGGCTCTACCGCTAGTTTTTCTAACATTAGGCCATGTGCGGATTCGTTTGATTTATGGGCAAAGACTAAATTAGTTCTAATACTAGGTTTGATTGCCAGGGCAATGGCCGCTGCGCTCGTTACAATAAATCCATCAACCAATATTAATTTGTTGTGTTTAGCAGCTTCCAGCATGGTAAAGGTCATAGTAGTAATCTCAAAACTACCTAGTTGGCGCAAAATGTCGAGCGGCTGGTCGCTGTCTACACGGTTAACCGCCTTACTTATAAGCGAACGTTTGTTGTTAAATTGTTGCTGGTCAATGCCAGTGCCATGCCCAACCACATTTTCTACTGGTAGCGTAAATAGTTTTGCAAATATAGCACTTGCTGGACTGGTATTACCGATGCCCATTTCGCCAAAGGCTATTAGATTAGTATCTAGCTGTTGTAACAAGTTTTCACTATGCAAGCGTGCTTCATCGAACTGTGTTTCAGTTAAAGCCGGCTCTACGCTAATATCACCACAAACATTACCCAAGCGCGCGTTTATTAAATTATTATGCGTTGGTAATTGGGTCTGAATACCGCAATCCACCACCTTTAATTGCCAATTTGTTGACTTTATAAAGCTATTGATTGCTGCTTGCCCATTTAAAAAGCAACTCACCATCAGTGTAGTAACGTCACTCGGAGCAATACTGATATTGTGTTTAGCAATACCATGGTCGCCAGCAAACACAAGTAACGTAGGATTTAAAATAGATAATGAATTTGCACTGCTTGGGGTAAGTTGTAGCGTAGCAATTTGCGCTGCAAGTTGTTCTATTTTACCTAGTGAGCCTAGCGGTTTAATCTTACCATTAATGGTATTTTGAATTGTGTCGGCAATATTGTTGCTGGTAGACATCTGGATTTCCAAATATTTTTTAGTTATTGTGCGTGACAAACCCAGCAGGAACAAGGGCTTTTGCTTTTAATGAAGAAAAACTTAGTAATTGGTGGTGTGCGTTCTGGTAAATCCCGTTATGCCGAACAAACAGCGCAAGAATACGCAACTCAGCTCGCACTTCCGGTTGTTTATATTGCAACCGCTGAAGCATTTGATGATGAAATGAAAAGCCGTATTGAGCGCCACAAACACACGCGCCCTAAGCAGTGGCAAACCATTGAAAGCGGGCCAAACCTAGTTGATTCATTGAATGCAGTTGAAGAACCTTGCATTATATTGATTGATTGCTTAACAGTTTGGCTAAATAACTGTTTGTATTATAAACAAATTGATTGGCAAGAAGAAAAGCAGCGCTTTCTTGATTGGTTAGCGCAAACTAAGCATGCTGTGATTATGGTAAGTAATGAAGTGGGGTTTTCTATAACCCCCGATAATGCATTAGCGCGCCAATTTGCCGATGAACAAGGTTGGTTAAATCAAGATGTTGCGCGTATTGCAAGCACGGTTACGTTTACCATTGCAGGGATCCCTTATGATCTCAAACACGACTAACATCTACTTACTACGTCATGGATTGCCGGAGGGTGATAAGTGCTTACGTGGATTGACGGATTTTGCGATCACCGAACACGGGTTTTCACAAATGCAGCAGGCAAGCGATGGGCTAACTATCGATGCGGTTGTAAGTTCGCCACTTAAACGTTGTTGTCACTTTGCTAAAACGTATGCCGATGACAAAAACCTCAGTTTTGAAACGATGAGTGATTTTGCTGAAATGAACTTTGGCGATTGGGATGGCAAACCATTTAGCGAATTATTTGAGCATCACAACAGCCAAATTATGGCATTTTTTAAATCGCCATATTCGATATCACCGCCTAATGGTGAGACCATGGTGGCGTTTAATCAACGTGTAACCACAGCGTTTAAATTTGTCTGTCAGCAGTATCAAGGAAAGAATCTATTATTGGTAAGTCACGCTGGCGTGATGCGCGAAATTCTTCAGTTAGTACTCGGCGTACAACCATCCGATGCGCAGTTTCACCAATCCATTGATTTAGCCTACGCTTGTTTGTTAAAGATTAGCGTGATAAATGACAAGGGTGACTATTTTTACCGATTACATTTGTAGCGTTTACATTTGTTTATAGCAAATAAGCGGGTGTTTACCGTAAAAATGTGCAATTGCGGCTTTTATTCGCTACATTTGAGCAGTATTTTTTCGGAGAATAACAATAATGCAAAGATTTATCCCTTCTGCGTTAGTTGTTGCTATGTCACTTGGGCTGGCAGCTTGTAATAAACAAGCACCACAAGGTGAGCACGTTTCAATTAACAAAAACCCATACCCGAGTACTTATCAACCTTATGAAAGTACAGAGTTACTGATTAAGAATGCTACCGTATTAACAGGTACTGGCGAACGTCTTGATAATGCAGATGTACTGATTTTAAATGGCCAAATTTCAAAAGTAGGCGAAAATTTAAGTCATGTAAGTGCGCGCGTAATTGACGCTAACGGCAAGTGGGTTACTCCGGGTATTATTGATGTACACTCGCATTTAGGTGCATACCCAAGCCCGTCGGTTGAATCGCACCAAGACGGCAATGAAATGACTAGCCCGAATACTGCTTACGTATGGGTTGAACACTCAATCTGGCCACAAGATCCTGGTTTTAATACTGCCCGTGCTGGTGGTATTACATCACTGCAAATTTTACCAGGCTCAGCTAATTTATTTGGTGGTCGCGGTGTAACGCTTAAAAACGTGCCAGCGCACACCATGCAAGCAATGAAATTCCCAGATGCACCTTATGGTTTAAAAATGGCATGTGGTGAAAACCCGAAACGCGTATATGGTAGCCGCAAAGAGTCACCAGCAACACGTATGGGTAACATGGCTGGCTATCGCAGCGCATGGGCTGAAGCGACAGAATACAAACTTGCGTGGGAAAAATACGATCGCGAGCACAAGTTAGGTTTAACCGTTGATGCACCTGAGCGTGATATTAAACTAGATACATTACGTGGCGTTTTAGATGGCGAGTTCATGATCCATAACCACTGCTACAAAGCAGAAGAAATGGCGATGATGATTGACCTATCGAAAGAATTTGGTTACCACGCAGGTACTTTCCACCACGGTATTGAAGCATACAAAATTGCAGACTTACTAGCAGATAACGGCAGCTGTGCTGCACTTTGGCCGGATTGGTGGGGCTTTAAGATGGAAGCTTACGACATGGTGCAAGAAAACATTGCCATTGTTGATGCGGTTAAAAATTCATGTGCCATCGTTCACTCTGATTCAGACACAACAATTCAGCGTCTAAACCAAGAAGCGGCAAAAGTAATGTACCGTGCTAACGAAAACGGTTTTGATATTAAAGAAGAGCATGCAATTCGTTGGATCACGCAAAACGCTGCGAAATCGCTGGGTGTTGAAGATAAAGTGGGTAGCCTAGAAGCGGGCAAGCAAGCTGATGTTGTTATTTGGAATCAAAGTCCTTTTAGTGTTTATGCACAGGCAGAGCAAGTATTTATCGACGGCGCAAAAGTATATGACCGCAATGATGATAAATACCAAGCGAAAAGCGACTTTATGTTAGGTCAGCAATAAGGAATACAGTGATGAAATTATTTAAACAGACCTTACTTGCTGCAGCGGTGTTAAGTTCAGCAGGCGCAATGGCGCAAACAACTGCAATTATTAACGCACAAATCCATACTGCATCTGAGCAAGGTGTTATTAAAAACGGTAGTGTGATCATAGAAGACGGCAAAATCAAAGCCGTTACTACTGACGCAGCAACCGCAGATGTGATTATTGATGCACAAGGTAAAATTGTAACGCCTGGTTTTATTGGCAGCATGAACCAACTTGGTTTAGTGGAAGTTGGCGCCGTTGCTTCATCGCGTGATGGCAACGAGAAAAAAGGTGGTATTACCTTTGATCCATCACTTGCGTTTAACCCAAAATCAACACTCATTGCGTATGCACGTAAAGGCGGGATCACCCGTGATGTTATTGCGCCAAGTTGGGGTGAAAGTCCATTTGTTGGCTTAAGCTCAACGGTTAATTTAAGCGGCGAGTTTGGTACGAGTGTGGTTGATAGCCAAAATGCCATTATTGTTAATTTAGGCGGTACTAAAGATGGTTCACGTGCAGCGTCTTTAAGCGAATTCATCGATACGCTAGAAGAGCAGCAAACAAAAATTGCGAAAGCAAAAAAATCTGACAAAAAAGACGATAAAGCAGAGCCTTCTAAAAAAGAAAAGCTATTAACAGCGGCATTAAACGGTGAAAAACCTGTTGTTGTGCGTGTATCACGTGCACAAGACATGCTTGAGCTAATTAAAGTGAAAGCGCGCTTTGGTATCGATTTAGTGATTTCAGGCGCGGAAGATGCATTGCCAATCAAAGCAGAACTGGCGGCAGCTAAGGTACCTGTTATTTTAAGTGCGATGGCAAATTTACCGGGTGATTTTGATTCGTTAAATGCGTCACTTGAAACAGCAGGCGAGTTAGAAAAAGCCGGCGTGCTGGTGGCACTTACTATTGCAGGCGATAGCAGCCACAATGTGTATCAACTGCGTTATGACGCAGGTAATGCAATTGCCAATGGCATGAGCCGAGAAGGTGCACTGAAAGCGATTACGAGTAATGTTGCTGACATCTTTAATATTGAAGATGCAGGTAGCATTGAAGTTGGCAACGCTGCAGATTTAGCGGTATGGTCGGCAGACCCATTCGAGTTCAGCACTACACTTGAAAAGGTGATGATTAATGGTGTTGAAGTATCGACTGAGTCGCGTCACGATAAATTACGTGACCGCTATATGACTGAAACCAATATGCCACGAGCTTACACTAAGTAACTAAATTTATTGTTTAGTAATACTCAGTAAATACAAAAAAGGCGCCAATTGGCGCCTTTTTTACTTAAGCTTTATTATAAGTACGGTGCGTTAAGTCTATGTAGGCTGTAACAAATGCCGTTTCTTGAAACTTTTTAAGGCCAGTATCTTCAAAATCAATTGGTAACGGGTTTTTCTTCAGCTGTTCTTTCATTGCCGTTGGGTTAAGTAATACCACACGCATATCGTCAATCAATTGCAGTGCCGCTTCAATTTTAAAGCCTTGTGGGCTGCCCGCAAATTTACCTTTTTGTTGGCGCTCTTTGATAGCAATGCTATCAACTTGGTAATCTTGCATTAGTTTTGCAAAATCGAACTGAAATTTACGGATTTCTTCAGCATCATCGCTTTTTGGTAATACAAAACGTGTTTGGCGCACATCACGAATATCAAATACGTCGTTGTCTTTTGCTAATACACAAATTAAGGCTTCAGAGCCTTTAATTTCAACACCACATGTTCTCATTGGGGCATTCCTAACTAAAAATTTTCGCTAGTTTACCACAGGCCTTATAAATAACATTAGTGTGTTCAGATAAATTACGATGATTAAGGGCGTTGTTAGGAAAGAGTGATACAGACCATTGCATGGTCGGTTGTTACGTTGATTTCGTCTTGGCTGATGTGCTCGTCTTGCACCTTGAAATCGAGTGTATTCAAATTTAATTCGCTTAAAATCGACTCAGGGCAAACGATGTAGTCGAGCACACTGCCTTTGCCATAATAATAGTGAGTCGGTTTACGGGTTTGTAATTGGCTTAAATAAAAGCTGTCGAGTAGTTTTAAATCGCCATCAAGGTCTTGTTTAAATTCAGTTTCTTCGGTAAAAAATGCTAAGTTCGATTGCACCGCTTGTTGATTAAAATCTCCCATAATAAAACTGGGAAGCGGGTGTTTAAGTTGCTGACTAATAAAATCAAAATACAGAGCCATGGCTTCATCGGCACGTTGTTTATCAGATAGTATTCGGCCAATATGGGCAATCGCGACAGGCGAGATTTCGTCTGCGTTAGGCAGTTCGTCGGCGATATCCGTTGCGCGCTTTGATTTTAAATGTGTGCCGTATAACCGAATATGGCCATATTCAGGGTGAGTGATTTCACAATTAATAATTTCACGCGACAGCGCCGACATTTTTAAAAACGGCGGCACATCAATACGCCTGACACTGGTAATTGGAAATCGCGATGCAATTAAAACAATTGGACGTTTATATAAATAAGGATTGTGCTCATCAATCGCAGGTTCATCGCAAATAGCAAAGTGGGGAAGCCCACATTGAGCGATTAGTTCAGTTAATGCGCATACTGAGAATACTTCTTGAAAACAAATGACATCGGGGCGGGTCTTTAATAACAATTGACTCAGCCACGCTTCTTTTTGCTGCCATTGCGCTTTAGTGTAGGTCGATTCGAAGTCATAAAAGCTGTAAGGTGGCTTGCAGTAATTGCATAAATTTAGAGAGGCTATGGTAAGTGACATTGTCTTTACTTCGCTTGCTGATTACCCCTAAGTATGTGTGATTTGGAAAATTAGTCAATCGGCTCGGTTTCTCCTTGTAATTCAGAATTTGCTAGTTAAAATAACTGTTTTACTTTCATGAGCCGAGTATTTAAGTAACCACACTTATTGTAAAAGTGTTTTGAATGCTGGACTCACTTTATTAACTGCATGTGATGCATTGTAGGCATCACCACTGTAGCAAGGACAAAACATGCCAATTATTACTCTTCCAGATGGCTCACAACGAGCATTTGATAATCCTGTTTCTGTATTAGACGTTGCACTAAATATCGGCCCTGGTTTAGCCAAAGCAACCATTGCTGGTCGCATTAATGGCGAGCGCGTAGACGCATGCCAGTTAATCACCGAAGATAGCCAGTTGGAAATTATTACCGCAAAAGATGACGATGGTTTAGAAATTATCCGTCACTCATGTGCTCACCTTTTAGGTCATGCAATTAAGCAGCTTTACCCTGATGTTAAAATGGCGATTGGTCCGACAATCGACAATGGTTTCTACTACGACATCGATATGGAGCACTCATTAACAGCGGAAGATCTAGAAAAATTAGAAAAGCGCATGTTAGAACTTGCGAAAACAAATTACGACGTTGTTAAAAAAGTTGTTACTTGGCAAGAAGCACACGATGCATTTGAAGCGCGTGGCGAAACGTACAAGATGGAAATCTTAGACGAAAACATCAGCCGTGATGACACGCCGGGTCTATACCACCACGAAGAATACATTGATATGTGTCGTGGCCCACACGTGCCTAACATGAAGTTCTGTCAGCACTTTAAAATTATGAAAGTGGCAGGTGCTTACTGGCGTGGTGATTCAGACAACAAAATGCTACAACGTGTTTACGGCACAGCGTGGGCAGATAAAAAGCAATTAAAAGCGTATTTAAAGCGTCTCGAAGAAGCTGAAAAGCGTGATCACCGTAAAATTGGTAAAGCACTTGATTTATGGCACTGGCAAGAAGAAGCGCCAGGCATGGTGTTTTGGCACAATGACGGTTGGAGCATTTACCGCGAACTAGAAGACTTTGTGCGTGAAAAACTTCGTGAATATAAGTACGAAGAAGTAAAAGGCCCATTAATGATGGACCGTGTACTTTGGGAAAAATCAGGTCACTGGGATAAATATGGCGATGCGATGTTTACCACTGAATCTGAAAAGCGCGAATATGCAATTAAGCCAATGAACTGCCCAGGCCACGTTCAGATCTTTAACCAAGGCTTAAAATCATACCGTGATTTACCACTGCGTATGGCTGAATTTGGTTGTTGTCACCGTAACGAACCATCGGGTGCACTACACGGCCTAATGCGTGTACGTGGCTTTACACAAGACGATGCGCACGTATTCTGTACTGAAGAACAGGTAATGGAAGAAGTATCATCGTGTATCAAAATGGTATACGACACATATGAAACATTCGGCTTCGAAAAAATCGTGGTAAAACTATCAACGCGTCCGGAAAAGCGCATTGGTGAAGACGAAATGTGGGACAAGTCAGAAAAAGCACTGGCTGATGCACTTGATGCAAATGGTATTGCGTTTGAATACCTACCAGGTGAAGGTGCATTCTACGGTCCGAAAATTGAATTCACATTATACGACTGTTTAGAGCGTGCGTGGCAATGTGGTACGGTTCAGTTAGACTTTGCATTACCAGGTCGTTTAGGTGCAACATATGTTGCAGAAAATAACGAACGTAAAACGCCAGTAATGATCCACCGTGCGATTTTAGGTTCAATTGAGCGTTTCATTGGTATTTTAACTGAAGAATATGCGGGATTATTCCCAACTTGGTTGGCACCAAAACAGGTTGTGGTAATGAATATTACCGATAAACAGTCTGAATATGTGACAGAAGTTGTAGAAAAATTGAATAATCTTGGATTTAGAGCCTGTGCTGACTTGAGAAATGAGAAGATAGGCTTTAAAATTCGCGAGCATACTTTAAAACGTATTCCGTATTTACTAGTTGTTGGTGATAAAGAAGTAGAACAACAAGAACTAGCAGTTAGAACACGTACTGGAGAAGATCTTGGCAAGTTATCAGTTGATGACTTTATTGCTAAGCTTGCTGAAGAAGTTAAAAATAGAAAATAAAATAGTGCAAGGTGTGTATAAATAATGTACATTACGCACCTTGTTTTTAATCTTGGTATTTCGTGGAGGAACGAACCATTAGAGGCGGAAAAAAGGGCCCAGCGGCTCAAAAAAATCGTATCAACGAAGAAATTACAGCAAAAGAAGTCCGTTTAGTCGGCTTTGAAGGTGAACCGTTAGGCGTAGTTAGTCTGCAAGAAGCGTTTGATAAAGCAGATGCTGCCGGTGTTGATTTAGTTGAAATTAGCCCAAATGCAGAGCCACCTGTTTGTAAAGTGATGGATTTCGGTAAGTTCATCTTTGAAAAAAGCAAAGCACAAAAAGAACAGAAGAAAAAGCAGAAGCAGATCCAGATTAAGGAAATTAAATTCCGTCCAGGTACTGACATCGGTGATTATCAAGTTAAATTACGCAATTTAACTAAGTTCTTAGAAGCGGGCGATAAAGCAAAAGTTACTATTCGTTTCCGTGGTCGTGAAATGGCGCACCAAGAAATCGGTATTGATTTATTAAACCGCATTAAAGACGATTTACAAGACATCGCTCAAGTTGAGTCTTTCCCTAAAAAAGTGGAAGGCCGTCAAATGATTATGATGTTATCACCAATTGCTAAAAAGTAATGGTGAACAGATAAACTAGGTATAAAGTGGGGCTTTTAGCCTCCACCTTGTTTAGCCGGTTAAAGTGAACTTTGTTCCACCGGTAATTGGTAGTAAGTTAGGCCTGCAAAGTGAATGAAAATTCCGCCTACTTGCTGAATATTAAAGCAATATCAATTGGAGTTATTGCAATGGGCTATAAATTAAAAAGCCACAGAGGTGCTGCAAAGCGCTTCAAAAAGACTGCTTCAGGCGGTTTCAAGCGTAAACAAGCGCACTTACGTCACATTCTGACTAAGAAATCTTCTAAGCGTAAGCTTCACTTACGTCCTAAGGCTATGGTTCATAAGAACGATATCGGCCTTATCAACCGTATGTTACCATTCGCTTAATAGGGGTTTTTAGTCATGGCAAGAGTTAAACGCGGTGTTATCGCACGTGCACGTCACAAGAAAGTTTTAAAGCAAGCTAAAGGTTACTACGGAGCACGTTCACGTGTTTATCGCGTAGCGTTCCAAGCAGTAACTAAAGCAGGTCAATACGCTTACCGCGACCGTCGCGCTAAGAAACGTACTTTCCGTCAATTATGGATTGCACGTATCAACGCGGCTGCACGTCAGAACGGTCTATCTTACAGCCGTTTCATTAACGGTCTTAAGAAGTCATCTGTTGAAATCGATCGTAAGATCCTTGCAGATATCGCTGTATACGACCAAGTAGCTTTCGCAGCACTAGTTGCTAAAGCAAAAGAAGGTCTAGCTGCTTAATCTTTGATTAAAACGCTTTACAGATTTAAAGGGAGCTTTTGCTCCCTTTTTTAATGCTTAGTACATGATGAGGAATTGTTTTTAGCAATTCGTCCATGAAGCTGGGTTACATCGGTCATCCTTGACCTCACCTCATTGCACTGCAAGACGTAGGTTATTTCAGGCATCCTGCCTTACACCCTCTGGGCCAGTATCACTGTTCAATAATATTCCCGATATTATTGTGGTTACAATTCGCCTGACACCTGAACCTATCTCGACTTGGTTAAAATGCTGTCCATTAAGCGGGTTGATAAAATACGTTTTAAATAGCCAAATAAATAGGTAGGGAAGGTCACATAGTAACGTGGCTTTGCTCGTTTAGCTTCAATGGCATGCAGTAACTTGTTATAAACAGCTTCTGGACCAAGTGTAAAGGGTTGCGCTTTACCTTTTACTTCAAGGCGCGCTTGTTGTTTTAAATAGTTTTCATGGTGTGGGCTATTTTCAGCATCAATATTAGCACTAAAAAATGCGGCTAATGCATTGTCTCTAAATTTCGATTCAATTGGCCCTGGCTCAATTAAACTAACCTGAATATTGGTATCTGATAGCTCTTGGCGCAGTGTATCCGTTAAGCCTTCTAGTGCAAATTTACTGGCATTATAGGCACCACGATAGGGTAAAGTGACTAAACCTAACACAGACGAGTTTTGAATAATGCGGCCTTGGCCACGTTCACGCATATGCTTTATGGCTAGGCAAGTTAAATGGTGCCAACCGAATAAGTTTGTTTCAAATTGGGTTCTCAGTGCATGTGTTGGCAAGTCTTCTACTGCGCCCGGTTGGCCATATGCGCCGTTATTAAATAGTACGTCAATATGACCAAGAATATCGAGCGTTTGGCGATAACCACTCTCAATACTGGCTTCACTCGCAAGATCAAGCTGGACACTGTGAATACCTTCATGTTGTAGGCGCGCAACGTCGTCTAATTTACGGCAACTTGCGACGACCTTATAGCCACGTTCAACGAGCGCTTTTGCACAGTAATAGCCAATGCCGCTTGAACTACCTGTTATTAGTACTGTTTTAGTCATATGTTCTGATTTTAAAGAATAATTGGCCCTACCTTAACGCGTTCAATTGCAAATTCAAGTTAATTTGATTACCGTAAAGCCAAATTATTATAAAGAAATAACACGCATGTTTTTAAACGCTTTATTACTGACTGCGAGCCTTTCTGCAGTTGACCACTTACCGCCACTTACAGCGTGGCAAGGGCAAAGTGAACGCCTATTACAACCAACCAATCCGCTGGCAACACAATTTGAACGTTCAGGTGGTATGGAATCCCCAAACTATCACGATACCATGGTGTATCTCGATAAACTGGTTAAGGCAAATAGTAAGCAGTTTAAAATCGAGTCAATTGGTACCAGTGATGCTGGTCGCGCAATAAAAATGCTTATCGCCAGTGAGACAGGTCAAATCGATAAGAATAAAGCGACTATTTTGCTACAAGCGGGAATTCACTCTGGTGAAATAGATGGCAAAGATGCCACCTTTATGTTGCTTCGTGATATTGCTCAAGGGCAGCGAAATGATATTTTAAAACGCGTAAATTTACTGTTTATTCCTATTTTAAATGTCGATGGACATGAAAATGCGAGCCGCTTTAACCGCATTAATCAGCGTGGCCCTGAGGTAATGGGGTTTCGCACTAATGGTCGCAATTTAAACCTAAACCGTGATTACACAAAGCTTGAAACCCCTGGCGTTCAGGCGGTGATGCGCGTGATTAATCAATATCAACCTGATATGTATGTTGATATGCATGTAACCGATGGTGCGGATTATCAGTATGATATTACCTATGGCTCAACGCCTAGTTTCGCTTCAGACTCGCCGAAAATTGCGCAGTTTATTGCAGAAAAAATCAATCCGGTAATTGACGCTAAGCTGTCACGTTTTGGCCATATCCCAGGTCCACTGGTGTTTGTTATGAATAAGCGTGAAATGAGCGAAGGGTTAGCAGGTTGGGTTGCAACGCCGCGCTATTCTAATGGCTGGGGTGATATTACTAATTTACCAACCATTTTATTAGAGAATCATTCATTAAAACCATACAAACAACGTGTACTTGGCACTTATGTATTTTTAGATGGTGTGATTGACGCCGTTTCAAATAATTTGAGCAAGTTACGCCGCACTGTGAAAATTGAAAAAGACTTTATGCCGCGTGAATTAGTCGTTGCCCGTAGTTATAGCAAGGTGCCGGTAAATATTGACTTTTTGGGTATTGAATATGAAAAGTACTTCAGCGAATTAAGCGCTCAACAAGAAGTGCGTTACACCGGTAAGGCAAAAACTTACAAAGGGTTACCGGTTTTTTGGCGCAAAGAGGTAGTTGAAAAAGTGAAAGTGCCTGCCGCATATTATTTACCAAAAGCGTGGAGTAATATCGCAGCTAAATTACAGCAACATGGCATTAAGCTTGAGCGTGCCTATGGTGTTGTAAATAACTTAAAAGCAATTACGGTTACCGATCACACTTTTGCATCAACACCATTTGAAAGCCGATTGCAGGTATCCGGCCAATTTGAGTATTCAAATGCCGCTAAAGTTGATTTAAGTACGTATTACAAAATAAGCACTGCGCAACCAAATGGTAAATTGGCGGTACATTTACTGCAACCGGAAGCGGAAGACTCGTTCTTTAAGTGGGGCTTTTTTAATAGTATTTTTCAGCGCACTGAATATTCAGAAAACTATGCGTTATTGCCACTTGCAGAAAAAATGCTAGCAAATGACCCTGAATTAAAGCGCGCGTTTGACGAAAAGCTAAACAGCGATAGTGAGTTTAAAAACAGTGCGCAAAAACGCTTAGCGTGGCTGTATAGCAAAACCCCGTTTTACGATGGTGGGCACTTAAATTATCCCGTTTTAATTGAGTATGAGTGATTATGTTAGACGTTTTTACAAATCCTGTTACGCCGTTTGCACAAAATGCTAATTTATTAGTGTGTAAAACAACTAAACAAGCTGCGATTATTGATCCCGGTGGGGATATTGAAAAGTTAATCGCGGCAATTAATAGTGCAAATGCCTCACTAAAAGCGATTTTATTAACACATGGCCATTTAGATCATGTTGGTGCTGCGAAGCAATTGGCCGAAACCTATGATGTTGACATTGTTGGTCCCCATTTAGGCGATAAGTTTTGGCTAGACGCGCTGCCACGACAAAGTGAAATGTTTAACTTTCCGCTTGCTGAGGTGTTTACACCTAATACATGGCTAGCGGAAGGTGATACCTTTTCATTTGGTGAAATCACCCTAGAAGTGCGTTTTACCCCGGGACACACGCCAGGTCACGTTATTTTTATTGAACATGACTCTAAACGGATATTCGTTGGTGATGTTTTGTTTAACGGTTCGGTAGGGCGCACTGATTTTCCAGGTGGCAATGCACAGCAGCTAAAACAGTCGATAGAATCACAGATTTATTCGCTGCCAGAAGATTATACGGTTTACCCAGGTCATGGACCAACCACAACTGTAGGTCATGAAAAACGCACCAACCCATTTACCAGTGGTCGCTTTGGCTAAATTATTAATAAATCAGCAGACGCAAAGACTATTGTATAGTATTATTTAACCATTAATGTGTAAATTTAAGAATAAGCTATGTCATTAAACCAAGTAGATCGTCAAATACTCGCATTGATTCAAAAAGACGCGAGCTTATCAACGGCAGAGATTGCTGACAAAGTAGGACTATCACAGTCTCCTTGTTGGCGTCGTATTTCTCGTTTAGAACAAGAAGGATATATTAAAGGCAAGGTAGCAATTTTAGAGCCGAAAAAACTCGGTTTTGATATGTTGGTTTACGCGCATGTTCGCCTGTCGAGCCATGGTCGCACGCAGCTAGCTGAATTTGAAGAACTTATTCAAAGCTATGATGAAGTAACCGAGTGTTACACCATGGCGGGCACGATGGACTTTATGCTTCGTATTATTTCAAAAGGCATCGAAGGCTATGAGCAGTTTGTTCGTGATAAATTATTAAGTTTAGATTACGTTCAAGAAGTACACTCGAATGTAACCATGACCTGCGTAAAACGCTCAACTTCGTTACCGTTATAATTTCGACTTATTGAGCATTACAACGGTGCTCACAATTAACAAAATTTGTATTTAAACCGTCTTTAGGCGGTTTTTTTGTGAAATTTAATAAATTGTTATAAATCGTCGATTCTGCTAAACTTCGCGCCCTCAAAATAGACTAAAATAAACGCATTACAGCAAGTTTTGCTCAATGTTGTGCTACTCAATGGGAGATCCATGTTTAACTTATTATCTAGAGCCCCTAAATCGGCAAAGAACGATATTCTGTCTGGTTTAACCGTCGCACTAGCCCTTGTGCCAGAAGCGGTGGCTTTCGCATTTGTTGCGCACGTAGAACCTTTGGTTGGCTTGTATGCAGCATTTATTGTTGGTCTAATTACTGCTGTATTTGGTGGTCGCCCAGGTATGATTTCAGGTGCAACCGGTGCACTTGCAGTGGTTATGGTGAGCCTAGTTGTCACCCACGGTGTTGAATACTTATTTGCAACAGTACTCTTGATGGGTATTTTACAAATACTTGCGGGTGTGCTGAAGCTTGGTAAGTTTATCCGTATGGTGCCGCACCCAGTAATGCTCGGGTTTGTTAATGGTTTGGCTATTGTGATTTTCTTAGCGCAGCTTGGGCAATTTAAAGCGCCTGATGCAAATGGCGAAATGCAATGGATGACAGGTGAGCCAATGTTTATTATGGCAGGCCTTGTTGCGTTAACTATGGCGATTATTCATTTCTTACCAAAACTCACATCTGCGATACCTTCGTCACTTGTGGCGATTGTTGTAGTAACTGGTTTGGTGCTTGGTTTAGATTTAGAAGCACGTACGGTTGTTGATTTCTTAAAAGATATGACAGGTGACGTAAACGCTACGATGGCAGGCGGCTTACCTGAATTCCATATCCCGAACGTACCTATGACACTTGAAACCCTGTGGATTATTTTACCGTACGCCTTAGTACTTGCGGCAATTGGTCTAATTGAGTCGTTATTAACGCTGACCTTAATTGACGAAATCACTGAAACACGTGGTAACGGTAACCAAGAATGTATTGGCCAAGGTGCGGCAAACGTAACATGTGGTTTCTTTGGTGCGATGGGGGGCTGTGCAATGATTGGTCAATCAATGATCAACATTAACTCAGGCGGTCGCTCACGTCTTTCAGGTATTACAGCGGCAGTTATGTTACTGATGTTTATTTTGTTTGCAGCCAGCCTAATTGAAATGATCCCGCTTGCAGCGCTTGTAGGCGTAATGTTTATGGTAGTACTTGGCACATTTGAGTGGTCAAGCTTCCGTATTATGAAAAAGGTGCCTAAGACAGACGCGTTTGTGATTGTGTTAGTATCGGGTGTTACGGTAGTAACAGATCTTGCCGTAGCGGTATGTGTAGGTGTTATTGTGTCTGCATTAGTGTTTGCTTGGGAGCACGCAAAACATATTTACACGACGTCTTACATCGATGAAAACGGCTCAAAAGTATATGAATTACACGGTCCGGTATTCTTTGGCTCAGTTAAAAACTTCTTAGAGCTATTTGATGTTAAAAATGACCCAGCGGATGTGATTGTTGAGTTTAAACACAGCCGTGTTGCCGATCACAGTGCCATTGAAGCAATCGACAATCTTGCTGAACGTTACACTAAGCAAGGTAAAAAACTTCACTTGCGTCATGTTTCTAAAGACTGTCAGAAGTTATTGTCTCGTGCAAAAGACTTAGTCGAGGTGAACGTAATAGAAGATCCAACCTATAAAGTTGCGTCTGATAAATTAGGTTAATTTAGAAACCCTAGGGTCTGTTGACCTTTGCTGTTCTATTTTTGTTCTTTTTGAGCGTACTTTTATCGCGGCGCTCGATGTGTGGCTTAGCAATCTAAGCGAATATCGAGCAAAGCTTCCGCGTCCTGCTCACGCCCCTTACCTACTTCCGTGTAGGCAACAATGAGAAAAGTGAGCTCAAAAGAACCGTTCGGCAGCGATTGATTGGGTTTTCTACTGTGTTATCGGCTGGCTCACATAGACTAACTATGCCACGCAGCCTCTGCCTTGTATAAACCCCAATCAAACTGCGCAAAAACGAACTTGAAAGGTCAACAGACCCTTGAAAGCTGGCTTCTGCCAGCTTTTTTTATGGCAAATTGCAACTGGCTTGCGATGAGTTGCATGGAAAGCAAGGTAGCTGTCAGTGCCTTTCTGGCCCACATTCTTATAATAAGAGATACCAAGGATACATGAATTTAAGAATTTTGAACTGGCAAAGACTAGTAGAAGACAGACAAAAGTTTTTTTGGGTATTACAAATAGCCGGTTGGATTGGTTATGCCCTAGTAAACTATATTGGCTCACGCGTTTTCGAAATGCGCGACATCTACGTATTTGTTATCGTGCTAAATGCCTATGCAGGATGCTTGTTAACAATCCCTCTGCGTTATTTATATCGTAAGATTTGGAATGCCAAGCCGCTATTTTTAATTTTTGTGGTATTTGTTGCCTCGTATATTGTCGGTACATCTTGGTCAGTTATTCAAAAATTTAACTTGTGGGAAATTTATCGCCATGGCTATCGCCCTGATGAGTGGTTTTACTATTTCAAACAAGGCTTAGATTCAGTTTATATTGTGCTGTGTTGGAGTGGTTTGTATTTTGGTATTAAATACTATCAACTACTGCAAGGCGAAAAACAAAAGGCTTTAAAAGCCAATACCATGGCACATGAAGCGCAATTAAAAATGTTGCGTTATCAACTAAATCCGCATTTCTTATTTAATACGCTTAACGCAATTTCGACGTTGATTTTGGTAGAAGAAAATAAAAACGCTAACCAAATGGTCTCTAAGTTAAGTGAGTTTTTACGTTATACCTTAAACACCGATCCGATTAAACGCGTGCCTTTTGAACAAGAACTACATGTTTTAGGGCTATACCTTGATATTGAGAAAGTACGCTTTGACGACCGCTTAAGCATTGAAATTGATGTAAGCGAGGAAGCAAAACATGCGCTGGTACCCAGTATGATTTTGCAGCCCTTGATTGAAAACTCAATTAAGTACGCCATTGCCAATTTAGAAAGTGGCGGTGCGATAGCAATCAAGGCACAGGTGTTTGCTAACGAATTATTATTAGAAGTATCCGATAACGGTCCTGGTACGGATATCAGTGAGGGTGAATTAGTGAAAAGTTCAGGCGTCGGGCTTGCAAATACGCAAGATCGCTTAAAGACGCTTTACGAACATAACTATTCATTTGTATTATCTAACAATCAGCCGCAAGGTCTTGTTGTTAATATACGTATACCGTTTGAAAAAGGATAACCATGAACACAATAAAAACACTTATTGTTGATGACGAACCTCTCGCACGAAAGGGGTTATCAATAAGGTTAAGAGATTTCCCACAAATTGAAGTAGTGGGCCTTTGTAAAAACGGTGAAGAAGCGTTGGCGGAATGTAAACGTCAGCAAGTAGATCTAATGTTTTTAGATATACAAATGCCTGGGTTGTCGGGGTTAGAAGTTGTAAAACAACTGTCTGAATCGGCGTTAGGGATCCCAGCAATTGTATTTGTTACTGCATTTGACCAATACGCAGTGAAAGCATTTGAAATTCACGCATTAGACTACCTTCTTAAACCAGTAGACGACAACAGATTGAAGAAGGCGGTAGAAAAAGTGCAAACATATTTAAAATCACAAGAAGATACAAGCCATAAACGTAAACTTGCTAGCTTTGTAGCGGGTATTACGGGTAACAACTGTGAAGAAATTCTTAAAAAGCTTGCTGCTGGCGATAAACTAGAAGAAACCCGTTTCCCAGAGTCCATAGCGGTAAAAGAGCAGGGTGAAATTGTTCGTGTGCAGGTGAGCAGTATTCAATGGGTTGACGCCGCAGGCGACTACATGTGTTTACACTGTGCTGATGGTAAAACACATATTTTACGCAAAACCATGAAAGAGCTGGAAGCCGAACTTGATCCAAAAGAGTTCGTGCGCGTACACCGTAGCGCCATTGTAAATAGCAAACAAATCAATAAGTTAGTAACACAAGTGAGTGGCGAATACTTACTGGTACTAGAAAACGGCCAAGAATTAAAAGTAAGCCGCAGCTACCGCGATAAAGTAAAAGCCGCATTAGCGAGCTAAGTTGAAAAATCGCAAGTATAAAGTATCTGGTGCTCATATCGAGCAACAGATACTTTATTTAAGGCGTGTTGCCTCATTTTCACTGTGGCAATTTAATCGCGGTTCTTATATTTCACTTCTCAACGGCTAATTGCCAATAGCCAAATTATTCGAAATTGAGCACACCACGACCACGCCGCCCTTTTTGTAAAAATCGTAAAATAGCACTTTGGTAGTCTTCGAATAGAAACTCACTATCAACACAGGTTTTCATTTCTCCTTGCGCGACCCAATTTACGATCTGTGTTAATTTTGCGCTATCACCTTTATCCACGTACAAGTATTTGATTTTTTGCTTTCTAAATGCATTCATAACAAAACTTAAAAAGTGTTTATTAGGCTCAGCAGGTATAAAAACCCCGTCACTCACTAGCAGGTGTTTTACTTGTTTATATAATTTTGTATTGGATAAATCTAAAACAACGTCGTACTCGTCTGTTAAAGATTCTAAAGGGCTCGCGTGATAGTCGATTACATCATCGGCGCCAAGTGATTTTAAAAATTGCAGATGATCATCACGTGTAAGCCCTGTGACGTGTGCACCGGCGCGCTTAGCAATTTGAATTGCGTATACACCAAGTCCGCCTGATGCACCGATTATAAGCACTTTGCTGTTACTGGTGAGCTTAGCTAACTCGTTAAGCGCAACATAACTTGTTAGCGCACCAAGCGGTAGGGCAGCTGCGTGTGAAAACGATAAGTTCGCGGGTATTTTTGCAATGTATTGCTCGCTTATGCTAACAAATTCTTGGTGGGTTTTATCGCTTTTTAGCAGATTGACGTAACCAAAAACCCTGTCGCCTTTTTTAAATGTTTGATCATCCGTTGCCACTAGGCCTGAAAACTCGATACCTGTTTTAACTGTGTAGTTATTTCTTGCCAATTTAAGAAATAAATCATACTTACCTTTCGCAAACTCTAAATCGATTAAATTAATCGTTGTGCTTTTAACTTGAACTAGTACTTCACCTTCACCAACCTGTGGCATGTTCAAATCGCGTTTAATCACTAATTGCCTATTTTCAACGACAAGTCCTTTCATACTTCACCTTATATAATTATTAGTTCACTCGACCTGTTGTTGCATTTGGTCAATCGACCTAAAATGTCAATGGTTGGTGTATTTAAAATTTTAACGTTGGTCGATATTCCGTAATGACTAAACAAAACGATAAGAATAAAAAGATATTGCAGGTGGCGACTCAGCTATTAAAAAGTGAAGGTGACATGGGCTTGACGATGCGCAAAGTAGCAACATCAGCAGGTATGTCGCTTAGTAACGTACAATATTATTACACCAACAAAAACGTCTTGCTTCAGGCAATAGCAGATCAATATTTTGATGATTGCGTGACACAGTTAAAGCAACAAACTCCGCTTGAGAACTTTGAGCAGTTGCATTTGTTAATTACATCTCAGCTTAATTATGCTCGAGAAGTATCGGATATGTGTCGAATATTTAGAGAGTATTGGGCGATTTCAACACGAAATGACGATATAAATGAATATTTACGCCGCCACTATGAAACGGTGTTTACGGTTATATGCGATGTGCTAAGGCCGTTAAGTCGTGATGATTACACGCTTAAAACATCAGCAGCACTGCTTGTGTCATTTGTCGAAGGTTATTCAATAACAGGTAAGTTTATGCCTGTTGAGAGTGAGCGTATCGCAAGTACCTTGCTAGAGGCTGTGCGTGGCAGTTTAACTAAGTAATAAGGCTTGTCGCCCAGTAATTAAAGTGGTTACTGGGCGCGGACTTGGTAGGGCAAAGCTAATCGGCTTTAATCTAAATTAAAGTTCAACTGGTTTAGGCGCCTAATAATTTTTTGATTATAGGTATTGCTATAACTGGTTGCACTGAAGGCAGTTTCGGTGGCTGTGTTATTTAGCATGCCAACCATAATGTTGCTTTTATTCTCTTTTATCGCTTCAACCGCAGCGACGCCTAGCTGAGTCGCGAGTACTCTGTCAGGCGCAACAGGGCTGCCACCACGTTGAATATACCCTAAAATTGCCGCCTTGCTGTCTACACCGGTATAGCGTTCGATTTTCTTACTCAAGTCATGCGCACTAAAGCTAAGCGAATTTTCCGCCATAACAATAATGTAGCTGTCGGTCCGATGGTTGCGAATGGCTTTATTGATGTTGACGAGGAGGTTATCAATAAACTGAACTTCATCTTCAATAATTTCTTTGCAAACAATATGTTCGGCACCAGAACCTATGGCGGACTCAACCGCTAAAAATCCACAGTTTCGGCCCATTACTTCAACAATAAAAATACGCTCAAACGCGTTAGCGGTATCGCGAATTTTATCTATGCTGTCGAGTGCGGTTTCTACTGCGGTCCAAAATCCAATTGTTTGATCAGTACCGTTAATATCGTTATCTATGGTGCCTGGAATACCAATGATATTACCTTGCCACAGTTCGCTAATGGCTAAACAGCCTTTAAAACTGCCATCACCACCAATCACGATTAATGCGTCGATGTTATTGTTGTCTAATGTCTCAACCACACTTTTAGGGCCGTGACTTTCAAGCATTTCAGGGCAGCGCGCTGACTTTAAAATGGTGCCACCTTTACGAATAATATCGTCGACTTTATGGCAATCAAGGGTAATAAAATGGTTGTCAATTAACCCGTTATAACCGCCGATAAAACCGAGTACCTGATACTGATATTTTTCAGCTTGCAGTGTTACGGCGCGAATTGCGGCATTCATGCCAGGCGCATCGCCGCCAGAAGTAATTAACGCAATTTTTTTAGACATAGTAACGCGAGCCATATTGAGGGCTGATAAGCCAATACTAGTAAAAAATAGCATTAAATTAAATAGTTGTTTGATATGAAAAAGAAAAAAGGAAGCCGACGCTTCCTTTTTTTAAAGAGATAAGTAGCAAATTGATTAGAGTTGTATAACGTTCACGTCTTGTTCGTCAATTTCTAACCCAACAGGTAGCGCAGGTACATCAGGTTTATCAAGCGCGATATCACCTTCATCAATGTGCGAATCTTTATTTAACTCAGCAAAATTAAAAATTGATGGGTCCGCTAAATGCGATGGCACCACGTTTTGCATTGATGTGAAAATCGTTTCTACACGGCCTGGGTGGGTTTTATCCCATTCATTGAGCATTGCTTTAATATGCTTACGTTGCAAGTTCTCTTGCGAACCACATAAGTTACACGGAATAATTGGAAACTCTCTTGCTTCAGCGTATTTTACAATATCTTTTTCTTTACAGTAGGCAAGTGGGCGAATAACCATGTGCTGACCATCATCGCTTAATAATTTTGCTGGCATGCCTTTCAATTTGCCACCATAAAACATATTTAAGAACATGGTTTCAATCATGTCATCACGGTGGTGACCGAGTGCGATTTTAGTTGCGCCCATTTCTTTTGCTGTACGGTACAAAATACCGCGACGTAAGCGTGAGCACAGTGAGCAGGTGGTTTTACCTTCTGGAATTTTATCTTTTACGATGCTGTAGGTATCTTCTTCTACGATTTTATACTCAATGCCCAGAGACTCCAGGTATTCAGGTAAAATATGCTCAGGGAAACCAGGTTGCTTTTGATCTAGGTTGATTGCAAATAGCTCAAAGTTAACCGGCGCAGAGCGTTGCAAGTTTTGCAGAATGTCAAGCAGCGTATAGCTGTCTTTACCGCCTGATAAGCACACCATTATGCGGTCGCCTTCTTCAATCATATTGAAGTCTGCAATTGCTTGACCAGTAAAACGACGAAGTCGTTTCTGTAACTTATTAAGGTTATATTTCGCTTTAGCTTCTGCTGAATGCGACATACAAATACGCCCCTAGAACAAATAAAGGGGCGTATTATAGGTGAAAATATTAATGAGGTTAAGACTTATCTAAAGGGCTTTTATAACCTTGTGGTTTTAAGGCTAATACATCGCAATTTAAACTATCAATTACATGTTCAGCGGTGTTACCAATAAGCGCTGCACTAATGCCAGTGCGCCCAACGGTGCCCATTACAACCAGTTCTGCATCTAATTGGTTTGCTACTTGTGGCAGTACATCTTCAGGTAAGCCTTCGTTAATATAGCAATGACTAGGCTCGACTTGATATTGCTCTGCAAGTTTATGGGTAGTTGCAACATGATGTGCTTTTACTGACTCTGCGTATTGACCCGCGTCGAACTCTGGAATTTCGATTGCAATATTAACCGGCGTACCTGGATAGGCATTGACTAAGTTAAGATTACCATCAATTAAATCAGCCAGATAAGCGGCTTCTTTCATAATTGTATGGTTAAGCGCTTGATGGGTTTCTTCTTCGCTTGATGCATTAACGGCCGCTAAAATTTGTCCGCCTGCTGGCCAATCATGCTCTTTTACGAGTAACAAAGGCACCGGGCATTTTCGAATTAGGTGCCAGTCGGTCGGCGTGAAAATAACCGATTTAAGCGTATCATGCTGATGCGTGCCTTTTACAACCATGTCATAGTTTTGCTCAAGCACCGCTTCAATAATGGATTCGAAAGGACGGTTATGCCAAACCACTTGGCAATCCACTTTTATGTCACCGCCATGCTGGTTAATTAAAGATGTGATCCATTCTTTTCTGTCGTTGATAACCGCGTCGCGCATGGCATCGCGCTCTTCACGACTGAGCATAGTTGTCATTTCATATGAAAAGTCGTAAATAGACAAAAAGGCAGTAATTTGAGCGCCCGACTTCCTTGCCAACTCGAATGAGCGGTTTAGCGCGATTTGCTTATCTTTACTTGGGTCGATAACCGCAAGAATTTTTTTGATGGTATTCATAAAAACCTCCCAAATTATAAATTCAGTGTACTGGATCTATACTAATTTGAAAGGTTTCTAATAGATTATTTTGTTTTAGATCAAGACTTAATAGAAGCGACTTTGAATAATTCGTCAGCATCTAAAATGGTGATGAACTTACCTTCAACTTTGATGATCTCGGCTTTTTGGAAGCGGCTTAATAAACGGCTGATAGTTTCAACGGTTAGGCCAAGGTAATTACCAATTTCACCACGGGTCATGGTTAAACGGAATTCTTTTTTACTAAAACCACGCTCACCAAAACGGGTAGAAAGATTAGCTAAAAACGCTGCTAGGCGCTCTTCAGCAGTTTTTTTGTTAAGCATCAGAAGCATTTCTTGGTCGTAATTGATTTCATTGCTCATCATACGCATCACTTGGTGACGTAATTTAGGCAATTTACCCGAAAGGTCATCTAATGTAGTGAATGGAATTTCACATACCATAGCTGTTTCCATCGCTTGTGCGTAGCTTTTATGGCTCATCGTACTAATGCCATCAAAGCCAACAATGTCGCCCGCTAAATGAAAGCCAGTGATTTGCTCTTCACCACTTTCAGTTAGGGTATATGATTTAAACGAGCCCGAACGCACAGCGTAAATAGAACGAAGTGGTTGTCCGGCTTCAAATAAGTAATCACCTTTATGAAGCGGTTTCTTTCGCTCGATGATGTCATCTAATTTACCCATTTCTTCCGCGTTAAGAGAAACCGGAATACACAGCTGACTGATACTACAATCCTGACACTTAATCGCGCAGTTTTTCGATACTGATTTTTTGTTCAATTCCATGACACACCTAGAGAAAAGGAAATACCAGAATAATTTATACTAAAACCTTATAGTAACGCAATTATCAAAAGGTATAAACCGTAGAAAATGAAGATGTTACCAAACACCATACGCATCATCGTATGATTAAGTATTTGCTTAAATTTTTCTGCCGCAAATGCCAGGCCAACCATGGCTGGTAACGTGCCAATGGCAAACAACAACATAAAGGTTGCGCCTTGCACTGCTGATTGGGTTGATACAGCAAAAAGCAGGGCAGAATAGACTAAGCCACAAGGCAACCAGCCCCACAACATGCCATAAGCGAGTGCTTTTGATTTTGTGTTAATTGGTAATAAACGTTTGTTTAGCTTTACTAAATGTTGCCAGATAGCGACTTTACCAAAACTTTCAATCCAATTAAGCGAAAACGTAAGACGCATAATATATAGCCCAACCAAAATCATAAACACACCGCTTAATATTGATAAAGCATATGAAAATGTGGTTGATTGCGAAGCAAACTGCTGACTAATGCCTGCGGCCAGTGCACCGGCGATGCAATAGCTTAGTACGCGGCCTAAATTATAGAGTAGGGTATAGCGTTTTATTTGTGCTTTGTCTTTAACGGCAAGCGTTAATGATGACGCAACACCGCCACACATTGCTAAGCAGTGCCCGCTGCCTAACAACCCCATAACAAGCGCTGATATTAAGTGACTAGTTGTCATTACTTTTGTTGTGCTGCTCTTTATCGTCTTCGAATAATATGCTGTGTGCTTGTTTATCAAGATTATTAAACTGCTCACTGCGAACAGCCCAAAAGAACACGCCAATTGCGACAATTACCAACAAAATAGCGATGGGAATTAATACATAAATAATGCTCACAGTTACGTGCCCCTTTATTTAAGTAAACGTAATGAATTACCGATTACAATTAGTGAACTTGCCGACATACCGATAACAGCAACCCATGGCGGTACCATGCCCATTGCTGCAAGTGGCAGTATAGAACCATTGTAACATAGCGAAATAGCAAGGTTTTGCTTTATCACTCGGCGAGTCAATTTAGCGGTATTAAATAATCGACTGATGCCATTAAGTTCGCTGTTTAGCAAAACGACATCGGCGGTATTTTTCGAGATATCTGCACCCGATGCCATCGCAATTGATAAATGCGCGCTATTAAATACCGGGCTGTCATTCACGCCATCACCGACCATCGCAACAATCTTGCCTTGATGCGAAAGTTGCTCAACCTCTTTTTGTTTATCGCTGGGGCTACAACCTGTTTTTACATGATTAATACCTAAGCTTGATACTAGCTGTTTACCTGCAAGCGAAGGGTCACCCGTTAAAACTTGAAGCTGCAAGTTATTAGCTTTGAGTGTACTTAATGTATCTGCCGCATGGTCGCGAATTTTATCCTGCAATTTAAAGCCCGCGATCACGCGCTCGTTTAGGTATAAAAACACGTCATGCGTTGTATCTGCTATTTGGCAATGCCAGTTTGCTTTACCGATAGCAACCGTTTGCTGTTGAAATACTGCAGAGATACCTTTTCCTGTTTCAATTTCAACGTAGCTAATTGCAACAGGTGACACATCTAATTCGGTAAAAGCTTTACTAATAGGGTGCTCTGAATAGCTTTCCAAGGTTTTTGCCAGCGCGTACACCTGTTCTAATGACACGCTGTCATCAAACAGTTTGGTATCAAGCAAGGTGAATTTACCTTCAGTTAACGTACCTGTTTTATCAAACGCAATATTTGTAACCTTAGTTAAGGTTTCGAGTACGTGGGAGCGCTTAATAAGTACCCCTTGCTGGGTGAGTTTGGCAACAGCACAGGTAAGCGCTGTGGGAATAGCTAAACTCAGTGCACATGGGCAGGTAGCTACAAGTACTGCGATAGTCACCCAAAACGCATGTTCTGGTTCGATGTGGTACCAAGAAAAAGCGGTAATCGATGCAAATACAAGTAAACATGCGACAAACCATTGTGCTACTTTGTCGGTAATTTCTGCGATTTTAGGGCGAGAAGTGAGCGCTTGATGTTGCAGGCGAACTATCTGATTAATAAGCGTGTCTTGACCAATTTGGTTTACTTCAATGCTAATAACGCCATCGTGATTGACCGTACCGGCATAAACTTGGTCGCCAACCGCTTTAGCAACGGCGGCGTGTTCGCCTGTCATCATTGCTTCGTCAACAGATGTTTTACCGTCAATTAGAATCCCATCCGCAGGGATTGTTTCACCTGCTTTGATCATCACTTTGTCGTTTAATTTAAGACGCTTTGCCGCAATGATCTCTTCATCATCATTTACTAAACGGGCGGTAAGCGGTAACAGTTTTTGCAAGTTGGCAGTAAATTCAGAGGCTTTTAATCGGGCGCGGAATTCTAGATATTTACCTAACAATAATAAGAAGGTAAACATGCAGATAGATTCAAAATACACTTCGCCAGTTTGAAACACGGTTGCCCAGCAGCTTGCACCATACGCGCCAAAAATAGCGAGTGATACCGGTAAGTCCATATTCAGTTGCTTGGCTTTTAAACCGCGAATAGCTGACGTAAGAAATGGTAGGGCAGAGTAGAGAATAACCGGTGTGGCAAGTACTAAGCTGATCCAACGGAAGTATTGCTCAAAGCCTTCATCCATGCCTGAGAACATACCAAAGTACATGGCAAAAGCGAACATCATGACTTGCATCGTCATCAGGCCAGCGACACCTAACCTGCGCACATAGGATTGGGCTGTTTGTCGCTTTTGCTGCTCTTCGTTATCTTGTTGAAAGGGGTAGGCACGGTAACCAATGCGTGCCAATGACTCAATAATGGTACTGAGTTTTAGTTTTGACTGATCCCATTTAACCATGGCGCGATAGGTTGACGTATTAACATCAACACGCACCACGTGACCTAGATTAAGTAACTGTTTTTCAATAAGCCAAGCACATGCCGCGCAACTAATACCTTCAACACTCAACAATATCTCTGCAATATCACCTTGCTTGGTGAGAAATTCTGACTGAATATCTTCATCATCGTAGCTTTGGAACATTTTTATCTGTTCCGGCACAAGTTCTTGAACTTTACCTGCGCTATCGGTGCGGTATTTGTAATAATCCGACATACCTTGGTCGATAATCGCCTCGGCAACTGCTTGGCAGCCCAAACAACACATCGGCTTTTCGTCATTTTCAAAGGTAATGCTTAATGAAATACCTGCTGGAATAGGCTCTAAGCAATGAAAACAGTTTTTAGACATAAGTTACTTATATTCTGGCTTAATCTTAAATGCGCTGTCGTAAGGTAGTTTAATGTTTTCTTTTAATTTCCATTCGCCACCAATCGGTTCAATAAATACCGTGTAGCGTGCATCAAGCAATTTTTCGCTAACGCCTGAATACGCACCGTTGGCGTTAGGTGCTAGCATTAAGTCAACGTCTTTATCTTTTAATGTGGTGTGATAAAACGATACTTTTAGTGCTGCCGGCTTAAGTGAGTCGCCCTTTGTGAAATTAACGGTAACAACACCGTTACTAACGGTTAGGTCTGCGTGCAAGTAAAGTGCTTTAGCACGGTCAAACTTAGAGAGTTCTAAGTTAATTGCTTTGCCTTTTTTGTAATAGTCGTCAACAACCATTGAAGGCCCTTTGTCAGACATATAAAAAAGCAGGGTAATACATGCGATAACGGCACTCGCTGGTACAAAGATGATAAACCAAGGCCAAAATTGTTTATACCAAGGGGTTGTAGACATAGTGAATAATCGTTAAATCAAATGTGGCGTTATTCTACTTGATGTGGTGTGAAAAGGGTAAAAAAAAGCTCCCAATTGGGAGCTTTTTTGATCTAGATTCGTACTCTTAACGCAATTTTAAAATTAGTTTAAATAACGCGTTAAGTTTAACTAATCAACTACTTATCTTGAGATAAGCTGTATACGTACGCTGTTAAGATATGTACTTTATCTTCGCCTAGGATATCTTTCCACGCTGGCATTACACCGGCACGGCCATTGCGAAGCGTTTCTTCAACTGCACGTTGTGAACCACCATATAACCAAATGTTATCTGTTAGGTTAGGTGCACCAAACGCGTAGTTACCTTTACCGTCCATACCGTGACACGCAGCACACATTGCAAATTTAGCTTGACCTGCAGCTGCATCTTTTTGGTTAACAGTACGACCAGAAAGGCTTAGTACATAGGCTGTTACTTCTTTAACGCCATCTTCACCAAGTGCATCAATCCACGCTGGCATTGCAGCAACACGACCGTGAAGAAGTGTTTGTTTGATAGCTTCTGGTGAACCGCCATATAACCAATCGTTATCCGTTAGGTTAGGGAAGCCTTGGCCGCCACGTGCATCAGAGCCGTGACACTGTGCACAGTTTTGCGAGAATAAACGTTGACCGATTTCTAATGCTTCTTCGTTAGTCGCAAGATCTTTAATATCTTGTTTTGCGAATTGCTGGAATACCGGACCAAAACGCTCTTCTGCAGCTTCCATTTCTTTATCTAGCTGTACGCGTTTGTCTGCGTTAGCTATTACAGCGTCTTTCGACTCTTGGATGTTCAAAACACCTTGGTTTGAACTCGTCCAGTCTAAAACACCTTTAAAGTTACCCATACCCGGATAAAGGATAAGGTATACAACGCCCCATACGAAGGTTGCGAAGAACATAATTGTCCACCACTTAGGTAGTGGGTTGTTTATCTCTTCGATACCATCGAATTCGTGGCCACATGTTTCATTTTCTTCAACGCCTACGTAGTTCTTTAAGTTCCAAACTAGTAGTCCGAAGCAGATTGCTAAGCATGCTATGGTTAACACAATAACCCAAATGCTCCAAAACGTAGTCATTTCTCAGACTCCTTTTTTTCCTTTTCGCCAACTGTATTGTTATGTACGTTTTCGTCTTCGAAAATCGCGTTTGCTGCTTCATCAAAGTTCTTTTTAGAACGTTTGCTGTAAGCCCACCATACAATGGCAATAAAAAGTACTAATAATACCAGAGTAAATATGCCTCTGAATGTGCCGTAATCCATAGTGGTTTACTTTAAGTGAGTGCCAAGCTGCTGTAGATACGCGATAAGCGCTTCCATTTCAGTTTTACCTTCAATAGATTTAACATCAGCTTGTAATTCTTCATCACTGCCGTAACCACGACCTGGATACGCTTCTTGGTTAATACCAAAGTTGTCACGGAACACTTGTAATTTCTTAAGTGTATGCGTTGTGTCAACTTTGTTTGTCGCTAACCAAGGGTAACCTGGCATGTTTGACTCTGGAACTACATCACGTGGGTTTACCAAGTGAGCATAGTGCCAATCGTCTGAGTAACGACCACCTACGCGAGCTAGATCTGGACCAGTACGCTTAGAACCCCACTGGAATGGGTGATCCCAAACGCTTTCACCCGCTACCGAGTAGTGGCCGTAACGCTCAACTTCGTCACGGAATGGACGGATCATTTGTGAGTGACAGTTGTAACAACCTTCACGCACGTAGATATCACGACCTTCCATTTCTAACGCTGTTAGCGGACGTAAGCCATCTACAGGTTTTGTCGTATCTTCTTGGAACATTAGTGGTGTAATTTCCACAAGTGCACCAAAGCTGATTGCGAAAACCGTTAGGATAGCCATTAGGCCAACGTTCTTTTCAACAATCTCGTGTTTGTTTTGTGAATTATTCTGGCTCATACATTACTCCTTAAGCAGGCTGAGCTTCAGCTTGCAATGCACCTTTTTCAGCTGCAACAGTTTTAACAACGTTGTATAACATGATTAGCATACCAACAACGATGAATACACCGCCTACAAAGCGCATGAAGTAGAATGGATACGATGCTTCAAGTGACTGAACAAAGCTATACATTAATGTACCGTCAGAGTTAACTGCACGCCACATTAGACCTTGCATTACACCTGAAATCCACATTGCAACGATGTACAGAACAACACCTACTGTGTGTAACCAGAAATGTGTGTTGATAAGTTTAGTACTGTACATGCGAGCTTGACCAAATAGGTTAGGGATTAAGTGATAAACCGCACCGATTGATACCATTGCAACCCAACCTAATGCACCTGAGTGTACGTGACCAACAGTCCAGTCAGTGTAGTGAGATAGAGCATTTACAGATTTGATTGCCATCATTGGGCCTTCGAACGTTGACATACCGTAGAACGATAGTGAAACAACTAAGAAACGAAGAATTGGATCGTGGCGAAGTTTATGCCATGCGCCAGATAGCGTCATGATACCGTTAATCATACCACCCCACGATGGTACAAATAGGATTACTGACATTACCATACCTAAAGACTGAGTCCAGTCAGGTAGAGCAGTGTAGTGTAGGTGGTGAGGACCCGCCCAAATATAAAGAGAAATTAGTGCCCAGAAGTGAACTACCGATAAACGGTAAGAGTAAACTGGACGACCAGCTTGCTTAGGAACGAAGTAGTACATCATACCTAGGAAACCAGCTGTCAGTAGGAAACCTACTGCGTTGTGACCGTACCACCATTGCACCATGGCATCTACTGCGCCCGCGTAGATTGAGTACGACTTAGTCAGGGAAACTGGGATTGCCATGCTGTTTACAATGTGTAAAACAGCAACAGTGATAATGAAACCACCATAGAACCAGTTAGCAACATAAATATGCGACACTTTACGCTTGATTAAAGTACCAAAGAATACAACTGCATAAGCAACCCAAACAACCGTAATTAGGATGTCGATTGGCCACTCTAGCTCAGCGTACTCTTTACCACTTGTGAAACCAAGAGGCAGTGTAATTGCTGCTAATACAATAACAAGTTGCCAACCCCAAAAGGTAAATGATGCAAGCTTGTCTGAGAATAAACGCGTTTGACAGGTACGTTGTACAACGTAGTAAGACGTTGCAAATAGTGCACTTGTACCAAATGCGAAAATAACTGCGTTCGTATGTAACGGACGAAGTCGAGAGTAAGTTAACCATGGAATGTCAAAGTTTAACGCAGGCCATACTAGCTGAGCTGCGATGAAAACCCCGGCACCCATGCCAACAATGCCCCAAATCACCGTCATAATGGCGAATTGGCGTACAACTTTATAGTTGTATTCTGTTTGTGATGCTACTGTTGTTTGGCTCATTTTCCGGTTTCCGCTGCAATAAATTGCAATAAGAAATGAATTTCCCAGTTCTAATTAAAGAAATGGGGCCTCTAAAATATTTACCAAATTCGTTACCTTACTAACTCGAACTTTTTTGTACGACTAAAGTCAAAGATTAAGCTGGCAAGAAAACAAACCCAGTAAAACTCTTTTTTTGCATGAGAAATAATAAAATTTTTGCTTTTAAAAAGATAGCGCATTTGCCCAAAATTATGACCTCAATCAAATATTCTCGGTGAGGGTGATTTATTTTTGTGCAAATTTAGTCTAAATTCGCGGCCATCTTACAAACGCCCGTTATTGAAGAGAAATTAATGCGCATTTTAACCATCATTTTTACAGCACTAATTTTAACAAGCTGTGGTGAGTTTAGTCGTTCACAAAAAGCATCGAGCAAAGAGCAACACATAAATTCTTCTGAGCTCAAAATTAATGAACAATCCGTCAAACCCGAAACCGAGTTTGAGATTGTTTTTACCCCGCTTAATAAAATTGAAATCATCGACGCGCATATTGAAGGGGTAAATATGTATATGGGAAAAATCCCATTATTTTTTTCGCAAAAAGATGACTCAACTTATCACGCCATGGGCATGGTTGGGGTATGTAGCAAGCGCGAAATGGTGTGGCAAATTCAGCTACGTTACCGTGATGTTTCAGGCCAGCGTGAAAAAACAGCAACTCTCAACTTTGTCGTAACAAATGCTTAACTGAGCGTCTACAGATGTAGCTTGGTTACAATTGATTACATCTGGTAACGCACGAAAACGAGTGTCAATAAAAGTACGTTGATAGTGTGTAATATAATGAAAAATAAGCGGTAAAGATGTTATTTCTGTTAATCTAATAGTAACAAACGGCGCATCCTAAGCGCCGTTTTTTATGCCTGAACAAAAGCTGAACTCGCATTCAGTTTTCATTCATTTTCACAAGCCTAGTTTGCTGCATCCGTTTTCAGATTTCTCCCTGGTTTTATATCCGAAGCCATGTTTCTAGCGTCAATTTAGGAACAACAATCTGTATCTGAAAGTGGGTAATGCAACAAGTTATTCACTTAGTTGAAGTGCTTTCAACTAAAGGGTTAGACAACTAATAAAGGTTTATTATGAATAAAACTAAATTGGGCTTAGCGATTGCCGCAGCAGTTCCACTATTCTCTGCTCATAATGCTGTAGCAGCTGAAGAAACGTCAGCAAGTGCTGTAGAACGTATCGAAGTAACAGGTTCACGTATCAAACGTACTGATATGGAAACAGCAAGCCCGGTAACAGTGATTGGTGCTGATGAAATTCGTGCCTCTGGCGCAGCGTCAATTGATGCCGTTTTACAAAAAATGACTGCTGCAAGCGGTGCAATGACTAACCCAGCAGTAAACAATGGTTCTGGTGGTAATGCGCGTGTTGATTTACGTGGTTTAGGTGCACAACGTACACTAGTACTTGTTAATGGTCGTCGTATGATCAACTCAGGTACAGGTGCTGCATCAACCGTTGATTTAAACACAATTCCAGTGTCGATGATCAAACAGGTTGAAGTACTAAAAGATGGTGCTTCGGCAGTATACGGTACTGACGCAGTAGCGGGTGTTGTAAACATTATCTTAAAAGATGATTTCGAAGGTCTTGATATGAACCTTAACGGCGCGATTAGCGGCGAGGGCGATGCAGACGAAACATCATTTGATATCACAATGGGTTCAAGCTTTGACCGCGGTAACGTGGTAATTGGCTTACAATACACAGACCGTGGTGATGCGTCTCAAGCAGACCGTGATTTCTCTGATTGCCCAATCGAAGAAGATTTCGACAATGGTAGCTTCTACTGTGGTGGTTCCCCTTACTCACCGTTCGGTCGCGTATGGGGTGACACCGCTGACCTTCAAGGTAACGCAGACGGCAGCTGGCATGACTATGTAACTGAAAACGATGCTTATAACTTCTCAGAGGCGAGCTATTTATATACGCCAATGCGTCGTTTAAACCTGACAGGTGTTGGTAACTTTGACCTAACTGACGATACACGTTTAGTAACTGAATTCACTTACTCAAAGCGTTGGTCAGATCAGCAAATGGCACCACAGCCAGTATGGTTTGATTTTAAATACGATGCTGACGCAATGGGTGATTCACTATTATCTCACGGTGTAGTTGATGGTGAGGAGATCTCTTACGGTCGTCGTATGACTGACGTTGGTCCTCGTGGTTACGAGCAAGTTGTTGATACAGTTCGCGCAGTAATTGGCTTAAACGGTGAATTCGATAACGGTTGGGGCTGGGATACGTCAGTTGTATTCGGTCGTAACGACTCAGTTGACCGCGCTACAAACTTACTAAACATGGGCTCAATTCAAGACGCTATCAGCAAGCAAGAATTCAACCCATTAGATCAAAGCGATTGGTCAAAAGAGAGCTTAAAGCCTTACAACTACACTGAAAACAACTCAGGTGGTAGCCAGTTATTAGTTCTTTCGGCTGGTTTAAACGGCGAAGTAATGGAACTACCAGCAGGTTACGTAGGTTTCGCTGCAGGCATCGAGCACCGTGAAGAAAAAGCATGGTATGTGCCAGATTCACTTACATCACAAGGTTTAGCTAATGACCCGCGAGTTGATCCTACAGGTGGCCGTTTTGACGTAAACGAAGCTTACGTTGAATTAGCAGTACCACTTCTAGCTGACGGACCGTTTGCTGAAATGGTTGATTTAAGTGCAGCAGTACGTGCATTCGATTACAGCACATTTGGTTCTGACGAAACATGGAAGCTAGGTTTAACATGGCGTGTAAATGATGAGTTTATGGCTCGTGCAGTA
The DNA here is from genome assembly GCF_021654175.1 of Pseudoalteromonas sp. MMG024. Classification (NCBI taxonomy): domain Bacteria; kingdom Pseudomonadati; phylum Pseudomonadota; class Gammaproteobacteria; order Alteromonadales; family Pseudoalteromonadaceae; genus Pseudoalteromonas; species Pseudoalteromonas sp. MMG024. Next base: position 223,611 of record NZ_JAKFZO010000001.1, read on the forward strand.
CGTTCAACCGCTTTCCGTGCACCAACAGTTAACGAACTATATGCAGGTCAAGGTCCGTCATTCGAGCAAATCGATTTACCATATGCTCAAAAGCAAGCTGAAGTAACGGTTGGCGGTAACGAAAACCTAACACCAGAACAAGCTGACACATTAACAGCTGGTTTTGTATACGCTCCATCTTGGTTAGACGGTTTCTCAATGACGGTTGATTACTTCGATATCGAAATTGAAAATGCAATCGCACGTGAAAACGAGCAATACATTGTTGAAACATGTCTTGACGCGACAGGTCAAAACGTTAATAACGATTTAGCACTATGTCAGTTCGCATCTGTTAAATATAACGACAAAACACGTCGTGTAACGTTTAACAACCAACTTAAAAACATTGGTACTGAGCACACTAAAGGTTACGATGTAAACTTTAAGTATACATTCGATGCACTTGGTTTAGCTTGGCGTACAGGTCTAGATGTAACCATTCTAGACGAATACACAGTTGAATCGGCAGGTGCAGGCAGCGTAGATTACGCAGGCCTAATCACTTCGGGTCTAGGTAGCTACGCGGAGCTAAAAACTAACTTAAACCTTAAAGTGTCTGGCGACAACTGGGATGCACAGTACGAAGCGCGTATGATCGACGGTGTTGATGACTACTCATGCCAAAAAGCAGACGCAAAATGTTTAGTACCAAGTGTTGGTACTGTGGTTTACCACGACATCAGCGGCTCTTACATGCTTAATGACACTGTGTCATTGCAAGCTGGCGTAAACAACTTATTTGACAAGCAAGCGCCTTACTACACAGGTAACAACGATTCAAACACTGACCCGTACACGTACGATGTACTTGGTCGTCGTTTCTTCGCTGGTGTAAACGTTAAGTTCTAATTTAAGAATAATTAGCGATAAAGCCGCAGGTTAATAACCTGCGGCTTTTTTATTCTCAAAACGATCATCGCTATGCCATTCAATTGTAATATTTGGCATTAATTATCGAATAAAACGTGTTGTAAACTAGTTCTAGAATGCATTGCTTGCCTATTTAATTTACCTGTCACTAAACTGTAAACTAATTGTCATTAAACCCGCCTAAGCTCTCGGCAAATCCACAATTGAGTTGAAAGCACATGGGAATCATCAGGAATAGAACTTTAATTAGTCGTAATAAGCAGCAAGATAATCGCGTTTATGTACCGGCTGATTCAAGGGACAATCAGTATGTGATTGCAGAGCTCGCAGTAAATGACGCGCTTGTTGCACAATTATCTGACAAAACACTTAACCCATCGCCAAAAGAATTACTTTCGTTATTGCTTAACAAAGTAAGACGTATCGTCGCAAACCATGAGATAGACTTTGTTGCCTTGATTGCGTCAAACAAGTTTATCCGAGTACGTTATGGTGTTGATAATGAAATTAACACCACTAATGAGCAGCACATCGTTTACTACAACCCAGAAAAAAGTAAAGGCGTTGTGGGTGTATGTGCGGACGATGCAAACGCCATCCACTCTTTTCGCTTAGTGTGTTTCGCTACCGGCGAAAATTTACGTGAAAATGCAGCGTTATTTCATCAAAAAGTTGTGATGTTGGTAAATGAAATCAAAGCGGCGTTTAGCTTTGTTGATGCAATTAAACTGCAAGATCACCAACACATTAGTTTTGGGCTTGAAAAGCACTCATCGGCGACCCAATCTAAAGCCCATGGTTTTCGTGTTATTGAAAAACGTTATGAAAGCTCTGGTTTAACCTTGCCACAAGAGCGCAACAGTAAAGCCTTTATTGTGGTAAAAGCCAACTTTGGTGAACTGCTTAGTGAAAAAGTGCTGAATCATGAGTACGATGTCAGTCAGATGCATGGTGAAGTATCTCACCTGCTTATTCAACTTGCTCAAGAAGCGGGCATAAGTCACTTAGCCTATGTTGCATCGAATCGCTACCCAGTTGTTAAATCAAACTTAGTCTCTGGCAGTGCTAATCAAAACGGTGAGCTAGTGAGTTTAAATTTTGGCAATACAGAACATGAAGTAATCCAACTGATTGACGACGACTACATCAATAGTAACGCCTATTTAGTATTTTACATGCCTGAAAACTGTGTAGTGAAAGCTGGGTATGCTGCCTACATTAACAAGGTGATTAAATTGATTGATAAACTTGGTCAAAAATTGCATCTAGCCGAGCACGACAAAGCCATGCTACTAAGGTTTTATCAACACTTTAGTTATAAAGCTTGAATCTAAGCTTACATATTTGTCATAGTGTAGGAAAATAAATTTATCAACCGCACTATGACAATCCAGCCTAATCAAGAATTTTGTGTACCTTACGTTGAAGGTGATGGTGTAGGCCCTGAGTTAATGACCTATGCCCGTACCGTCGCTGAGCAGGTGCTTAAAAAGTGCTATGGCGAGCAGCGTAGAATTATTTGGAAAGCTGTACTTTGCGGTGAGAAAGCCGCAGCGCAGTATCAAGGTGATTGGTTTCCTGAAGAAACACTGAATGTAATCGAACAATACAAATGCGCATTAATAGGGCCTATTACCGCACCGATAGGATATGGTTTTAAATCCCTTAATGTCGCGCTACGCCACGAACTTGGACTGCGCGCATCGTATACACGATATGTATCACATAATGGTAACTCCTTTTATGTACTGCGCGATAACAGTGAAGATTTGCCGATAAAGCTTGAGTGGCAAACGGATTCATTTGATGGCAATTTACTTGCGACATTTTTAAAAGAAGAGCTCGGTGTCAATAAGGTGCCACTGGCAGAAAAAAGTGTGATGGCACTTAAATACATTTCAAAAAGTGGCGTAGATATGTTGCTATCTTCTGCAATCGAGCTCGCAAAATCGCGTAATATCAAACGCATCACCATAGTGCACCATGCCAATAGTTTACCGATTTCTGAGGGCAGTGTTGTGCGTTGGGCGCTCAGTTCAATTAAGCGTTATGGTCAGAACTCAGACGAAAATTCATTGCCAAAATATATTGATGATATTGCAATTGATGTGTGCTCTTTGCTGCAGTTTTTCACTCAAAACCGCACAGAGCAGGGCGATACCATTTATATTTCAGCTAACTATTTAGCGACCATTTTAAATGAATATTTTACGGGTAGCTTAGGGCAAATAAACAAGGTAAGCCAAACTAATTTTGGCAATGAAATTTGTATTTTTGAACCAAAACACGGACCGTTACACAGTTTAGTAGGGAGTGATGAGATAACCCCAGTGGCACTGATAAATGCGGTTGTTTCGCTGTTTTATCATTTGGGTTGTTTAGAAGCGGCTAACTACCTAACAAAGGGTTTATTTGAGGCGGAAAAAAGCTTAAAGGATAACACAGTATCCTTTAAGCAATTTCAAGAAACATTAGCCTTAACATTAGGCTGATAGTTTTAGTTGTGATTGATAAAGCGGTCGCAAGTAATCAACGCATTGCTGATATACCGACAGCAGCTCGGCATCAATGTTTTTAACATCAACGACTTGTGCATTACCTGCTGCAGCAATAAAAGCTGCAAATACTAACGTTGGCGTGGGGCAGCTGTATTTATCTTTAATTTCTAAGGTTTCACCAGCCAACAGGCGAGCCGTAATGCTTGGTGTTTTAACGCTTGCAAGTTCACAGAGTGACTCATTACTAATAGTGTGTTCACATGGCTTAGTAATCGCTTTTCTGATTTTGCCACCAAATTCTTTCAATAGTTTGATGTAATTCTCGATAAACTGCGCCTGACATTCTGCGTTATCTAAATGGTAAGTTGCTGTTAACTGGTTAAATAAGTTTTCTTCAATGTATAAGAATTGATGTTTATGAAATTGACCTGAGCTCATTGTAATGTTCCTCTTTTTTGTTGATAAATTGGCATTTGCCTTAACAAAAAGAGTAACTAACCTAAACAAAATTTAAAAATTGAATAATTCAATTATTGATATAGATGTTGTCTATATTGTTGTGCTAAACCTAAGTTTAACTCGGTAAACTCGATGCAAACTCTGTCAGTTGCTGGCGTAGCCAAGTGTGCGCAGGGTCGTAGTGCTTTATGGGGCTCCAAACCATGCTGATCTCTTGCGGCACCATTTGAAATGGTAATGGCAGGGTAACCAATGGTTCGTTTTGAAAACTCGCCAATGCCAAGCGGTTAGGAATAGTTAGCAGTAAACTTTTACTGCCGCTGATTAACGCTTGTGCTTGAAAATGGCGGGTAAAGATTTGAATATTACGCTTTTTTTCCATCTGCCAAAGGGCTTCGTCAAGTTCGCCAAGCTTACTAGGATGGCTATCTTTTGAAATGCGGTTTTCACTGATAATACCACTGCGACTCACCCAAATATGTGGCTGTGTTAAATAGCTATCAAGGTTTGGCGTTTGTGCAAACAGATTGTCCTGATGACAGATCACCCTAAAATTATCGCGCCATAATCGTTTTTGGTGAAATGACGTCGGCGCTTGTTTAAAGCGGTTAATTGCGATATCGACACTGCCTTCTTGCAATTCAGCAAGTGAACTGTCGCCAGGGGACGTAATGTTGTAGCTAATATTGGGATAACACTCAGCGGTTTTGGCTATAAACGGAAACAGTAAACAGCTTTCAATATAATCGTTGGTTAAAACTTTAAAGGTGTGTTGCGCAGTAGCCGGGTCAAATTGGCTGTCGGATTGGGTGATTGATTCACTAAGGCGAATAAATTCATTGATCTGCGGTTTAAGTGCTAATGCTTTTTCAGTTGGTTGCATGCCACCTGCGGTGCGAACCAATAAAGGATCAGAAAAATATTCGCGTAGTCGTTTTAATGCCGCACTGACAGTTGGCTGTGTTAAAGCAAGCTTGTTTGCAGCGCGTGAAACATTTCGTTCTTCTAATAAGACGTTTAAATATACCAGCAGATTTAGGTCAATATTACGAATATTCATAAGTTTCTGTACAAGCTTTGCGTTAAATCAGAGTACAACTTATACCAATTTGAATATTTATGCGATGCTTCTCGCACATAAACATATGTATTTAGAACAGTTAGATGTGAATGCACTTAGCTTAATAATAAATATGTTTGTGCGGTGATTACGGCTTAGTATTAGTTAAACTTAGTGTTTTTAAAAATAAAAAAAGCCGAGATAGCTCGGCTTTTTATATGGTATTGGCAATAAGCGATTAAAGGCCTTTCTCTGAATAAAGGGTTACCTTACCGCCGACAAAGGTTACTTTAATGTTTGTGCTATCATTGCCCCAAGTACAGTCTGAGTGCATGGTTTTTTCTTCACATTGTGATGCGCTACCAAGGATCGCTTCAACTTCCTGCTTGTCTTGACCTACTTTAATTTTTTCGTAGTTTTCTAAGGTCACTTTTGAACATGCAGTTAGCGTAAGTAGTGCAGCAGCAGTAATAAATAATTTTTTCATAAGACAAAGTCCTTAATGGTTATAACGACGAATTTGCATAATAATGCCGAGCTTTGGATGGTCGAAATAATGTATTTCGGAGCTTATCACACGACGGAATTGTGAAAATCGTTCGGTTTTTAATACAGTTTCAGTGAGTTGTTGCAAAGCTAAGCCGTTGTCACCATCTGTAAAGTTGATGTTGTCAACGGTCTGTTCCACTAACTCGTTAAGATCAAAATCGGCTTCAATATTGAGATAATTGCGACGAATAAATACTTTAAATTTGCCTTGTAGCTGCCATGTTTGTTCAGTTAAAAGCGGACTAGGCGTGTTTTCGAACGGTTCAACGTCGTTAACAATATCGCTTGGAAACGCATCTATGTCTGAACTTTGCGGCACGCCATTCAAATCAATTACCTCGCTTTGTTCAAATTGCGTATATTCATTAAGCATTTGTTCAAGTGACTGATCATTTTCTGATTTATTAATAACTGCCGATAGGTTCTTGCCACCATACAAGTACATAGGTGTCGCGTTACGAATATTACTTTCAGGTTGACGCCAACCCGTGTGCAGCAACGGCGTTAAGCCACGTCGTTTTAAGCGGCTTGCGGTTTCGTTAAGCTCTAACTGCTCTTTTGATAACAAATAAATGTAATCAGTGTGTTCGAACGTCAGTGCCTCAGGTGTAAGCGGTAACGCGTCTAATTCGGCTACATTAATATAACGTTGGCACTCAAGCTGCGCTAAGTTATCAAGTTCATCATCGTTGTTAATTTGCGATGATGTCTCAAATGCTTCATTAACGTCTTTACTAATGGCAGGCTGGTCAAGGCCGTCAATCTGTTCGCCATTTTCGGTATCGACTTCGATGCCCATGCATTCTTTATATTTCACATTTTGCAGTTCTTGATACGCTTCAGCGATAATGTCTTTACTGTTAGTGTAGTTAATCGCTGGGAAGTCTTCGGCTGAAAGATCTTCTTTTAATTCGCTATCGGTAGGTCTTTCAAAAAAGATCAATTCAATATCAAACCAACGTAAATTGGCGCTAGCCATAAAACTTGCGCTAAGCAGGCTTAACGGCAAAACATATTTTATTATCATTATTTTACAACCTTTTGGGCAAAGTCTTTTAGCATTGCAGTAACGAGCTTTAAGCGCTCTTGGTTATTCTTTTCTTCAATCATAAAACGCAATTTACTGGCGCCTTCCATCTTATAAAATTGCGGATTGGATTGCAGTAATCCAATAATAAAGCTCGGATCGACTTTAGTATCTGGGCCAAATTCAAAATAACCGCCTTTGATATTGGCATCTATCTTAGTTATACCAAGGCTAGAGGCTGTAATTTTGAGTTGTTGAATTGCAAATAGGTTTTGCAATGCTTCTGGTAGTAAACCAAATCGGTCAATTAATTCAACAGACAATTCATCCATTGCATCTTTTTCGGTGCAACTTGCAATACGTTTGTACATGCTTAATCGCGTATTTACATCATGAATGTAGTCGTTTGGAATAAGCGCAGGAATTTTTAAATCAACGTCACTTTGTTTGCGTAGCAAGTTTTCAAGGCTTGGCTCTTTGCCTTGTTTTAACGCTTCAACAGCTTGGTCGAGCATTTCCATATACAAGCTAAAGCCAATGCTCTCAATTTGACCGCTTTGCTCATCACCTAATAGTTCACCCGCACCACGAATTTCTAAATCGTGCGTCGCTAAAGTAAAACCAGCACCAAGATCTTCCAGTGATGAAATCGCTTCTAAACGTTTCTTCGCATCTTTACTGATCAGTTTTTCATTTGGTGTCAGTAAATAAGCGTAGGCTTGGTGATGACTTCGACCAACGCGACCACGTAATTGGTGCAATTGTGCAAGACCAAAACGGTCGGCTCTATCAATCAAAATGGTATTTGCGGTTGGAATATCAATACCAGTTTCAATAATCGTGGTACACACCAACACGTTAAATTTTTGGTGATAAAAATCCGACATTAATGATTCGAGTTCTTTCTCGCGCATTTGCCCGTGGGCGTACTGAACATTTGCTTCAGGTACTAATGCAGCAATGTCGCTCGCAAAGCTGTCGATGGTTTCAACATTGTTATGTAAGAAGTAAACCTGACCACCGCGTTTAATTTCACGAATGATTGCTTCTTTAATCAGTTCATCGTCGTTTTGACGAACGAAGGTTTTGACTGCTAAACGTTTAGCCGGTGGTGTGGCAATAATTGATAAATCGCGCATGCCACTCATTGCCATATTCAGCGTACGCGGAATTGGCGTTGCGGTGAGCGTTAAAATATCAACATCAGCACGTAACGACTTAATTTTTTCTTTTTGGCGTACGCCAAAACGGTGTTCTTCATCAACAATCAGTAAGCCAAGATCATCAAACTTAATGTCTTGCTGCAGTAACTTATGTGTTCCAACAACAATATCAATTTTACCTTCGGCTAAGCCTTCAAGCGTTTGTTTTTGCTCTTTTGCAGTTTTAAATCGCGACAATAAGGCGACTTCAACGGCAGAGTTGGCGAAACGGTCTTTAAAGTTTTCAAAATGCTGTTGAGCGAGCAGGGTAGTTGGCACTAAAACTGCTACTTGCTTAGAGTCGTTTACCGCGACAAACGCGGCGCGCATTGCAACTTCAGTTTTACCAAAGCCAACATCACCGCACACCAAACGATCCATTGCTTGCGCTTTTTGCATATCATTCAGCACGGCACCAATGGCATTTTGTTGGTCATCGGTTTCTTCAAATGGAAAGCTATCGGCAAATTGGCGATAAGCGCTGCTGTCGTGATTAAATGCGTAACCTGGCTTAACTTCGCGCTGGGCATAAATATCAAGTAATTCAGCGGCAACATCGCGGACTTTTTCGGCGGCACGACGTTTGGCTTTTTCCCACGCTTCGGAGCCCAGTTTATTGAGTGGTGCAGTTTCTAAGTCGCCACCTGAATAACGCGATAATAAATGCAGTGATGCCACAGGCACATAAAGCTTCGCGTCGTTTAAATAATGAATGGTAACAAACTCGGTACTGACACCTCCGGCGTCAATGGTTTCTAGCCCTTGGTAACGGCCGACACCGTGATCTAAATGTACGATGGGTTGACCAATTTGCAGTTCAGCAAGGTTACGAATAATTGAATCTTGACTGACTTCGTATTTATGTTTGCGACGGCGTCTTTGAGATATTTTTACACCAAGAAGCTCTTGCTCAGTGATAATGCATAAGTTCTGCGTAGTAAGGTGAATACTTTGCTCAAGCGGTGAAACAATTAAGCCAACATCACTGTTTGCTGCACTAAATTGATCAATAGACTCGAACTCTGAAAGCTTTAACCCAGTTGGTTTCAGCAAGGTTAATAATGATTCACGGCGGCCGTCACTTTCTACCGAAAATAAAATACGCGTGTTATTACTTTTTAACGCGCTAATGTAGTTTAAGACGTGTTCAAACGGCTGCTTAAGTTGATGGTTTACACGGATATCAGGCACAGCATCAAGGGCGATATTGCTATTGCCTGCTTTCGTGCCAAGCATTGCTTGAGAGAGCGCAACGCGCGGAGAATCATTGAGCGCAGAAAATAAGTTTTCTACATTAAGATAAAGCTTAGACGGTTCGAGCAGTGGGCGTAATGGATCAACTTTACGATTTTCGAAGCGTTTTTCAATATCTTGCCAAGTTTCACGGCAGCTGTGTTCAATATCGCCCAAGGTAAAAATAACGTTGTCGCTTGGTAAATAATCAAACAGGGTTGCAGTGGTATCAAAAAATAAGGGTAAATAATATTCAATACCTGCGGGCAAACTACCTTGGCTGACCTGTGAATAGACAGAGCCTTTTTCATGTGCCATGCCAAAGGTTTCACGATAGTTAATACGAAAACGCTCTATGTCGTCTTCGTCGGTACCAAATTCGTGCGCAGGCAATAAGTCAATTTCTTGAATGTTGTCCCGTGAGCGTTGGGTTTCCGGATCAAATTGGCGAATTGAGTCAATTTCATCATCAAATAAATCAATACGCAGCGGCGTATTACTGCCCATCGGGAATAGATCGATGATGGAACCACGAATCGCAAATTCACCATGGGCCATTACTTGTTGTACGTTGATATAGCCAACCGACTCGAGTGCGGTGCGCAACGTCATGCTATCGAGTGTGTCACCAACTTTATATTTGATTGCCTTACCGTAAATAAATTCACACGGGGCGGTGCGCAACATAAGCCCCGCAATAGGCACAATCAACACTCCGTCATGCTGATTTCTAAGCTGACTTAATAGGCTTAAACGCTGCGAAATTATATCTTGGTGCGGTGAAAAATGGTCGTAAGGCAAGGTTTCCCAGTCTGGAAACAAGTTAACTGGGATATTAGGCAACAGGTAATTTAGCTCAGCTTCAAGCTTAAGCGCCTGCTGCGTGTTTTGAGTGACAATTAATTTAAACCCAGCATGGCTTTTTACCGCATCTGAAATTGCTAAACTTAAGGCTGAACCTGCTAAATTGCCCCACGCAATTTTGTCGTTTTGGGTTTTGATCCAGGGTAAGTTAAGCCACTGACTTTGCATTAATGTCACTCCTTACTAATCTCGGTATAATTTCGTTAGATCTTGGTAATGGTCGATACGACGGTCACGTAAATACGGCCAAATACGACGTACGGATTCACTGCGTGCACGATCGATATCGGCATACAGGATTTCATCGTCATTATTTGACGCGTGCGCCAAAATTTCGCCCTGTGGACCTGTAATAAAGCTATTGCCCCAGAACTGAATTCCTTTACTTTGCTCGCTCGGATCAGCTTCATGGCCTTGGCGGTTACAGGCAATTACAGGCAGTCCATTTGATACAGCGTGAGCACGCTGGGCAATAACCCAAGCATCGAGTTGACGTTGTTGTTCAGCGCTGTCGTCGTCTAAATCCCAACCAATTGCGGTTGGGTAAATTAAAAACTCTGCTCCTGCCATTGCCATTAAACGCGCAGCTTCAGGGAACCATTGATCCCAGCATACTAACACGCCAAGTTTACCAATTGAGGTATCGATAGGTTGAAAACCTAAATCCCCCGGTGTGAAGTAAAACTTTTCATAAAAGCCAGGGTCATCAGGAATATGCATTTTTCGGTAAGTGCCCGCAATTTCTCCGTCAGCATCAAGTACAACGGCGGTATTGTGATACAAGCCCGTTGCACGTTTTTCAAATAATGAGGTAACAATAACGACATTTAACTCTTTGGCAAGCGCACCGTAAAGCGCGGTACTTGGGCCTGGAATTGATTCTGCTAAGTCAAAGTTATCGGTACTTTCTACTTGGCAAAAGTAAAGGCTGCGATGCAGTTCTTGCAATACAATTAACTTGGCGCCATTTTTTGCGGCCTCTTTTATGCCAAGTACGGTTTTGTCTTGGTTATGCTGTAAATCACCGCTATTTGAATGTTGAATTGCCGCGACTTTAATCGTTTGAGACATAATTAGCTCCGTAAAAAACCGTTAGGTAATTGCATGGTAATACAGTGTAAGCTGCCAAATTGGTGAATTAATGGCACACAGTCAATACCAACAACCTGATGTTGAGGGTAGGCTGCTGCGATTACATCAAGTGCAGCTTGATCATTAGCATCTTGGTAAGTAGGTACCAATACCTTGTTATTGATAATTAAATAATTGGCATAGGTTGCGGGAAGGCGCTCACCATCGTTATCGTATTTCGCGTTTGGCCAAGGTAAGGCGTGCAAAGTATAAGGTTTGCCACTTTGTGTAGTGAATGTCTGTAACTGCTTGGCCATTGCGTCTAACGCTTGAAAGTGCTCATCGTTTTGAGCAGGGCATGAAACGTAAACTAAGGCATCATTTGGCGCAAAACGCACTAACGTGTCGATATGGCTGTCGGTATCGTCTCCTGCAAGGTAACCGTGATCAAGCCAAAGAAAGTGATTAACGCCTAATAATCCTGATAGCTTCTCTTCTAGCTCTGCTTTGTTTAAATTGTTTTCACGATTGTCGTTTAACAAGCATTCACTGGTTGTTAGCAGTGTGCCGTTACCATCGCTTTCAATACCGCCACCTTCGAGTGCTAGCGGCACTTTTTGTGATGACGCGCTATTGGCTAATACTGTGTTGAATAGCTGCTGATTAATCGCATTATCAAGTTCTGATTGAAACTTATTACCCCAGCCATTAAAGGTAAAATCAAGGGCATGAAGAGTGTCACCACGATATGTGCTAATTGGCCCATGGTCACGCGCCCAAGTATCATTAGTTGGGCATACAACAAAATGGACCTTGTCTAATGGTAGATCGTTTCTATGAAAAAGCGCACTAATATGTTGTTTTAACGCATCGTTATGCGCAACAATCACAAGTGCTTGCTGCGACAGAATTTCTTTTGCGATAGCAAGGTAGGTGAGCTCAACTTGAGGCAAAATATCGGCCCAATCAGTATCTTTATGCGGCCAAGTTAAAAGCACGGCATCTTGCAATGCCCATTCAGCTGGAAAAACAGTGTTCATAGTAGTTAACAAGGGTAATTTTGGCCAATATTAGCAAATGGCGACACTATTTATTAGTGTTTAATTGATGTTTTTCTTTGATTGCTTCTTTTTTAACACTTTGGCTTGTGTATGCAGGCTTGCTCTAACCATAAGTTCTTGATCTTGTTCTCGAATGTGGCTGAATATAAATCGTGTCTTATATCCATCTTGGTGCGGTTCACTATCCACAACTTGGGTAAAGCAAAACACCGCTGCCGCTTCATCCGCTAAAAACAGTTTGCTACGGAAAAAACTGTTGGGGGTATAGCAAGTGTTTGTTTGCAGTACAAAGCCGCTGCCACCAAAACTTACCGTTTCTAGCTGAGCTTCATCTTCATTTTCCGTTGCTAATATATGCGACAAAATAAGGTCAATTTTACGTGACTGTAATTTAAGGTACTGCGCTAAATCATCTGCTACATCACCTAACTGTCTGAGTGGGCGAAGGGCGGTTTGCTCTAGCACGTTTACTTCATTGGCTAGTTTAAATAGCGGTGGGATTATTTTGTCTATGTCACTGTCATCGCTAGGCAATTTATCTTCGTTAACCTGTTCTAAGTTAACGCTAATTGCGTGTTCGATTTGAAAGTATTGATTAAATTGTTCGATGAGGTCGGACATATGCACTGTAAATCATTAAATAATAAATAATCTTAGCCTGAACAGGGGAGTTCAGGCAAAGAATTTATTTAACTTTCAGTTAGCTGCCGGTGAACGGGACGTTCTCGATAACTTCTAACGACTGATTCAGTGCGTCAAGTCGTGTATTTACAAAACGTTCTTTACCGATTAATTCATCAATGCCAAGCCTTTCAAGTTGATGTTTAGCATCATTATTTGGGCAATATAAAAAGACTTCACAGCGTGCCTCTATAGCATCTTTAATGGCATTTTCTAAGGCGAGGCCAACGGTCATATCGATCATCGGCACATCACTTAAATCTAGGATCATCGCTTTGTACTTATGTACAGAAGAATGCTGACGAGAAATCGCTTTAGATACACTGAAAATCATTGGACCCGACAGGTAAAAGAACAGAATATTGCCTTTTGCTTTGTCTAAAATTGCGCGCTCTTGTTTATTTAACGGTACATCATCGTCATCAGCATCACTAATCGCTTTGACTTGTTTTGCTTGTTCACGACTTAATCGTTCAATCACGATGATATTTGAGATAAATACACCTAATCCAACAGCAATAAGTAAATCAACAAAGACAGTTAATAGCATTACCGCATACATAATCGCGGTTTGCTGCATGCTGGCTTTGTGTGCGCGCTGTAAAAAACTCCAATCGAGAATCGAGATCCCAACGTACAGCGCGATACCTGCAAGCACCGCCATTGGAATTGGCTCAATTAAACTGCCCGCAACCAATACCACAAGCATCAAAATAACGGCGCGGATAATTGCCGCGGCAGGAGAGCGAGAACCTACTTGAATACTCACCACTGTGCCCATGGTAGCACCTGCGCCCGGCAGTGCGCCAAACAAACCTGAGATCATGTTAGCAATACCTTGACCTTTGAGTTCTTTATTTGAATCGTGTTCTTGACGCGTCAATGAATCCGAGATTACGGCAGTCAACAGGGTATCGATACAACCAAGTGTGCCAAGTACCATGGCTTCAATGATCATGGTAACGAATTGGTCGGCGGTAAATGTCGGGAAGACTAAATTAGGTAAACCAGTAGGAATTTCACCGATACGGCGAATCGATTCATCGCTAAATAAAATAACGGAAACAAGCGTAATTGCGATAAGTGCAACGAGTTGAGCGGGGATATACTTACGGTATTGCTTTGGGAAGTAAAATAAGATACCGAGCGTTGCAAGACCTAAAAATAATTCTGAAAAGTGAAGATTGAAAATTAAACTGGGGAGTTCAGTAAGCGTGCCGACTACGCCACCAGATGGCGTTTGATGGCCTAAAAGTGGTGCTAATTGTAAGATAATTAAAATAACACCAATGCCTGACATAAAACCGGAGATAACACTGTAAGGCATTAAGGTAACGTATTTACCCAGTTTTAATGAACCAAGCAAAAATTGAAATGCGCCGGCCATCATCACCACGGTAAAGGCCATTGCCATGCCTTGTTCTGGGTGTTTGGCCATCATTGCAGTGAGTACCGCCGTCATTATCACGGTCATCGGACCGGTGGGCTCAGAAATGAGCGAGTTAGAACCACCAAACAGTGCAGCGAATAAACCCACTAAAATAGCGCCCCAGATACCGGCTTCGGCACCCGCGCCTGACGCCACACCAAAGGCTAGGGCAAGTGGTAGTGAGATAATTGCAGTAGTGACACCACCAAATAAGTCACCACGGAGTTGAAAGTGCTTAAATCGCTCGAACAAAAGGCATACCTCTATATTGCAGACGCGGTATTCTACCTAGACTGTTTAAATAGTTACAGTAGCTTAGCTGGAATTATGGCAAAAATTTCACTGATCAGATCTGTTATTCTGAGATTGCCTAGAAAATAATACACTTCTTATTAATAAGTGTTAAACTTCCAAAAAATTACACTTATTAAACAATCAGTAATCTATGTTTCAGCCAGTTAGTTTGTTTATTGGCATGCGCTATGCGAAATTAGCCAAGGGCAACGGCTTTATCTCTTTTATTTCATTTTTCTCTATCGCCGGTATTACGATCGGTATCATTGCGCTAATTTGTGTGACCAGTGTAATGAACGGGTTTGAGAACCGACTTAAGCAATCTATGCTGCAAATTACGCCGCATTTATCTGTTGCACTACCTGACAAGCAAAACCACCCCTTGTATCAAACCTTGGCAAAACATCCAGATGTCACTTCAATATCACGTTTTAAAAGCAGTGAAGGGTTGGTTGTGTCGAATACCAAATTATTAGCGGCAAAAATTTATGGCATAGATGATAGCCAAGACACGCCTTTGACAGCCATGCTTAACAGTGAAACCGTTAAACAACTGGCAAACACTAAATATTCAGTGGCGATTACGCGGCGCTTAGCAACAGAGCTTAATGTTTCTGTCGGCGATAAAATTCGCTTAATGCTACCGAGTGTCACTACCTTTACCCCAGTTGGACGTATGCCATCGCAACGTTTATTTACCGTTGCAGTACTGCTTGATAACAGCGCGTTTCACAGTCAGGTAATTTTAACGAGTACACCAAACCTACTAAGGCTTAATCGTATAAAACCATCGAGTTTTAATGAATTTGCACTGTATTTAACCGATCCATTTAAATTAGATGACCTAATTAAAGACATGCCAGAGCTTAAAACGCTAAAAGTAGCAGATTGGAAAGATACGCAAGGCTCGCTCTTTTCTGCAGTGGCAATGGAAAAGCGCATTATGAGCTTATTACTTGGACTGATTATTTTGGTTGCGGTATTTAATATTCTCTCGGCTTTGACCATGATGGTATCTGAAAAACAGTCTGAAATTGCGATTTTACAAACCTTAGGTTTAACACCCAACGGTGTGTTACAGGTATTTATGGTACAAGGTTTATACAATGGCTTAGTTGGCAGTGTACTTGGGGTATTACTTGGTTTGGCTGTTGCGCTAAACATTAATGAAATATTAGCACTGATTGGCATTCAAATTATTGCAGGTATGCAGTTACCGATCGATGTATCTTGGTTACAAGTAGGTGTGATCTTTACGTTAAGTATTGCGATGAGCTATTTAGCTACCTTTTATCCCGCACGACGCGCTGCGAAATTAGCACCAGCACAGGTTTTACGATATGAATAATCACCTTGTAGTAAAATGTGAACACCTCGCTAAGTCTTATCAAGATGGCGATGTTAAAGTTGATATTTTAGATGATTTAAATTTAACCCTCGAAGCGGGTACAACACTTGCCATAGTTGGCAGCTCAGGTTCAGGTAAAAGTACCTTATTACATTTGCTTGGCACATTAGATAAGCCTAATACTGGTAAAATCGAAATAAAAGGTGTCGATACAACGATGCTTAATCGCAAGCAGCAAGCCGATTTTCGTAATAAACACATTGGCTTTATATATCAATTTCACCATTTATTGATGGAGTTTAGTGCGCTTGAAAATGTGATGCTGCCGTTATTGATTGGGGGAATGGCAAAATCAGACGCCAAAATTCAAGCAAGCGAAATGCTCGAAAACGTGGGATTAAGCCATCGAATTACGCATAAACCGGATCAACTCTCGGGTGGTGAACGTCAGCGTGTTGCCATTGCCCGAGCGCTTATCACCAAACCTGCATTAGTGCTGGCTGATGAACCGACAGGTAACCTTGATAAAGATAACGGTGAGAACATATACGAACTGATTAACCAGTTAAAAACCACTCACAATACTGCGTTTATTGTGGTGACCCATGATTTAGAGTTAGCGGCAAAGCTTGATAAAACCATGTTTATTAAACAGGGAAAGTTGGTTAGCCAATGAGTTTGAGTGTTTATTTAGTTAAAGGTTTTCGACGCGGCAAAGGCGATACCACGGTTAGTGGCTTTTTTAGTAAGTCATCAACAATTGGTATTTCACTTGGTGTGGCGGTGCTTATTTTGGCGCTGTCGGTGATTAACGGCTTTGAAGTTGCACTAAAAGAGCGTTTATTAAGCGTTATTCCGCATATTGAGTATTATGCGCCAGCAAAACCGCTGGATAATTTTGCCTCTCACCAAGAAAAACTACTCAGTCACCCAGAAGCGGTCGCAATTGCCCCTTATATCAAGCTAAATGCAATGGTGTCGCACAAAGGTAAAATGCATGGCGTGCTATTAAAAGGCGTTGTGCCAGAGTTAGACGAGACCGTGTCAGACAGTGCTAAGTACATTTCTCCTAAAAGCAGCGTTAATCTTGCAAAAGGTGAGGTTATTCTCGGTAAGGCTCTGGCAAATAAGTTACAGCTGGAAATTGGCGATACGGTATTTGTGTTACTGCCAGAGCCGGGCACTCAATCGCTCGCGAGTATTAAGCGAATTAATTTAAGCTTAGTTGGCACCATTAATTTAGGTGGTCAACTTGATATGAATTTTGGCCAAATTGCATTAAGCCAAGCGCAACAGCTAAAAAACGTGAGCAATACCCAGTTTGATGGGCTGCAAGTTAAGATACGTGATGTATTTAATGTGCGAAACAGCGCCCTTGCGATAGGTCAAAAATTAGATGAATTGGTGTATATCGAAACCTGGTACCGTAGTCAGGGCAATTTGTATCAAGATATACAGATGGTGCGCTTAATTGTTTACATCACGGTGTTTTTAATTGTCGCTGTTGCCAGCTTCAATATTGTCTCTACCTTGATTATGGAAGTGAAAGAAAAGAGCGCAAGTATTGCGATTTTAAAAACCATGGGTGCAACCGATGGCACAATTGTGCGCTGTTTTTTACTGCAAGGTATTCATCAAGCGGCAATAGGGTTAGGTATTGGCCTGATTTTAGGCATTATTTTATCGCTGACAGTAAGCGATATTTATTTATTAATAAGTGATTTGTTAGGCAAAAATGTGTTGTCTGGTGTTTACTTTATAGACTATCTACCAAGTCAACTTAACGTAAACGATTTACTGATCACCACGGTGATTACGTTTACAATGGCGATAATTGCGTGCATTTATCCAGCAGTTAAAGCCAGCAAAACGGACCCTGCAAAAATACTAGGACATTAGATGCTGATGGATGAACGGCTTACCTTAATGGCGGCAATATTGGTTTACTTTTTAGGTAAATGGTTAAACCGTCGTTATAAGCCGTTACAAAGCTTTAATATTCCAGAAGCCGTTACTGGCGGCATTGTTGCTTCAAGTTTAGCCGCTTTCTCGTTTTATGTTTTCAATACTGAAATCACTTTCTCACTTCAACAGCGCGATGTGCTACTCATCATTTTCTTTACCACGATTGGCTTAAATGCACAGTTAGATAGCCTAATAAAAGGCGGTAAAAGCTTAATGATTCTGTTACTACTGGCAGTCGGCTTTTTAATCTTACAAAACCTTGTTGGGATTGGTGTCTTTACCTCGTTTGGCATGCCACCGGTGAGCGGATTGCTAGGTGGCTCGATTTCATTAAGCGGTGGGCATGGCACGGCAATCGCTTGGTCTCCATTTTTTAGTGAGCAGTATCAGATTGAAGGGGCGTTGGAACTCGCTTTGGCGTGCGCGACATTTGGCTTAATTTTTGGTGGTGTGCTTGGTGGTCCTATCGCGAAGTTCATAATAGAGAAACACCAGCTAAAACAAACGGTTTATTCTGCTAAGCCACTGAAAGTAGGGGTTTCCCATGACAATGCTAAATTTGCAAGTGTTAACATAGATCAGTTTCTGATCAGTATCTTTGTTATTTTACTGGCAATTGGATTAGGTAATCGTATTGAAGCTGCATTAGTTTATTTTGATTTTGAATTACCATTTTTTGTTTGTTGTCTATTTGCCGGCATCATTATTAGTAACACGGTGCCACGTTTAATGTCAGTTAAACTTTGGCCCACTAATAGTGCATCGTTGTCATTTATTTCCGATGTCTGCTTAGGGCTATTTTTAGCGATGTCGTTAATGAGTATCAAGATTTGGACGTTGACGAGTTTAGCAATGCCATTTGTTGTATTACTTGTTTTTCAAGTGTTGGCGACAATACTCTATAGCACCTATGTGGTATTTCCGAGTTTAGGTAAGAACTACGACGCAGCGGTAATGGCTTCTGGCTATGCTGGGTTGACCTTAGGCGCGACACCAACAGCAATTGCTAATATGACGGCGGTAACGCAACATTATTCGCCTTCAGCTAAAGCGTTTATCGTTGTACCTTTAGTGGGCGCATTTTTTATTGATATTGTAAATGCGTTGGTGATTAATCAGTTTATTAGTTGGCTGGGATGATATGAACTATCAAGATATATATGACTTTTGGTTTACGGAATTAACACCGAATGATTGGTTTTCTGTCAATGAAGCGCTAGATAAAACAATCAACAATAAATTTAAGGTTATTCTTGATGCAGTGATTGCAGGCGAATTACATCATTGGCGAAGCACAGCGATGGGGTCACTGTGTGAGATAATAGTGCTCGATCAGTTTTCAAGGAATATTTACCGAGGCCAAGCAGAGGCGTTTCGCCAAGATCCGTTGGCGTTAGCTTTGGCGCAAACAGCAATTGATAAGGGCTTTGATAAGCAACTTAATGAAACTGAAGTCGGGTTTATGTACTTGCCATTTATGCACAGTGAAAGCGCGAAAATTCATGAATTGGCGATGACGTTGTATAAAGATCACCCTAGTTATGAGTTTGAAGTGGCGCATAAGGCAATAATCGACCAGTTTGGGCGTTATCCACACCGTAACGCCATATTAGGCCGCAAAGCGAGTGAGCAAGAGTTAACATTTTTGACACAACCAAATTCATCTTTTTAACGTTACATCTTGCTTTGCAAAGGGTGACACAGTACAGTGATGAAATTGAAATTTTCTAAAGATGTATTATGGAAAACCAAGAACAAAAACCACAACCAACTCAAGCAGAAATTCAAGCTGCTCAAAATGAATGGATCCGCTCTACACTTGATCGCGCTAATAAACACTTAGCAGAAAAAGGCGTTATTCCAAAGACAATTCTAGATAAAGAAAGCCGTTATATTGCGCCGATGTGTGCGATTTGGAAAATCAAAAGCCAACAAGGCAAAACTTATTGGGTTGTGTCTGGCAATTTACCGACCGATCACGTTGAAGTGACTGCGGCAACAAATGCCCGTGACGCACTTCGCCATTTTTCTTTTCAATGGCAATTAAAAGCAGACGAGCTTGCAAAAAATAGTGCAGGTGACAAAGCGCAAATCGATTTTGCTAACTTGCTTGTGAACCGTGCTGAAGGTCTGTATGACTTATACAGCAATGAAAAACTTTGGACTAATGAACCAAAGTAAAGGGTTTAGGATCAAAACGCGATAACGGACACGATAATCGTTGTCGCGCTATTCCAGCCTCCATAAACACATTGCCTTGTTCGGCATAACCGCAGCGCTTAAACTTTTCTTTCTCAACAATATTACAATTGAAACTTAGCTCTTCGGCACCTAATTCTTTCGCGCACAACGCAATCTGCTCAAACATTAGATTATAAAACTCATGAGTTCGGTAAGCTTGCAGCACAGCAACGCGGCCAATTTCACCGTGTTGCGTAATTCTTGCGGTTGCTATGCTGTTACCGTGATTATCAAACCCAAGCAGATGCTGACAACTTAAATCGCACTTATCAAATTCAACGTCTTTTGGGATATGGTATTCATAAACAAATACTTTTTCCCTCACTTGTTTGAGTTCGTTACGCTTTTCTCGCCATGTGACCTGTTTAAATGTGAAGCTCATCATTTCCTCTACTAATCGAAATACCAATAGCCCTCATTTAAAAGATTAGTAAAGTTTTGCATAAAGTGTGAACAAGTTGTGGAACTTTTAATCTGATCGGATGTCACTGTTACGTTTTGGCAAAGTGTTTCTACCCATGAAAGGCACGAAAGTGGTAGGGTAAGTACATCACCGTTTACTGCAAATAACACATTGCTTTCTGTTGATAAATAAAAGCAGCGAAGACCACCTAGACGATGAATTTCAATATCTTGGTTTAGTAATTCAAGTACACAACTTGGCTCGTATTCATCTTCAAGCGGCGCTAAATCGAGATCGTGTTTAGCTTCGCTCAGACTTTGTAACAACCATAAATTAAAATCTTGATTGTTATTAAGTGCATCTAGCATTTGTTGTTTAACATCTGCGACTTCATTTGCTAAAAACTCACCGGTGTTATTACGTAATCGAAGTGCTGGATCGCTGTAACGTGTGTTACCCGAATCGTTATCAATGAGGTAATCTGAAAATGACGACAATAATTCGCGCTGATTTGGCGCTCTAAAGCCAACCGAATAGTTCATTGCATTTTCGACAGCGTAACCTTCGTGAGGGCAGCCAGGTGGAATATATAAAATATCGCCTGGTTCAAGTACTTCATCAATACAGGCATCAAACCCGTCAATTTGCAGCAGATCTTTACACGGAATAACTTCATTGAAGGCTTGTTTAGATTCGCCAACGCGCCAATGTCGTTTACCTTGGCCTTGAATAATAAATACATCGTATTGATCTAAGTGAGGACCAACGCCGCCAGCAGGCGTAGAGAAGCTGATCATCAAATCATCAATACGCCAGTTTGGAATAAAGCGAAACGGTTCGATTAACTCGGCAGCCTCAGGGTGCCAGTGGTCAACGGCTTGCACAAGAAGTGTGCTGTTTTTTGGTGTTAATAATTCGAAATCTTCAAACGGGCCGTGGTGTGCTTGCCATTCATTGTTGTGGTTTGAAATAAGACGCGACTCAATGCATTCCTCCATCGCAAGGCCTGCAAGTTCATCTGGACTAATTGGATCAACAAAGTCAGCAAACCCTGACTTAATCAATGCCGGTTTTTTTTGCCAATACTCATTAATAAATTCTTGCTGAGAGAGGGTTTTAACACCGTCTGGTGTTTTGATATTGAAACTGAGTTGATACATAGACGTCTCTAAAAATTTATAATAAAAAAGCGAAAGATATTAGAAATACCTTTCGCTTTTTATTCAAGCTAAAACTGCTGGTTATTTGATGTCGTCGATAAATTCAACTGCACGGCCAATATAATTAGCAGGTGTAAGTTGTTTTAATTCTTCTTTTACCGCTTCTGGTAAATCAAGATTATCGATGAAATCAGCCATGATCTCTTTGTTAACGCGCTTACCACGTGTTAACTCTTTAAGTTTTTCATATGGCTTTTCGATGCCATATTTACGCATTACAGTTTGGATTGGCTCAGCAAGTAGTTCCCAATTCTGGTCAAGTTCAGCAAGTAACTTCTCTTGGTTAACTTCTAATTTGCTAATACCTTTAAGTGTTGCTTGGTAAGCGATTAACGCATAACCCATGCCTACACCTAAGTTACGTAATACGGTTGAATCCGTAAGGTCACGCTGCCAGCGAGATACTGGTAGTTTTTGCGCTAGGTGAGCAAAAATAGCGTTCGCAATACCTAAGTTACCTTCTGAGTTTTCAAAATCAATTGGGTTAACTTTGTGTGGCATGGTTGATGAACCAATTTCACCTGCAATTGTTTTTTGCTTGAAGTGATTAAGCGCAATGTAGCCCCAAACGTCACGGTCAAAATCAATTAAGATAGTATTGAAACGTGCAATTGCATCGTAAAGTTCCGCGATGTAATCGTGTGGCTCGATTTGTGTTGTAAACGCATTCCACTCAAGACCAAGACTTGTTACAAACTTTTCAGCATGCGCGTGCCAGTCGTAGTTAGGGTAAGCACTCTGGTGTGCATTGTAGTTACCAACGGCACCATTGATCTTACCAAGTAGTTCAACATTAGCGATTTGGTCGCGTTGACGCTTTAAGCGCATGTACACGTTTGCCATTTCTTTACCCATAGTTGAAGGTGAAGCCGGCTGACCGTGTGTACGACACATCATCGGAATTGTTTGGTATTCTCTTGCAAGTGCGTGAACAGCATCAAGTAGCTTATCGCAGTAAGGTAAAAGAACGTTTTCACGTGCTTCTTTTAACATTAAACCGTGCGATAGGTTATTGATGTCTTCTGAGGTACATGCAAAGTGAATAAATTCGTTGATTGCATTAAGCTCGGCGTTGTCAGCTACTTTTTCTTTTAGTAGGTATTCAACCGCTTTCACGTCGTGGTTTGTGGTGCGCTCAATGTCTTTAACACGCATTGCATCTTCTTCATTAAAGTTTGCAACGATGTTATCTAAGATTTGATTTGCTTCAGCGCTTAGTGATGGTACTTCGTCGATACCCTCGGCAGCAGCAAGTGCTTGTAACCAGCGAACTTCTACAGTAACGCGGTATTTAATTAGGCCATACTCACTAAAGATTTCTCTAAGCTCAGTTGTTTTGCTGCCGTAACGACCATCAACAGGTGAAATAGCAGTTAACGCTGAAAGCTCCATAATCACTCCTAAATATTTGTACTAGAGATTAACAATACTGTTTTGCAATTTTGACAATTTTACCTTTGCCAAAGAAAAAGTGGCGGCGTTTACCACCCACTTGGCGCCATAATACTGCGGCGCGTATACCAGCTAACAACAGGGCGCGAATACGATGTTGCACCGATTTTTGTTGTAACAATGCTGGTTTACCAAATACTTGAATACGTTGTCCAAGCGGACTAATTACATCGGCATAAATGTCCGCAAGGCTTGCAATAATGGCGTCATCTGAAATTGATAAATGTGCCAATCGTGCGTCGATTGAATTAATTCGTGAGCCAAGCTCGTTTAATGCTTTGGGGTTTGCATTTAAAGCACGTTCTAACTGAATTAAACCGCCAACGTACTTTACAAGCTCAATGCTTTTATTTTGGCCTGATTCGAGTTGTTCAACAACTAATTGATAACCTTGGCGTAAATCCATATCACGAAACACATCTGATGGTGCATCTGGATTAGTTACTAAAATACCCGAAAGTAGTTGCTGCATTTCATAATCGGTAATTGAACCGGTTTGCGCAACTTTTTGCACTGCTTTGGTAATTTGGCACATGGCGGCAAGCGCCATAACCTGATTTTTATCCATTAGCGGATCACCGAATCAATAATACCGCCACCTAAGCATGTTTCATCTAGGTAAAATACCGCAGACTGACCTGGGGTAACGGCTTTTTGCGGCTCATCAAATAACACGCGTGCAACGCCGTCTTCACCAACCAGTAAAGTGCATGGAATATCAGTTTGGCGATAACGGGTTTTCACTGTACAACGTAGCGTTGATTGCGGACCTACGCGGTCAACCCAGTGCAGCTGATTTGCCATTAGGCCGTTTGAATATAGGCGAGGGTGATTTTTACCTTGACCAACAACAAGTACGTTACGCGCAATATCTTTATCTACAACATACCAAGGCTCACCCGAACCTTCCTTCATACCACCAATGAGTAGGCCTTTGCGTTGACCTAGGGTGTGATACATCAAACCTTCATGCTCGCCAACATCGTTGCCTTCGCAATCTTCAATTTTGCCAGGTTGAGCTGGTAAGAATTTTTGTAAGAAGTCTTTAAACTTGCGCTCACCAATAAAGCAAATACCTGTGCTATCTTTCTTATCGTGGGTAATCAGGCCTTGTTCTTCCGCGATCCGGCGTACTTCAGGCTTTTCAATTTCGCCTACTGGGAATAAGGTTTGCGCAACATGCTCATGACCAAGGGTGTATAGGAAATAGCTTTGGTCTTTATTGTCATCAAGGCCGCGCACTAATGTAGCTTTACCGTCTTTTTCAGCGCGGCGAACATAGTGACCGGTTGCAATATAGTCTGCACCGAGTGCTTCAGCAGCAAATTCAAGAAACGCTTTAAATTTAATTTCTTTATTACACATAATATCGGGGTTAGGTGTACGGCCTGCTTTGTATTCAGCAAGGAAATACTCAAACACGTTATCCCAATATTCTGCGGCAAAGTTTACCGTGTGTAACTCAATACCCAGTTTTTCGCATACAGCTTGCGCATCTTTTAAATCTTCCGCAGCTGCACAGTATTCATCAGTATCATCTTCTTCCCAGTTCTTCATAAACAAGCCTTCTACCTGATAGCCTTGTTGCTTAAGTAAATAAGCTGAAACGGAAGAGTCTACACCGCCAGACATGCCAACGATGACTTTGATGTTACTGTTATCACTCATGGTATTGAATTACTCCGAAAATTTGAGGCGCGAATTATATCATAGCTGTTTTAATAAAACATGTTCTAAAATGCGCGAGTAAGGTGCTTATTTGTTCTCTGTTATAAGTCTATATTCGCCATTTTCAATACCGTCCAAGGTGTATTTACCAATGGCGTAACGAATTAAGCGTAACGTCGGAAAGCCAACATGTGCTGTCATGCGTCTAACTTGGCGATTTTTACCTTCAGTGATGGTGATTGACAGCCAAGTTGTCGGAATTGCTTTGCGCTCACGAATAGGTGGGTTACGGGGCCAAACATTAGGCTCATTGATGCGCTTAACGTTTGCCGGTAGGGTTTTACCATCTTTCAGCACAACGCCTTGCGATAGGGCGTTTATGGCATCTTGTGTTACATCACCTTCTACTTGCACCCAGTAGGTTTTCGGTGATTTATGTTTAGGTGACGCGATTTTATGTTGGAGCTTACCGTTATTGGTAAGCAGTAATAATCCCTCACTGTCTCTATCGAGACGACCTGCTGCATAGACATCTTTAATGTCGATAAAATCAGCCAGTGTTTTGCGATTACCTTCGTCGGTAAATTGGCTTAGTACATCAAAAGGCTTGTTAAATAGCACGATATGCGTTGGCCCTTGGTGAGGCTTTACATCGCGCGTTTTGATGTGTTTTTTAGCTGCGGCGACACGTTGTTTATTTGGTCGTGTTGGCTTTTTAGTAATTTGTACAGATTTAGGTTTAGATAATCGAGTCATGACTTTGATTAATTACAAGCAAGGTAGGTATTGTAGCAAATAAAAAAGGGCAACAACATGTTGCCCTTTTTCTTATTCAAACATTACGATTATGCGATTTGCGCGATAATGTTGTTGAATGTTTCGCTTGGACGCATTGCTTTGTATGCAAGCTCTTCGCTAGGCTGGAAGTAACCTTTAATGTCAACTTCAACGCCTTGTGCATCGTTAAGCTCTTTAACGATAACAGCTTCATTTGCTGTTAATTGCTCTGCAATTGGCGCAAACTTTGCTTTAAGTTCAGCGTCTTTGTCTTGTGCAGCAAGTTCTTGTGCCCAGAACATCGTTAGATAGAAGTGGCTACCACGGTTATCTAATTCGTTTACCTTACGAGAAGGTGATTTGTTCTCAAGTAAGAATTTAGCTGTTGCCGCGTCAAGCGTATCTGCTAATACTTGTGCCTTAGTGTTATCTGCGTTTACTGCAAGGTGCTCGTAAGAAGCCGCTAACGCTAAGAATTCACCAAGTGAATCCCAACGTAAGTGGTTTTCTTTTTCGAACTGCTGAACGTGCTTAGGCGCTGAACCACCTGCGCCTGTTTCAAATAAACCACCACCGTTCATTAATGGAACGATTGATAGCATTTTAGCACTTGTACCAAGCTCAAGAATGGGGAATAAGTCAGTTAGGTAGTCACGTAGTACGTTACCAGTTACTGAAATAGTATCTTGACTTTCTTTGATGCGTGCTAATGAGAATTGCGTTGCTTCAAATGGTGCAAGAATGCGAATATCAAGGCCGTTAGTATCGTGGTCTTGTAGGTATTGGTTAACTTTCTTAATTAACTGTGCATCGTGAGCACGTTTTTCGTCTAACCAGAATACCGCTGGCGTGCCAGTTGCACGTGCACGATTTACTGCAAGCTTAACCCAGTCTTGAATTGGTAAGTCTTTAACTTGACACATACGGAAGATATCGCCCGCGTCAACGTCGTGAGACATTACAGCAACACCTGCTTGATTAACTACGCGAACCTGACCTTTTGTTTTAATTTCAAATGTCTTGTCGTGTGAACCGTATTCTTCCGCTTTTTGAGCCATAAGGCCAACGTTTGGTACGCTACCCATAGTTGTTGGATCAAATGCGCCATTTTCTTTACAGAAATCAATCGTTGCTTGGTAAACACTTGCATAACAACGGTCTGGAATAAGTGCTTTGGTGTCTTTTAGTTTGCCATCTGGGCCCCACATTTGGCCTGATGAACGAATACATGCTGGCATTGAAGCATCAATGATGATGTCGCTTGGTACATGTAGGTTTGTAATGCCACGGTCAGAATCAACCATTGCAAGTGCAGGGCGGTTTGCATAAACAGCGTGTAAATCAGCTTCAATTTCAGCGCGTGTTGCGTCATCTAACTGTGCGATTTTAGCGTAAACATCACCAATACCGTTTTTAGCATCTACACCTAGCTTTTCAAACGTTGCAGCGTGTTTTGCAAATACATCTTTGTAGAATACTTTTACAGCGTGACCGAAGATGATTGGGTCAGATACTTTCATCATCGTTGCTTTCATATGTAATGAAAGTAATACGTCTTCGTCTTTTGCTGCGTTGATTTCACGCTCTAAGTATGTATTTAACGCTGCAACATTCATTACAGAGCTGTCGATGATTTCGCCTGCAAGTAATGGAACTGATGCTTTTAATACTTCAACATCGCCATTATCGTTTACGAATTCAATACGTACATCATCAGCTGAATCAAGCGTTACTGATTGCTCAGATGCAAAAAAGTCGCCTTCGTTCATTGATGCAACGTGTGATTTAGAATCGCTTGCCCATGCGCCCATTGAGTGCGGGTTATTTTTCGCATAGTTTTTAACAGAACCAGGTGCGCGACGGTCAGAGTTACCTTCACGTAGTACTGGGTTTACAGCGCTGCCTTTAATTTTGTCGTAAGTTGCTTTAACTTTCGCTTCTTCTTCGTTTTTAGGCTCTTCTGGGTATTCAGGAAGTGCGTAGCCTTGAGCTTGCAATTCTTTGATTACTGCTTGCAACTGAGGAATAGATGCACTGATGTTTGGTAGTTTAATGATGTTTGCGTCAGGTGTTTTTGCTAGTTCACCTAATTCAGCTAGTGCATCACCGATACGTTGTTCTTCGGTTAAGTACTCTGGGAAGTTTGCGATTACGCGACCTGCAAGAGAGATGTCACGTGTTTCAACGTTTACGTCAGATACAGCGCTGAAGGCTTTAACGATTGGTAAAAACGAGTACGTGGCAAGTGCCGGTGCTTCATCCGTTTTTGTATAAATTATCTTAGATTTACTAGTCATTATTATTCCTAACTTTTAAATGCCATTACTATGGCGTTCAATACTTACATTGAAAGGGGCGTGATTTTGCAAAATCACAAAAACTGAATGTAATTGACTTAGTCTAGCGTTATTTATAGTGCTGACAATTGGCCGATAGTATAGCAGGGCTAGTTTAAATAAAAAGAATTAGCAATCACAAAATGTTCAATTGACATGGGAGGGTAAATTTTAGGCATAAAAAAAGCGGGCGATCCGCTTCTTTATTATTATAATGTGTCGTAAGCAGTACTACTTAGACTTCGCCTTCAGTTGGCGCAATATTGGTCGCGTGTAGGCCTTTCGGACCTTGTTGCAACTCAAATGTTACATCTTGGCCGGCTTTAAGTGTTTTGTATCCATCCATTTGAATGGTTGAAAAATGCGCAAAGATATCCTCCGTGCTGCCTTCTTCTACGATAAACCCAAACCCTTTTGCGTTATTGAACCATTTGACTTTTCCGCAAGCCATACCTCAACATCCTTCTATAAGTTGACTAAAATCATGTTATTCTACATGGTAAATTACTTAACAAGCTTAAAACGAACCAGTGCTGCGGATTACACAAGCTTTCGTTCGTAAATTGCTTAGTAAATAATCACATATTGACTGTAGTTTAATTGACCAAACAGTCAAGTTTTTTTTAATTGTTTTTAACAATTTAAATAATTTTTTAATTTTTAAGACTCAAAGTTGCTTGAGTTTACAAGAGATGACTATATTAAATTATGAGTGGGACACAATTTTCAGATTTAGTAGATAGCCAAAAGGAAAAACAGCGACAAAGTATTAAGCCGCCGCGCAAGTATAAAGTCATTTTAAATAATGACGATTACACGCCAATGGACTTTGTTGTTGAAGTTTTAGCACGATTTTTTAATATGGATTCAGACAGGGCGACTGAAATTATGTTAAAGGTCCATTATGACGGCAAAGCTGTCTGTGGCGTTTACAGTGCGGAAGTCGCTGAAACCAAGGTAGCGCAAGTGAACCAATACGCGCGTGATAATGAACATCCACTGTTATGTAGTTTTGAGCCCGAATAAAGAAGTATTTAGAGGAGTTTATTATGCTTAATAAAGACTTAGAAATTACCTTAAACTCCGCATTCAGAGAAGCGCGTAGTCGCAGGCATGAATTTATGACTGTGGAGCACTTACTGTTAGCGCTATTAGATAACCCATCGGCAATTGATGCGTTGTCGAGCTGTGGCACCGATTTACAATCACTTAAAATTGCGTTATCAGATTTTATCGATGAAACCACACCATTAATCCCCGACTTAGAGGAAGAGCGCGAAACACAGCCAACGCTTGGTTTTCAGCGCGTATTGCAACGCGCTGTATTTCATGTGCAGTCGTCGGGTAAAAGTGAAGTGAACGGTGCTAATGTACTTGTTGCAATTTTTAGCGAGCAAGAAAGCCAAGCTGTTTACTTACTTAAAAAATGCGATATTACTCGACTCGATATCGTTAATTACATTTCACACGGTATTTCGCGTTTAGACGAGGAAGAAAGTCACCACCCAAGTGAAGAAGAGCAAGAGATTGAAAACAGTGCCGAGCAGGGCGCGGATGAAAAATCTAAGCTAGAAAACTTTACCACAAACCTTAATACGCAAGCAGAGCTTGGTTTAATCGACCCTCTGATTGGGCGCGACAGTGAAATTGAGCGCACGATTCAGGTGTTATGCCGTCGTAAAAAGAACAATCCATTGCTTGTGGGTGAAGCGGGCGTTGGTAAAACCGCAATCGCTGAAGGTCTTGCTTATCGTATCTTTAACGAGCAAGTGCCAGAAGTTATTTCAGATGCGACAGTATTTTCACTCGATATGGGCGCGTTGCTTGCTGGTACAAAATACCGCGGCGATTTTGAAAAACGTTTTAAGGCGTTGCTAAAACAGCTTCAGCAACACAAAAACGCAATTTTGTTTATTGATGAAATCCACACAATTATTGGCGCGGGTGCAGCCTCTGGTGGTGTGATGGATGCATCAAACCTAATCAAACCGTTACTATCAAGCGGTAAGCTTCGTTGTATGGGTTCGA
The DNA here is from genome assembly GCF_021654175.1 of Pseudoalteromonas sp. MMG024. NCBI lineage: Bacteria > Pseudomonadati > Pseudomonadota > Gammaproteobacteria > Alteromonadales > Pseudoalteromonadaceae > Pseudoalteromonas > Pseudoalteromonas sp. MMG024. Next base: position 253,389 of record NZ_JAKFZO010000001.1, read on the forward strand.
CCACGTACAACGAATTTAAAAATATTTTTGAAAAAGACCGCGCGTTAGTACGTCGTTTCCAAAAAATCGATATCGTTGAGCCGTCAGTTGCCGACACTACTAAGATTCTAATGGGCTTAAAAGAACGTTATGAAGAGCACCATGGCATTCGCTATACGCAAACAGCACTAAAAGCTGCTGCTGAGCTATCAGCTAAGTATATCAATGAGCGTCACCTACCAGACAAAGCGATTGACGTGATTGACGAAGCAGGTGCAAGCCAGCGTTTATTACCGGTATCGCGTCGTAAGAAGACGGTAACGGTATCGGATATTGAACACATTATTGCGAAAATCGCACGTATTCCAGAGCAAAATGTATCAAACTCAGATAAACAAGTTCTGCAATTACTTGATCGCAATCTGAAAATGGTGGTATTTGGCCAAGATGATGCCATTGATGCGCTAAGTGCAGCAATTCGATTATCGCGTTCAGGTCTGTCTAGCGAAGATAAACCGATTGGTTCGTTCTTATTTGCAGGTCCAACGGGTGTCGGTAAAACCGAGATCACCAAGCAACTTGCAAAGTGTTTAGGTGTTGAACTTGTACGTTTTGATATGTCTGAATACATGGAAAAACATGCGGTAAGTCGCTTAATTGGCGCACCTCCTGGTTATGTGGGTTATGAACAAGGTGGCTTATTAACTGATGCAGTGATTAAACAACCTCATTGCGTGGTATTGCTTGATGAAATCGAAAAAGCGCATCCTGATATTTACAATGTATTATTGCAAGTAATGGATCACGGAACGCTTACGGATAACAACGGCCGCAAGGCAGATTTCAGAAACGTTGTACTCGTGATGACGACTAATGCGGGTGTGCAAGAAACAATTCGTAAATCAATTGGCTTTAAACAACAAGACCACAGCCACGATGCGATGAGTGAGATTAATAAAACGTTTACACCTGAATTTAGAAACCGCTTAGATAACACGATTTGGTTTAATCACTTAGATGAAAAAGTGATCTTGCAAGTGGTTGATAAGTTCATTGTTGAGCTGGAATCGCAACTCGATGCTAAATCAGTGTCACTGGAAGTAACCGAGCCTGCACGTAAATGGCTTGCAAAAGAAGGCTACGATAAAGCGATGGGCGCTCGTCCAATGGCTCGCCTGATCCAAGAAAAGCTTAAAAAGCCATTAGCCAATGAAATTCTATTTGGTGAACTCAGTGATGGTGGTAACGTGAAGGTAAGCATTAAAGATAAGCAGCTTACATTTAGTTACGAAAATGAAAGCGTTGAAGCATAAATAAAACGTCAATAAAAAAGCCCGCAATTAGCGGGCTTTTTTTATATTCGATACTACTTAAAAATTAGCGAGCACGGAATACAATGCGACCTTTCGAAAGGTCATATGGCGTTAACTCAACCGTAACCTTGTCGCCTGTTAAAATACGAATATAGTTTTTGCGCATTTTACCAGAAATGTGTGCAACAACCACGTGACCGTTTTCTAATTCAACGCGGAACATAGTGTTAGGGAGTGTGTCAAGGACAGTGCCTTGCATTTCAATTACGTCTTCTTTCGCCATATTGAGCGTATAACCTCAGTTGTATTCTTTAAAGCTGCAGATTTTGCCGAAAACCCATGCATATGTAAAGCTATGATTGGCATTTACAGTCATCTTTTTATAATTCCAGATGCCAAACATTATTATTGAGCTTTTGGTAAGGTTTAAATTTAGTTTTGTAGTTCATTTTACGACATTCATCGATTTGGTAACCTAAATACAAATATTGCTTGTTGATACTATTAGCAAATTCGATTTGTTTCAAAATCATCATGGTGCCAAGGCTGTAATCTTCGAAATCAGGATCGAAGAAAGTGTAAATAGCTGAAAGTGCATTACTCAATGTGTCTGTTACCGCAACTGCAATTAACGTGTTGTCGTGCCAAAGTTCAAGATAGTTAATTGGTAACCAACTACAGGTCAAAAAGCTTTCGTATTGTTCAACAGATGGCGGAAACATAGCGCCATCTTGGTGTCTTAGTGTGATGTATTTTTCGTACAGTGTGTAATAAATATCTTTGCTGACACTACTTACTTTAAGTTCGAACTGCTTACTTTTTTTAATGATGCGCTTTTGTGATTTACTTGGCGAAAACTGTGACACATCAAGGCGGATAGCTTCACAGGCTGTACAATTAGCACAATGTGGACGATAAATTTGGTCGCTAGAACGACGAAAGCCAAGCGCAAGAAGGTGTTCAAAACGCTGATGGGTATAAAAATCGTGGTCTAGTACCACTAGTAAACGCTCTTGCTCTTTATCGATATAACTGCATGGGAATTGTTGGCTTATCCCCAATTTTACCGGCATATGCTCAGTCATAAATATCCGTCAATTTTGCCTTATTCCACATAGTGGGATGAATTGGTTGATCATCTTTTACAGTAAGTTTAGCTAAAAATTCTTCACGTGTAATGCAAGTAGCACCTAATGACGACAAATGCGGGTTTTCGATTTGGCAATCAATCAAGGTAATATCATGATTTCGTAAGTGATTATGTAGCGCCCAAAATGCGAGTTTTGAGCAGTTACTTTCAAAATGGAACATAGATTCACCACAAAACACGTGGTTAACCATAATGCCATAAAGCCCGCCAACTAACATGTTGTCTTGATTATATACTTCGATACTATGCGCATACCCTTGATTGTGAAGTGCGATATAGGCTGCCTTCATATCATCGGTTATCCACGTACCTTCAAGTTGTTCTCGCTGCTTAATACAATTATTTATAACACCGCTAAAATCATGATTTACAGTAATGGTGTATTTACCTTGGCGAGCTAGTTTACGCAAACTGCGGCTGATGTTGATGTCGCCGATATTTAATACCGCTCTGTTGCTTGGACACCACCACATAATTGGCTCACCTTGATTGAACCAAGGGAAAATACCACTTTGATAGGCGGTTATTAATCGTGGCGTTGATAAGTCGCCACCAATTGCAAGCAAACCATCAGGCTCGGCTAAAGCAAGATCTGCGGGAGGAAATTGGGTTGATAATGAATCGAGTAGTGTAAGTTGTGCTGTCATAAAAAGGCTGCGTTAGTGGCAGCCTTCAGTTTAGCGAATTTTACTTGAGATTGTCTAGGTAGCGCTCAGCATCAAGTGCAGCCATACAACCAGTAGCCGCTGAGGTAATTGCTTGGCGATAAATGTGGTCGCTTACGTCACCTGCTGCAAATACACCTTTAACACTGGTTTGAGTTGCATTGCCGTTTAAGCCCGACTCAACAACTAGGTAGCCGTCTTTCATGTCAAGCTGGCCTTCAAACATCCCCGTGTTTGGCGAGTGACCGATAGCAATAAATACACCTGCAACGTCAAGCTCGTTAGTGCTTTCGTCTGTGGTTGATTTAGTACGAAGACCTGTTACACCCATATCGTCACCAAGTACTTCATCAAGCGTTTGGTTTAGGTGCAGGGTAATGTTACCGTTCTCAACTTTATCCATTAAACGGTCGGTTAAGATCTTTTCACTGCGGAAAGTATCACGACGGTGTACTAAATGTACTTCAGACGCGATGTTAGATAGGTAAAGTGCTTCTTCAACAGCTGTGTTACCACCACCTACAACCGCTACTTTTTGATCGCGGTAGAAGAAACCGTCACAAGTAGCACATGCTGAAACACCACGGCCTTTGAATGCTTCTTCTGACTCTAAGCCTAAGTAACGAGCAGACGCACCTGTTGCAATAATAAGTGCATCACATGTATACGTGCCTGAATCGCCTGTTAGGGTGAATGGACGGTTATTTACATCAACAGTGTGAATATGATCAAAAATGATCTCAGTCTCAAAACGTTCAGCGTGCTCTTTCATACGTTCCATAAGAGCAGGGCCGGTTAAACCGTGCGCATCACCAGGCCAGTTTTCAACTTCAGTTGTCGTTGTTAGCTGACCACCTTGTTGCATACCTGTAATTAATACAGGGTTTAAGTTTGCTCGTGCGGCGTAAACTGCAGCTGTGTAACCTGCAGGGCCTGAGCCTAAAATAAGTAATTTACTGTGTTTGCTTGCGCTCATCGCATTTCCTAATTAATACTGCTTTTGCTAATTAATGCGGTTGATTCTATTAAAAACAAGGCAGATGTAAATTATTTTACGGAATTTGATATTACTAACTTAGCGTAAGCGTCAATTTAACGTAACACCCGTCGTAAATTTAGCCACTTAGCAAATCTTTCTCTCAAAAATTGTGCGTTTAATCTAATAATTTGTTATGTTGACGCTTTTATACAAAACTGATGCTATAGGATAACAGCGTGCGTTTGGATTTTTGGCAAAAAGAGCCAAGCTTTAAACTTGATAGCGAGCAAATATCAATATTGCTTGATGCGTCGTCTTATCGAGCAAAATTATTATCGTTAATTAAAAATGCTAAACAGCGCATTGTTATTACCGCGCTCTATTTACAGGATGATGAAGCAGGCCGTGAAATTTTAGAGGCACTTCATCAAGCGTCAAATGCGAACCCTGAACTACGCGTCGACATTTTGGTTGATTATCACCGTGCCCAGCGTGGCTTAATTGGTGAAGCTCAAAGTGAAGGTAATGCCGCACTTTACTTAAAACTACAACAAGCCTATAAAAATCGTGTGCGAGTTTTCGGCGTTCCGGTAAAAGGCAAAGAAGTATTTGGTGTATTGCACCTAAAGGGCATGGTGATTGACGATACCGTGCTTTACAGCGGTGCGAGCTTAAATAATGTTTATTTACAATATGAAGAGCGCTATCGCCTTGATCGTTATTTCACTATTGCGAATCAAGCGTTGGCAGATTCATTCACACAGTTTGTTGATGATTACCTGATTGCGTCAAGTGCGGTAATTCGTCTTGATGTACGTCCGATTAAAAAGTTAGCAGAGTGCAAATCTGACCATAAAGCTCTGATGAAGTCGCTAAAACGTGCCAAGTATCCGTATGTTACGTCAACTGATGAAGGCCCAATTGATAGCTTTTTATTCTTAGGTTTTGGTCGTCGCGGCAATATGCTTAACCGAGCGATTAAAAATCTGTTTGAACTCGGTGAAAAAGAGCTGGTTCTTTATACCCCTTACTTTAATTTTCCGGCGCCACTCTTGCGTGTACTTAGAAAGAAATTAAAACAAGGCCTTAAAGTGACCATTGTTGTGGGTGATAAAACCGCGAACGACTTTTATATTTCGCCCGATAAGCCGTTTAGTAAAATTGGTGCGTTGCCATATTTGTACGAAACCATATTGGCTAAGTTTTTAAAACTTAATGATAAATTTGTGCAAGATGGCCTTTTAAATGTGCATCTATGGCGTCACGACAGCAACTCTTTTCACTTAAAGGGCATTAGTGTCGATAACCGTTATCAAATGATGACAGGACACAACTTAAACCCTCGAGCGTGGGGTTTAGATATCGAAAACGGTATTTTATTTGATGACAGCCAAGGTTTATTAACTGATGTACTTGAGCAAGAGAAGCAACAAATATTAACGCATTGTACTAAGTTAAACGGCTACAAAGAGCTGCAAACAATGCATGATTACCCAGAACCGGTTGCTAAACTTTTAGGGCAAGCAAAGCGTGTTAAAGTGGATTTTATTATTAAGCGCTTTATTTAAGTAATGTTTAATATAAAAAACACACATAAAAAAGCAGCTTTCGCTGCTTTTTTTGTGCTTTGCAGAATGATTAGCTATTTAAAGCATCTGCTGGCGCTACGTATTCCATGTTGAAGCCTTCAGCAACTTCTTTACATGTGACTTTGCCTTTGAATACATTTAAGCCATTCATGAAGTGTGAGTCTTCAAGTAACGCAGCTTTGTAGCCTTTGTTAGCTAGCTTGATAATGTAAGGTAATGTTGCATTGTTAAGTGCAAATGTTGACGTACGAGGAACGGCACCTGGCATGTTTGCAACACAGTAGTGAACAACGTCATCAACGATATAAGTTGGATCTGCGTGCGTTGTTGCTTTAGAAGTTTCAATACAACCACCTTGGTCGATTGCAACGTCAACAATAGCAGCACCAGGCTTCATACGTTTGATGTGGTCTGCTGTTACTAGTTTAGGAGCTGCAGCACCTGGAATAAGTACACCACCAATTACAAGATCAGCGTCTAGTACGTGCTTTTCTAATGCATCAGAAGTTGAATAAACAGCTTTAACGCGGTTACCGAACTGTGCATCGATACGACGTAAAACATCAACGTTACGATCAAGAACAACTACATCAGCGCCCATGCCAACTGCCATTTGCGCTGCGTTGTTACCAACCATACCCGCACCAATAACAACAACTTTTGCTGGCTCAACACCTGGTACACCACCAAGCAGCATGCCGCGACCTGCATTTGATTTTTCAAGTGCTTGTGCGCCTGCTTGAATTGACATACGGCCCGCTACTTCTGACATAGGCGCAAGAAGTGGTAAACCACCGCGTGCGTCTGTTACTGTTTCGTAAGCGATACAGATAGACTTAGACTTAACTAGGTCTTCAGTTTGTGGAAGATCTGGTGCTAAGTGTAAGTAAGTGAATAGAATTTGGTCTTCGCGTAGCATTGCACGCTCAACTGCTTGAGGCTCTTTCACTTTAACAATCATGTCTGCTTTAGCGAAAACTTCTTCAGCAGTATTTAGAATTTCAGCACCTGCGGCTTCATAATCTTCGTTTGTAAAACCAATGCCAATACCTGCATTCGTTTCTACAAACACACTGTGACCGTGGTTGATTAACTCACGAACACTTGCCGGAACCATACCTACACGATATTCGTGGTTTTTAATCTCTTTAGGTACACCGATAATCATAACTTCACCTTACTTTGAACTGTGGTAATAGATAATACTATTTTATCTAGCTTTTATTAGTCGATGTAACTTTATTTAATTGAAAAGTTGGTTAATAAAACCATATAATCAAAAAACAAAGATTAATATTCTAATTTGGTTAGCTAGTGTTAGATCGCATTGATAAAAAGATAATAGTCGAATTACAAAAAGATGGCAGAATTTCGAATGTGGAACTTGCGCGCCGCATAGGTTTAAGTGCAACGCCTTGTTTGGAGCGAGTAAAAAAACTCGAGAGGGAAGGGTATATAAAAGGCTATAAAGCCATTGTCGACCCAAAAAAAGTAGGTGCTGCGTTATTAGTTTACGTTGAAATTACTCTAACCAAAACCTCACCCGATGTATTTGAAGAATTCAGTAGCGCAGTAAAAAACCATGATGAGATTTTAGAATGTCACCTTGTTTCTGGTAATTTTGACTTTCTATTAAAAACCCGTGTAGCAGATATGTCTGCATATCGTGACTTATTAGGTGATATATTGCTACGTTTACCGGCAGTTTCAGAAAGTCGTACTTATGTTGTCATGGAAGAAGTGAAAAGTGATGATGTTTCGCTTCTAAAAGTAGCACCATAGTAATAGAATAAGCACACTACACACTATTTGTATCTTAGAAAGTGTTATTTGCGCTGATGTAGTCGGAAGTAAAGAATAATAAAAAGGGGAGTTGTAATGCGCCTTAATGGTGTTCAAAGATTATTAGAAGCAGGCCTTATTTTAACGACTGCATTCGCAGCGTTTGTGTTAGTTGCTTTATTAACATTTGACCCAATCGATCCGTCTTGGTCTCAAACGGGTGACTATATCAAAGTAAAAAACATGACAGGTACAGCAGGGGCGTGGACTGCCGATCTACTGTACTTTAGTTTTGGTTGGTTGGCGTTACTTGTCCCTGTTATTATTCAAGTCATCGGTTATTTACTGTTCAAAAAAACACACCAAGTATTTAAGCTAGATTACCTCACTTTGTCATTACGCGTTGTTGGTTTGGTGCTGTTTGTCGTGTCATCAACGGCAATTAGCAGCATTAATTTCGATGACTTCTATGAGTTTTCTTCAGGTGGAGTAATTGGCGATGTGTTTGCAAACGCCATGTTACCGACCTTTAACTTTACTGGCACAAGTATCATTTTACTGTGTTTTTTCTTTTCAAGCTTAACCCTGCTAACAGGGGTCTCTTGGGTACAGTTTGTCGACCAAATTGGCCGTTTTGCAATGCATGCTTTTCTATGGTTAAAAGCGTTACCAGAACTATTAGCAGAACGAAAAGAGGCGAATAACGCACCGATTAAAACCGTAACTAATGAATCGGTTTCTCAAGCACCAAAACAAGTAACCTATCATGTCGACGAATTACCAGAGCAAGAAGTAAGCGCTGAGCCACAGGAACCGACAATCGATGTTCAGCCTGAAACCACAATCGAGCCAACTTTTGGTGATGACATTGCAAATACAGAGGTTGAAACAGCAAAACAGCCTGAGCCGAATAATAAAAGCGAAATGCACCCGGCATTACAAGAATTCGATGAGATCATTAGTGATGACTTGAGTTTCTCAGCGCTTGACGATATTCCGTTTGATGACGATAAACAAACGAATGCGCCAAAGGCAGTATCGGGAGATTTTCTAAGCACGCTAGAACCACAATCAGATGCAGAGCCTACGTTGGCTGCTGTTGCGCAACCGAGCGAAAATGAAACTCCAACAGAGCCAGCACGCAAATCTACTTATGTTAAGCCAAAAACAGCCAAAGAACAGTTTGAAGACTTACTTGAGGCGACACCGCCAGCAACGCCAATGCCGACGTTAGACTTGCTCGATAGACCAGATAAAAAAGAAAACCCAATTACACAAGAAGAGCTAGATGCTGTTTCACGCTTAGTTGAAACCAAGTTATTAGATTTTGGTGTACAAGCTCAGGTAGTAGGAGTGTATCCTGGTCCTGTCGTTACACGTTTTGAGCTGGATTTAGCACCGGGTATTAAGGTCGCGAAAATTAGCGGCCTCGCGAAAGATTTAGCGCGTTCACTTTCAGCAGTAAGCGTGCGAGTTGTGGAAGTGATCCCTGGCAAAACCTATGTTGGTTTAGAATTACCCAATCAGCACCGCGAAATTGTACGCCTCTCAGAAGTTATTGGTGCGAAAAAATTTGCTAATAACCCGTCTGACTTAGCAATGGTGTTAGGTAAAGATATTGCAGGCGTGCCTGTAGTTGCTGACCTTGCAAAAATGCCACACCTTCTAGTTGCCGGTACAACAGGCTCTGGTAAATCAGTTGGTGTAAACGTGATGATTTTATCGTTACTGTTTAAGTCAACTCCTGATGATGTTCGCATGATCATGATTGACCCGAAAATGCTTGAATTATCGGTTTACGAAGGCATTCCACACCTGTTGTGTGAAGTTGTAACAGATATGAAAGAAGCGGCTAATGCGCTGCGTTGGTGTGTTGGTGAAATGGAACGCCGATACAAACTCATGTCTGCATTGGGTGTACGTAACTTAAAGGGCTACAACCAAAAAGTGTTAGATGCCATTGAAGCAGGTGACCCAATTAAAGACCCGCTATGGAAAGATACAGATGGTATGGAAACACAAGCGCCTGACTTAGGCAAGCTACCAGCCATCGTTGTGGTTATTGATGAATTTGCCGACATGATGATGATTGTTGGTAAGAAAGTTGAAGAGCTAATTGCACGTATTGCTCAAAAAGCACGTGCCGCGGGTATTCATTTAGTACTTGCAACACAGCGCCCATCGGTTGACGTGATCACCGGTCTTATAAAAGCGAATATTCCAACGCGTATGGCGTTCCAAGTATCAAGTAAAATTGATTCGCGTACGATTTTAGATCAGCAAGGCGCAGAGCATTTATTAGGCATGGGTGACATGCTTTACTTGCCGCCAGGTACTAGTGTACCAATTCGTGTGCATGGCGCATTTGTTGATGACCACGAAGTTCACGCGGTGGTAAATGATTGGAAAGCGCGCGGTAAACCAAATTATGTCGACGAGATATTGAACGGAGAAGCCGTTGAAGATGTCTTACTTCCAGGTGAGACTGCCGAAAGCGACGAAGAAAGCGACCCGCTTTATGATGAAGCGGTTGCATTTGTAATTGAAAGTCGTCGTGCGTCTGTATCGAGTGTTCAGCGTAAATTGCGTGTTGGTTACAACCGTGCAGCACGCTTAGTCGAGCAGATGGAAATGTCCGGTATCGTATCAGCGCCGGGGCATAATGGCACTCGTGAAGTAATTGTTCCGAATAATGCAGGATAATATGACAAAAAAAATCACATTAATTGTTGCGAGCGTATTAGCGATGAGCACGGCAAGTGTAACAGCAGTGCGCGCGCAAACAGAAACAGCGCAACACGTCGTAGACAGCAAAGCGCAAAGTGAATTAAAAACGCGTTTAACACAGCTAAACAACTTACAAGCAGATTTTTCTCAAACCGTAATTGACAATACCGGTAGCGAAATTATGCAAGGTACGGGTTTATTAAAAATTAAGCGCCCAGAAAAACTTTATTGGAAGCAAACATCACCAGATGAAACGGTGCTGGTTTCTGATGGCACTAAAACCTTTTATTACGATGAGTTTGCTGAACAAGTCACTATTTTAGATAGTAAAAAACTAATCGATAATACGCCGTTTGCGTTGTTAACATCTGCGGATGAAAGCTTATGGCAACATTACGCAGTAACGCACGCAGATAACGCGTTTGTGATTACACCGACCAATCAAGGACAAAGCCAAGTAGAGCGCTTAGAGCTTAAATTTGATGCAGATGCATTACGCTCGATGACAGTGTTTGATAACACAGGTCAAACATCTGTTTATGTGTTCTCAAAACAGCAAGTTAATCAAACCATTGATGATGCGTATTTTCAATTCACCATTCCAGCTGATGTATTAGTGGACGATCAAAGTCAAGGTGAGTAATTTAAGCTTTTCATTTGCCCCAGAAATTAGGCCGCTTGCAGCACGCATGCGGCCAACTAATTTAAGTCAATATATAGGGCAAAAACATCTGCTTAGCGAAGGTTCACCGCTATACAACGCTATTTTAGCCGGTCGTTGCCATAGTTTAATTTTATGGGGGCCACCCGGCGTTGGTAAAACAACATTAGCTGAAGTCATCGCCCATCATGCAGATGCAAACGTGATCCGCTTATCAGCAGTTACCTCAGGTGTGAAAGAAATACGAGAAAGCGTTGCATCGGCAAAAGATCATTTAGCAATGCAGGGGCAGCGTACACTGTTATTTATTGACGAAGTGCACCGCTTTAACAAGTCGCAGCAAGACGCGTTTTTACCACACATCGAAGATGGCACCTTTATATTTATTGGTGCCACAACGGAAAACCCTTCGTTTTCACTAAATAATGCAATTTTATCGCGTGCACGCGTCTATCAATTAAAAGCGCTTGAACAGCAAGACTTAATGCAAGCCATACATAGCGCGCTTAATAACGATGAGCAGCTACAGCAAAAACATATCGAAATTGATAATGCTGCGATTGAAAAACTGGCACTCGCAGGAGATGGCGATGCTAGACGCACGCTTAATTTACTTGAGCAAGCCATTGATATGGCCGATCAACAAAATGATAAACTGATTGTGAGCGAGAATGTGTTGGCGAATGTTCTGCCTGCACATATTGCAAAATACGATAAAGGCGGCGATTTATTTTACGATCTGATTTCAGCGTTTCATAAGTCAGTTCGCGGCTCTAGTCCTGATGGCGCGCTTTATTGGCTGTGCCGTATTTTAGCAGGTGGTGGCGACCCGCTTTACGTTGGTAGACGATTATTAGCGATTGCTACTGAAGATATCGGCAACGCCGACCCTCGTGCGATGCAAGTAGCGCTTAATGCTTGGGATATTTATCATCGTGTAGGGCCTTCTGAAGGTGAAAGGGCGCTTGCCCAAGCTGCGATTTATTTAGCCAGCGCACCAAAGAGTAATGCGGTTTACACAGCGTTTAAGCAAGCAAAGCTCGATATCGCCAATGAGCCAAGCTTTGAAGTGCCGCATCATCTTCGTAATGCACCTACCAATCTAATGAAAGACCTTGGATATGGTGCAGAGTATCGCTATGCCCATGACGAACCAGGTGCTTATGCTGCAGGTGAGAAATATCTGCCGGAAGAAATCTCAGATAGAAAATACTATCAACCAACAGAGCGCGGTCTTGAGCAAAAGATAAAAGCAAAGCTCGATTATTTAACCGAGCAAGACAATTTAGCCACTAGGAAACGTTATGACAGGGATTAAACTCTATTTTTACGTTGCTCTTGGCGGTGCAACAGGTGCGTGTCTTCGTTATTTTATTAGTGAATCAATGATAAAACTTTTGGGAAAGGGATTCCCTTTTGCTACCCTGACAGTTAATATTCTCGGTTCATTAATGTTAGGCGTTTTATATGGCCTACTAGAAAAAGAATTAATTGTTGTTAACCCCACCAAATCACTCATCGGAATTGGCTTTTTAGGGGCGTTAACAACGTTTTCAACCTTCTCGATAGATACGCTATTGCTGTTACAGCAAGGGCACTGGTTGAAAGCAACACTCAATGTATTTTTAAATGTAATTGGTTGTGTTTTTGTTGCCTATTTAGGTATGCAGCTAGCAATGCAAAAAGGTTAAAAAAGAATGTTAGACCCACGATTTTTACGTCAGGATATCGAAGAAGCCGCAGAGCGCCTAAAAGGCCGAGGTTTTGAATTAAACGTAGCAGAAATTCAAGCGCTTGAAGAAAAGCGTAAAGCGCTACAAGTTAAAACACAAGAATTACAAAATGAGCGTAACACACGCTCCAAAGCAATTGGTCAAGCAAAAGCTAAAGGTGAAGACATTGCACCACTATTAGCTGCGGTAGGTTCATTAGGTGATGAGCTAGACGCTGCTAAAAAAGAGCAAGACGAAATCCTTGCTGAATTAAATGCCATTGCTGCAACGATCCCTAACTTACCAGATAGCGAAGTGCCATTTGGTAACGACGAAGACGATAACGTTGAAGTGGTTAAATGGGGCGAGCCAAAACAGTATGACTTTGAAGTAAAAGATCACGTTGATTTAGGTGAAGGTTTAGCAAAAGGCTTAGATTTTGAAGCGGGTGTTAAACTGTCAGGTGCACGCTTTACTGTAATGCGCGGTAAAGTAGCACGTATGCACCGTGCGCTTGTGCAATTTATGCTAGATACGCACACAGACACAAACGGTTATACCGAAATGTATGTACCGTATTTAGTAAACAAAGACAGCTTATACGGCACAGGTCAGTTACCTAAGTTCGCTGAAGATTTATTCCACACTGAAGCAATCAGTGAGCACAATGAAGGGTTTAGCCTAATTCCAACGGCAGAAGTACCATTAACTAACCTTGGCCGCGATGTTATTTTTGATGAAGCTGAATTACCATTAAAAATGACTGCACATACACCGTGTTTCCGCAGTGAAGCAGGTAGTTATGGCCGTGACACGCGTGGTCTTATTCGCCAGCACCAGTTTGATAAAGTTGAATTAGTACAACTTGTGAAGCCTGAAGACTCAATGCAAGCGCTAGAAGAGCTAACTAACCACGCAGAAGGTATTCTTCAAGCACTTGAACTACCGTACCGTAAAGTAATTTTATGTACAGGCGATATGGGCTTTGGCGCAAGCAAAACATACGACTTAGAAGTATGGTTGCCAGCGCAAGACACCTACCGTGAAATTTCAAGCTGCTCAAATATGCAAGATTTCCAAGCACGCCGTATGCAAGCACGTTTCCGTCGTCAAGGTGAGAAAAAGCCTGAGTTATTGCACACACTAAATGGTTCTGGTTTAGCTGTGGGTCGTACACTTGTAGCGATTCTAGAGAACTACCAGCAAGCAGATGGCTCGGTAGTTGTACCAGAAGTACTGCGTCCATATATGGGCGGCTTAGACGTTATTACTGCATAATAGTTAATAATATTAAAAACCGGCGATATGCCGGTTTTTTTATGCCTGTTGAATAGCCTATCTGTTATTCCCAAAATAGTGTTTCGCTATCGACACACATTAAAAATAGAAACTGTATCGGAAGTGGCACAGTTATCTGGATTTATTCTAATGTTAAATTATAAACGTTTGAAAAATATATAAAATAATTTTGGCCTGATAATTGTAATTAACCATGTAATGCAATTATTGGATTATGCTTTATGGACATAAAAATAGAGAACAAATCACATAAGCTTAAAAGGCCATTGACCTACGCAGTTTTTGCGTGTCTGTTACTAAGCGCTGTTATGTTTATTCGTCATTATACCCAAGGTGCGTCAAACTTAGTTAAACGAGACGAAATCTTGGTCGCAAAAGTTAAACAGGGCGATTTTGCGATAGACGTTAAAGGGCTGGGCAGTCTAGCACTTGAAAAACGCCATTTGATAACGACAAATGCGGGCGGAAAGGTTGTTGAAGTGTTGGTAAAGCCGGGTGAATATGTTGAGCGAGGCGACATTATAGCGCGCTTAGACAACCCGCAAATCAAAGAGACACTCATTCAAAAAAATAGCCTTTTACTTAAAATGGTTGCGCAACATAAAGCGGAGTTGGCACAGCAAAAAGCCTATCTTCAAGAAGCTGAAACCGCCTACCATGATGCTGATCTTGCGCATAAAGCCAACACAATGGAATGGCAAGCGCAGGCAACCTTAATCGCACAAGGCAATAGTACCATTTCGAAACTTGAACATCAGCGCAGCGAATTCACCGTAAAGCGCAGTTTAAAGCAACTTGCGTTACAAAAAGCGAAAGTGGCGACGCAAAAAGAAATACTCGCCGCAAAACAAAACGCGCAACAAGCAGAGCAGCAAAGCTTAAAATCAGAAATCAGTTTGCTTAGCCAACATATTTCACAATTAGATGTGAAATCGCCAATTACTGGGCAAATCCAAGATGTGTTTGTTGAGCTAGGCACGCAGCTGGCAAGTACAGGCTCAGTTGCCGAAGTTGCAGATCAAACCAAACTAATTGCCAAAATAAATGTAGCAGAACTCGACGCACCTAACGTTAAAGTAGGCCAGCAGGCTACAATTGATACCTATACTTCTCGCTTAGATGCACAAGTTACTCGTGTATCGCCAAAGGTGAACAACGGCCATGTGGAGGTTGAGCTTGCAATAACTGATGCGATCCCCTCCGAGGCGCGCGATAAACTCAATATCGAAGGCATTATTAATACCAGCTTCAAATCACACACCTTGTATGTAGCGCTACCGCGTAACGCTATTGCCGAGAGTACAAACAACGTATTTGTGTTGGAAAAGCATCTTGCAACCAAACAACCGGTTAAATTTGGCAAACGCTCAGTGAATTATATAGAGGTTGTGGCAGGGCTAACAATCGACCAAGAAATTATTATTTCCGATATGGAAAAATACACCAACGACACGCAAGTGCTTGTACGCTAGAAGGAAATTACAATGAACCCAGTTATCACGTTAAAAAACATCGAAAAGTTATTCAAAACGGATGAAATTGCAACGCAAGCACTAAACGGTATTAATCTCGTAGTCAATCAAGGGGAGTTTGTCGCCATCACTGGGCCTTCTGGTTGCGGTAAATCGACTTTACTCTCGGTGTTAGGGCTGATTGATGAACCAACAGCTGGGGACTATACCATTAGCGGCAAACAAGCCGTAGATTTAAGCTCTGACCAGCGAGCACACGTTCGGGCAAATCATATTGGTTTTATTTTTCAGGCATTTAACCTTATAAGTGACTTAAACGTACTTGAAAATGTGATGTTGCCACTGACCTATATCGGTGGCTACTCTGAACAAGAAATGATTGAAAAAGCGCGCAAGGCGTTGATGTTAGTTGACCTTGAAAATCGCATTAATCACTTTCCTTCACAGTTATCAGGTGGTCAGCAGCAGCGCGTTGCGGTAGCTCGCGCGCTCATTAATGAGCCTGATTTAATTTTAGCGGATGAACCAACCGGTAACTTAGATTCGAAAAACGCGCAACAAGTACTGCAGTTACTAAAAGATTTACACCTTTCGGGTAAAACAATTTGCATGGTAACCCATGATGTAGAGTCAACGCACTATGCCAGTCGTACGTTGAACATGTTAGACGGTGCAATTGTGCGCGATAAACAGAAAACCTCGGATACTAATCTTTCAGTGGCGTTAGAGGTATAAGTTATGGGGCTGTTATTAGACTTTCGCTACGCGCTGCGTAATATCGTTAAATCACTGCGTTTTTCACTGTTAATGATATTTATTATGGTAGGGAGTTTAACCATTTCATTGATAGGGTTTAACTTTATTCATACCATCGCGTTTTCGCACTCAAGTTTTAATCACAACAAAGAAGACATTCGCATCTTAAAGGTATTGAATTCGTTAACATCGCAACGAGAATTTACGTATTCGATGTTAGATGGCTTTAAACAACTGGATGAGGTCGAATCCCTTGATAGCTGGATCACCATTAAGCGCAGCAGTTTATGGTTAAGCACGCAACATTATGGTAAGCATTTTCGAGCATCTTATGTTGACCCGTCATTTTTTAAGTTTTTGGGACAAGAACCGGTGCTTGGGCGAGGCTTTACGAACGTCGATTACAGTAATAATGCGCCCGATGTGGTAGTGATTTCACATATCGTGTGGCAGCAACTATTTCAGGGCGATAGCGCTGTACTCGGTAAACAATTAAACGTGGCAGGTAAGCCGCATACTATTGTTGGCGTAATGGAAAAGCGTAATCATTTTCCCATTTTTTCAAAGATTTGGCTGCCGCTAAAGCAGGCGAATATGAAGCCTGATGATGGTATCGATATTATTTATAAGCTGCCAAATGCCGAATTCGAACGCACCTTCGAAACACAAATCGCTCATTATTTTTACAATGCAATCAAAGACCAGATAAGTGACAGTGATAAACAAACCGGGAAGGGTGTGCGTATTGAGTCACTCACTTTGGTTGAACTCAATACCGATGGCGAAGCCGTATTCGTATTTGGTTTGTTTGTGTTTGGTATTGTGATTGTGCTGTTTATTTCTGGGGTGAATATTGGCAACTTACTGTTTGCGAAAATTATGGAAAAGCAAAAGGAGTCAGCTATTCGCGCAGCAATCGGTGCAACACAAAAGCGTGTGATCCAGCAGCATGTTACAGAAGGTTTAATATATTGCATTGTTAGCTGGATATTTACCCTGATCTTTACATCGTTAGGGCTGGAAATACTGAATTTTTACATGAATGTGATGTTTGGCGGAAAAATGCCGTATTGGTGGTATTGGCATTTAAATATGCAAACTGTATTAGTCTCGCTTTTATTATTAGCCATTATTTTTACATTTGCCGTGCTACTACCAGCATATAAATCGGCAAAGTTTAATATTAGTAATGTACTGCGCGATGGTACACGAGGCGCAACGGGTAAAGAAACCACATTGATGTCGCGACGTTTATTATGCGTGCAAGTATCGTTGGTGAGTTTTTTGCTAATGATTGCAAGTACTGTTGGCTATGTGATGTATTCAATTGCAACGAATATTGATGGCGAGCGAGAAAAAGGCGTTTACTCGGTTTATCTGGATTTTGATAATAATGATGAGCTAACCAACGACGAACAATTAACGCTAATAAATACATTAGCGGCGGGGCTTTCAAAGCAAGGCAATATTATTGACGCGGAAGTGTTTGATTCGCATATCCATGCTGACGTACTGTACCCAAATGGTGATGTCTATAATGAGAAGTTTATCAGTATTAGTGCAGAGTCACATTTGTTTGCCCGAGAGTTGTTAACTGGGCGAAATTTCAATAGCAATGACAACAGTGAATCAAAACCAGTAGTAATCATTAGTGAGTCACTTGCTAACGCTTTGTTTGGTAATCAAAATGTGATCGGGTTTCAGCTAATGTTGCAAGACGCAATGTGGCCAAGTGTTGAAATTATCGGCGTTGCAAAAGATGTAATCAGCGGAGTATCAGGTGACTCGCGCCATGAGCTTTACTTTAGTTTACGCCAAACCCATTTTATGGATGACAGTGTAAACATTCGATTATTGACCAATAACACGGCTAATGAGGCGTTGGAGGACTTCTATCGCGTTAAGATGCAGTTATCTCATGATTTAACCATGTATTACATGTTCGACCATTACGATAACCACACATCTATGATTAATTCATTTGCAGCGATTATTTATGTATTTTTAATGGTAGGTGGTTTCGCTTTAACGCTGTCACTAATCGGTATTTATGCGATGGGTATTAGTAATATCAACAAATCCCGTTATGAGATAGGTATTCGCCGTGCGATTGGTGCTAAAGATAGTCAAATCATGCGGTTATTTATTAAAAAGAATATTACGCATATTTTGTACGGCATTGGTACGTCGTTGTTAGTGTTTGGCATTCTATGTTATCTTGCAGAAAGCTTTTTAAGAGGAAATGTGCCAATTAACATTATGTTAGAGGCAGGTGCATTGACTGTAGTTGTGGTACTTGCAGCGGTTTGTCTCGCATTATATGTACCAGTAAGGCACGTTATTAAACAGCAGCCTGCAACAAGTTTAAGAATGGATTAAGGTTTCTTGAAAACAATTTTAGTTGTCGACGACTCGCTTGATATTCAAGCGAGTCTTAAGTTTTTTTTAGAAGACGAAGGGTATCTTTGTCACGGTGTGCTTTCACCTGATACAGCACTTGATTATGTTGCAAAAAACAATGTCGATTTAGTGCTGCTAGATATGAATTTTAGCCAAAATACAACAAGTGGCGCAGAAGGCTTAAGTGCAATTGAAGCGCTGAAAGAATTAGACCCACTTTTGCCCGTGGTTGTAATGACGGGCTGGGCAACGTTTGATTTAGCCGTTAAAGCGTTAACCACAGGGGCTGCCGATTTCATCGAGAAACCTTGGCAAGACGAACGCTTAGCCCATGCAATTAAACTTCAGCTAAGCACGCGACGTGACAAACAAGATTTAGCGCGCTTAACCCAAGAAAAACAACGTGAGGCTTTAAGTCAATCGTCATTATTAGCATATAGCCCACAAAAGCAACAAGTATTGAGTCAACTCGAAAACCTTGCAAAGAGTGATATGAATATACTGCTAACGGGTGAAAACGGCACAGGGAAAAGCTATTACGCGCAGTTTATTCATCAGCACTCTAATCGCTCTAATGCCAGTTTTATTGCACTCAATATGGGAGCTTTTACTGATGAATTGTTTAATTCAGAAATGTTTGGGCATAAAAAAGGAGCGTTTACTGGCGCAAGCCAAGACCGTTTAGGAGCGTTTACCTTAGCTGAAGATGGCACCTTGTTTTTAGATGAAATCGCTAATTTGTCTGCGCAATCACAAGCAAAGTTATTGCATGTGCTTGAAGAGCGAAAGTACACGGCCCTTGGTAGCAGCAAGGTGTTAGAAAATAAAGCGCGTATTATTTCTGCAACCAATGCGGATTTATCTGATGCAATTGCAAACGAATTATTTCGCCAAGATTTATATTACCGTTTAAACACAGTTGAAATTGAAATCCCACCGTTAAGATCTTGCAAAGACGATATTTTACCGCTAGCAAACCAATTTTTAACGTCATTCTGTAAGCAATACGATAAGCCTGCTCTGTCACTAACACAGTGCGCCAAACAGGCACTGCTTAACTATGGTTTTCCGGGTAATGTTAGGGAGCTGAAACATATTATTGAGCGCGTTATATTTATGGCGAATGGACAGCAGATAACTGCTCAAGATTTAATGTTAAGTTCAACAACAAGTTATAATAAACCAAATGTACAACACGCAGTTGATATGACGCTCAGTATCGATGAAGTCATAGAACAAGCGTTATTAACGCGACTCGAACACTTTAATGGCAATGCATCAAAAGCGGCCAAAAGTTTAGGTATGTCGCGCAGTGCTTGGTATCGCAAAATGTCTAAGTATGATGCGGTTTAACGCATTTTCAGGGCGCTGGCTGACAAGCCTGCTGTTATTGATACTCGTCAATGGCTTACTGATCACTCATAGTTATCCGTTAGCGCTTATTTTATTGGTAAACCTAACCTCAGCATTATGGTTTTTAATCGAGACCTATCGCGATGCGATAGCTAAACGCAATACTATTAATTTAATCGATACGTTATTGATTTCATTACGCCAAGGTGAGTATGCAATTAGAGCAAATGAGGCACAAGATAGCGCGTTAAGCTCTACGGTTGAACACTTAAATGCCCTTGCAACTAAAATGCAAAGAGACCAGCGGTTAGTAACCGAGCAACAAGATTTACTAGCACAGGTTATCGAGAAGGTTGATTTTGCATTACTGGTGTTTAACGAACACAGCTGTA
Organism: Pseudoalteromonas sp. MMG024; assembly: GCF_021654175.1. Taxonomy (NCBI): domain Bacteria; kingdom Pseudomonadati; phylum Pseudomonadota; class Gammaproteobacteria; order Alteromonadales; family Pseudoalteromonadaceae; genus Pseudoalteromonas; species Pseudoalteromonas sp. MMG024. Next base: position 273,618 of record NZ_JAKFZO010000001.1, read on the forward strand.
TATTCAGAAATCAATACGCGGCGCAAACATTCGATGCAAGTGATCAAAATAATATGTGGGCTTGGTACAAGGCGTTACTAGCCAATCAACAACAAGGAAAAGTCGCCTTAACAATTAATGGCAAACAGCATGCATTTTTAATCGAGCAATCGTACTGTCGTATCGGTGAACAAAATTACATTTTGTTAGTATTAAAGCAATTGGATTCTATTTTATATCAACAAGAAAAAGACGCGCTTAAAAAGTTTGTTCGTATTCTAAGTCACGAGATTAATAATACTCTGGCGCCAATAGGCACAGTAGCGCGCAGCCTAAATAAACGGCTCGAAAATGACATTGACAAGGATAGTTTTGCAACGGGTTTAACGTTAATTAATGAACGTGCGAATTACTTAAAGTCGTTTATGGATAACTATGTGTCACTGGCAAAATTACCAGCGGCTCACAAAAACATTGAAAGCTGTGATACGTTATGCGAGCAGTTAACGGCAATTTACCCAGATATCAGAATTCAATATGAGCAAAGCTTGTTTGGCTTTTTCGATATAAGTCAGATAAAACAAGTGCTCTGTCATTTAATTAATAATGCACGTGAAGCATCTAGTCCATCACCACATGTGTTTTTAAACCTTAGCGCAAACGAAACAGACATTATATTTGATGTAATCGATACTGGACCTGGCTTTTCTAATTTGGGAGACGCCGGCACTGCGTTTTATACAACAAAAAGCGGAGGTAATGGTATTGGTTTAATGTTGTCACGCGTAATTATTGAAAATCATGGTGCGGCAATTAAACTTCAAAACCACACAGAGGGTGGGGCGTGGGTGCAATTTGCATTAGAACGGGTTATTAATAATACCAATTCACTTAAGTAGCTGATCATACTAGCGGACTAAATATAGTGCTAACTGCCTTAGCATTTAAAATGTACAGCAACTACATAAATAAAAACAACATAATACAAACAAAAAAAGCGCCAATTGGCGCTTTTAAATCATCGACTTAACAATTAGCTGTTATCGTCTGCATATTTTTTACATGCGTCTTTATCTTCACACTCACCATAAAGATAAAGCGAGTGGTTTGTAAGCGTGATGCCGTTGTCTTTAGCAATTTCTTCTTGACGCGTTTCAATCACGTCGTCTTCGAATTCAACTACTTTACCGCACTTTAAGCATACCAAGTGATCATGGTGTGTGCTGCCAGCTAGTTCAAATACTGATTTGCCGCCTTCAAAGTGGTGACGGGTAACAATACCTGCATCATCAAATTGGTTAAGAACACGGTAAACAGTGGCAAGACCAATTTCTTCGCCTTTATCTAATAAGATTTTATAAACATCTTCAGCGCTGATATGTTGATTATCTGGCGACTGTAAAATCTCTAAGATTTTGATTCGCGGCAGTGTTACTTTTAAACCTGCTTTTTTTAGCTCTAAATTGTGATCAGTCATCAACTTGGTCTCGTTTTTCTATTGTTTTGTCTATATTTGCACGACGTTTTAGTAAGGCTATACTAGATATAGCCTAATGTAAACGCAGGTTTAACTTTAATCTTCTAATTCTGCCAAGCACATTTCATCATACACTTGAGCACACCAATCTTTAATGCGCTTTTCTGTTAGTTCAGGCTGACGGTCTTCATCAATACCTAAACCAACAAAGTGGTTGTCATCAACTAATGCTTTTGACGCTTCAAATTCATAACCTTCTGTTGACCAATGGCCAACAACAATAGCGCCACGTTCAGTAACGATATCGTTAATCATGCCCATAGCGTCAAGGAAGTACTCGGCGTAATCTTCTTGGTCACCGCAGCCAAAAATAGCAACTAGCTTACCGTCGAAGCTAATTTCTTCCAGTTCAGGGAAGAAATCATCCCAATCGCATTGTGCTTCACCGTAATACCAAGTTGGGATACCAAATAAAATTAAATCAAATTCAGCAATGTCTTCTTTTGAGCTTTTAGCGATGTCATGAACATCAACCATTTTCTTACCTAGCTCTTTTTGAATTAGCTTGGCGACGTGCTCTGTATTACCTGTATCACTACCAAAAAAAATGCCTACGCTTGCCATAGTTTATTACCTTTTTGTCGCTAATTTCTCTTGTAATATAATTTCTATTAATGCGCTTCGACTCACGTTCTGCTCTTCAGCCATATCATTTAATGCTTGATATAGCTCTGAAGACACCTTGAATTCGACGCGTTTTAAACCACGTGCTTTATCACGTTTAAGCTGATTACGCTTATTGATTTTAAGCTGTAATTCTCGTGGTAAGGGGTTGGTTTTTGGACGTCCCGGTCGCTTATCATGTTCAAATAAGTCTCGGGTCGTTCTGTCAGATTCCGCTTTGGCCATTATCCAACTCCAGCACCTTGCCAAAATACCTGAATAAGCCCTTTCGCAATAAACCCAGAACAGCCTAAAAACAGCACTAACCAAACGACGTAACGCCCAAATTTAGGAACGTCACCTTTTTTTAAAACGTCTTGGATTGCCATACCGATTAAAAAGAATATTCCGGCTAAGCCGAAATAGAGTCCAAGTATATCAATACCATCTAATAATTTATCTAACATTATTATTCTGTATCTGCGCGAAAACGGCCGCAACTATAGCATAGTAAGCCGTTAAATACATTATCAAAGATCAAAAATAGTACCACTTTAAAAAGTGTGGTTTTTAAGGCTAACAAAATCACAAATAAGTAAATCCACTTGGTGTGTTTTTGTTTTGTATTTAAAGCATTTTAGTGTGTTTTGTAAATTTCGCGTACGCTAATAACATCACGTACAAAAGCGTGAATTTAGTGAATGTAATGAATAGCAATTTACTAAATGTATAAGACATGGAGAGGAAAAGAACCTAACGAATCGTTTGGATGCTAAAAACAGCTAGGCTCTTTATAAAAACAAAACTAATTAATCCGCACTTAAAAACTGCGCTATTGCCAAATTCACTTGGCTTGGTTTTTCAGCGTGTAACCAGTGACCTGCACCTGCGATGATCTTGGCTTTCGCATTTGGGAAAAGCGCTGCAATTTCACCGCGATGTGCTTCTAAAATATAGTCTGAGTTAGCGCCTTTTATAAATAAAGTTGGCTTCTTAAACGCATCACCTTGCGGCTTATCTAAAATATTATCGTACGATGCAATTAATTGAGACAAATTAAAGCGCCATGTAAACCCGCTATCTGTTTTAGCGAGGCTCTTTAATAAAAATTGCCTAACACCAGCCTCTTGAATGTACTCTGCCAATTGTTTATCGGCGTCGCTGCGGTTTGTGATTGCCTGTAAATCAACATTATTTAATCCATTAAATACTTGTTGATGACGAGGTGAATATTTAGTTGGCGCGATATCGAGTACAACTAGTTTTTCAATACGGTTACTATTTGTTAACGCCATTTGCATTGCGACTTTACCACCCATAGAGTGACCAATCACAATTGCACGAGAAATAGTTAACTCATCTAATAGTTTAAAAACATCATCTGCCATCGCAGTGTATGTCATTTCGCTATTGTGGAATGACTGTCCGTGATTACGTAGATCAATGTTGATTACACTATTTTGTTCGCTCAGAGGTTTGGCGATTACATTTAGGTTTTCTTTTGAACCAAATAGTCCATGAATAATGACAATTGGCAGTGCGTCGGTTTTCTCACCTAGCTGAGTGTAATTTAATTGCATAGGGGTCGCTAAGCTAATGTAAAAGCTGCATTGTGCCGAGTGAAACTTGAAAAAGCAAACATAGAGAAATGAATTTAAACTGGGTATACTATGCGGGATTTTTGCTAAATTCGTCTAACAATTAGGATAACCATGAAAAAAATCGAAATCGACGACGAGTTATATCAGTATATAGCAAGTAATACGCAGAGTATTGGTGAAAGTGCATCGCAAATATTGCGCCGTTTGTTACAGCTGGATACGGAACTCCCAGAAAAGGCAGTAACAGAAACGCAAGAAGAGTCTCCAGAAGCCGCCCAACCAGAACAAAAAGAACATAAATGCGACAACGTATTTAATATTCTTAATAAAGAAGAGTTGGCAATGCAAAAAGGCGTGGTTGGCCGCTTTTTGTTTATTCTTTCTGCGTTGCACCGTACACATAAAGGCATTTTTAATCGTGTACTGGACATTAAAGGGCGCGACCGTATTTATTTTGCAACCAATAAAGAAGATTTAATTGCATCGGGTAGTAGTACTAACCCAAAAAATATTATGGATAGTGGCTATTGGGTTATGACGAACTCAAACACGACACGTAAAAAAATGATGGTTCACGAAGTTGCCATATCATTAGGCTACAGTGAAGAAGAAGCCGAAAAGCTACGCGATTACTTATAAATATATTGAAGGTGAATCATGGCAAACCATGAAAGAGCAGGGCAGCGCGCCGTACAATCTGATTTAGTCAACATTCCTAAACTGATGTCAGCTTATTATTTGTATGAACCAGATATTGAGCAAAACCCAGAGCAAGCCGTTGCTTTTGGTACATCAGGACACCGTGGGTGTTCGTTAGACACAAAATTCAACGAGTCTCATATATTGGCAATCACTCAAGCGATTTGTGATTACCGTAAACAAAACAATATATTTGGCCCACTGTTTTTAGGCAAAGATACGCATGCGTTATCAGAAGCTGCGTTTAACTCTGCTATTGAAGTATTAGTTGCGAACGAAGTGCAGGTTGTAACGCAAGAAAATGATGATTTCACACCGACACCTGTAATTAGTCATGCGATTGTCACGCACAACAAAACGCACAGTGCCGAACTTGCGGATGGTATCGTGATTACACCTTCACACAACCCGCCACAGGATGGTGGTTTTAAGTACAACCCGCCAAATGGTGGTCCTGCTGATACCGACATTACAAAGTGGATTGAAAATAGAGCAAACCAATTGTTAATTGAAGACTTGGTTGAAGTTGAGCTATTTCCATTTGTAAAAGCAAAGCGTTCGGGCTTTATTCAATACCAAGACTTAATGACACCGTATATTGACGATTTGGCTAACATTATTGATATGCAAGCAATCAGCAAAGCAGGCATTAAAATTGGCGTTGATCCACTTGGTGGTTCTGGTATTAATTTCTGGCCACTGATTGCAGAAAAATACAATCTTGATATTACTGTGGTTAATGAGCAAATCGACCCACAGTTTTCGTTTATGTCGTTAGATAAAGACGGCAAAATTCGTATGGATTGTTCATCACCACACGCAATGGCAAGCTTAATTGCCATGAAAGATAAGTTTGATATTGCGGTCGGTAATGATCCTGATTATGACCGCCACGGCATTGTAACGCCCGACGGTTTAATGAACCCGAACCATTATTTAGCTGTTGCGATTGATTACCTTATTAGCCATCGCCCAGATTGGCCGGACAACGCCAAAGTAGGTAAAACTTTAGTATCAAGCGGCATGATTGATAAAGTTGTCGCCAAGCACGGTCGTGAAGTATTTGAAGTGCCTGTTGGATTTAAATGGTTCGTTGATGGTTTACTAGAATCAAGTTTACTGTTTGGCGGTGAAGAAAGTGCAGGAGCCGCATTTTTACGACGCGACGGTAGTGTGTGGGAAACCGATAAAGACGGCTTTATTTTAGCTTTACTAGCCGCTGAAATTTTAGCGGTAACTGGTAAAACACCTAGTCAGCATTATAAAGCACTTACTGACGAATTCGGTGCACCACTTTATAAGCGCTTAGATGCCCCTGCAAATACGGCGCAAAAAGCCAAACTGTCAAAACTATCGGCGGAAGACGTTAGTGCAAATACCTTAGCAGGTGATGAAATTACCGCAAAGCTAACGCACGCACCGGGCAACGACGCGGCAATTGGTGGCTTAAAGGTAACAACGGCTAATGGCTGGTTTGCGGCCCGTCCTTCAGGTACCGAAGATATCTATAAAATTTATCTTGAATCATTTGTCTCTGAGGCACATTTAAACGAGCTTGAAACTGAAGCCATCGCTTTAGTTAATTCAGTTATTTCATAACATTATTAGAATTTTTAAAAGGCGGTTTACCGCCTTTTTTATTATGTAAAGAACAAAGATGAGTACTATGACAACAACAAATCTAGCAACTTCAGGCGATTTTTTATCAATTACCCGTAATCATGAATGGCATTTAGATCCTTTTGAGTTCACTTTAGATAACGGCACTCATGTTAGCGTTAAAGATACAGGCATAATTGAGTTTACTCCTCCTAGCTATGGCAAAAAAGACATTGTGTTATCGTCAGCTGTGCATGGCAATGAAACTGCGCCTATAGAAATTTGCGATGAGCTAATCCAAAACATTATTAAGGGTAAATTAACCCTAGCGCATCGTGTGCTGTTTATTTTTGGTAACCCTGCATCTATTAATATTGCGAAGCGTTTTGTTGAAGAAAACCTCAATCGTTTGTTTTGTGGCGCACACAAAGCAGGTGAGCAGAATAATGAAAAAATACGTGCGGCAAAACTCGAAAACTACGTGAGTGATTTCTTTAATAAAGAAGCCGCTGAAGACAGAAAACGTATCCATTACGACTTACACACAGCCATTCGTGATTCTAAGAATGAAAAATTCGCGGTATACCCATTTTTACACGGTAAACCCTGGAAAAAAGAAGAATTGAGCTTTTTATTAAGCTGCGGTGTAAATACTGTAATGATGATGAAATCTGCTGCAACCACATTCAGCTATTTTTCTAGCAGCACCTTTGGAGCCGATGCGTTCACAATCGAACTAGGTAAAGTAAGGCCGTTTGGCGAAAACGATATGTCACGCTTTGAAAAGGCAAAGCAGAGCTTAATTCAGCTGATCTCTCAACATGAGATGCAATATCCGGAGTTTAACTTTGATGACTTTGAGTTATTCGATGTATACCGCACCATTAATCGTACAGAGCAAAACTTTAGTTTTCCGTTTAGCGACAGCGCTGCAAACTTTACAGGCTTTGCACAAGGAGCGCTATTGGCAACCGACGGCAATACCGAATATTTTGCTGATGTCGATGGCGAAGCCATTATTTTCCCTAACGCAAAGGTGGCACTTGGCCAACGCGCATTATTGACTGTTATCCCGCTACAAAATAAAACAGATTTTGTATAAATATCTTGCCACGCCTTTTCGGATATTCAGCTAAAATTAGTTGAATATCCGTTTACGTTAACGTAAAGTCGAGCTAACTTTAATTTAATATCAGTCCAATTTATGGGTGATATGTACTAATCATACCAGTCATTTGCATAAATTAGTTGTTTAATGGTTATTGTTAGTTGAATTGATGCATTTATTTCAAATAACCTAGCTGTTATGCGTATCTCAACGTATTGCTAATTATGTTGCTAAATTGGATATTTACTCATTTTTAAAGCGCTACATCATTAGAGGTAAGCTATGACGAACCCGCAAAATGTGTCGTTAAATGCGTCAACGGAACTCGAGTTTATCGATCCATCCGCATTAGACATACCTACTGTTAGTTTATTAGATGAAAATGGTCATTTAGTAAAAGGCGCGGTAGATCCAAACATTGATAAAGACACTGCACTAAAAATTTACAAAACCATGCGATTCATCCGTGCGTTAGATGAACGTATGCAAGCAGCCCAACGCCAAGGTCGCGTTTCGTTCTATATGCAATGTTTAGGTGAAGAAGGCGCAGTTACGGCCAGTGCCGCAGCGCTAAAAGACAGCGATATGATTATGGCGCAGTATCGCGAGCAAGCCGCATTGCGTTATCGCGGTTTTAGCTTAGAGCAGTTTATGAACCAAATGTTCTCCAATGAGAAAGATTTGGGTAAAGGTCGTCAAATGCCAATTCACTACGGATCAAAAGAATTGCACTATATGACGATTTCATCGCCGCTTGGAACGCAAATTCCACAAGCAACAGGCTATGCATATTCGCAAAAAATTCCACACATCAATGTACAATCGGGCGAGCTTGATTCTGAAATTGATAATATCACCTTGTGTTATTTTGGTGAAGGTGCTGCATCTGAAGGTGACTTTCACGCGGGCTTGAATATGGCTGCAGTGTTAAAAGCGCCGGTTATCTTTTTTGCACGTAATAATGGTTATGCGATTTCAACACCGGCAGACGAGCAATTTGCAGGCGATGGTATTGCCAGTCGCGGTGTTGGTTATGGCATAAAAACAATTCGTGTTGATGGCGCAGATGCACTTGCAGTTTATGCTGCTACGCAAAAAGCACGTCAATACAGTGTTGAAACGGGTGAGCCAGTTTTAATTGAATCGATTGCATATCGCTTAGGTGCGCACTCGACGTCGGATGACCCAACGGGCTACCGTTCAAAAGAAGAAGAAAGCACCAATACTAAATGCCCAATTCAACGCTTTAAAGGCTACTTATTAAGCAAAGATTGGTTAGATGAAACGCAAGATAACGCAGAAGATGAAAGCTTGCGAGAAGCGATTTTAGACGCTGTAAAAGTAGCTGAAAAAGTGGCTAAGCCACCGATTGAAGATTTAGTTACAGATGTGTACGACACACCAATTCCATTACTTGAAAAACAACTCGAAGCATTAAAAGAGCATGTAAAAGCGCATCCAGACGCTTACCCGACAACCGCAGGGAGAATCAAATAATGGCACAAATGAATATGTTGCAAGCGATCAATTCTGCGCTTGATATTTCAATGTCGGAACATCCACTTGCCTGTATTTTTGGTGAAGATGTGGGTTACTTTGGTGGTGTATTTCGTGCAACAAGTGGTTTGCAAGAAAAATACGGTAAACACCGTGTGTTTAATACGCCGCTTACAGAGCAAGGTATTTTAGGTTTTGCTAACGGTTTAGCGGCAGCAGGTGCTCCTGCCATCGCAGAAATCCAATTCGCTGACTATATTTTCCCAGCATTTGACCAAATCGTAAACGAGTCTGCTAAGTTCCGTTACCGCAGTGGTAATGAATTTAATGTAGGTAAGCTAACTATTCGTACACCATACGGTGGCGGTATCGCCGGCGGTTTATACCATTCTCAATCGCCAGAAGCATATTTTGCTCATACACCCGGCTTAAAATTGGTTGTGCCACGCAACGCTTACCAAGCAAAAGGTTTGTTACGTGCATGTATTAAAGACGATAACCCAGTTATTTTCTTTGAGCCTAAGCGTTTATATCGCGCGTCTATCGGCGACGTACCAGAAGATGATTTTATTATCCCAATTGGTAAAGCGGAAGTGGTTTCTGAAGGTTCAGACATCACGCTGCTCGCATGGGGAGCACAAATGGAAATCATTGAAAAAGCAGCTAAAATGGCGAAGCAAGATGGCATTAGCTGTGAAGTGATTGATTTACGGAGTATTCAACCTTGGGATGTTGAAACAGTCGCTAAGTCAGTAACTAAAACTGGCCGCTTAATCATCAGCCATGAAGCACCTATTACGTGCGGTTTTGGTGCCGAAATTGCTGCAACAATCCAGCAAGAATGTTTCTTACATTTAGAATCGCCAATTAGTCGCGTATGTGGTTTAGATACACCGTATCCGCTTGCACTGGAAAAAGAATATATTCCTGATGCATTAAAAGTGTTATCAGCAATTAAGCAGTCAGTGCAGTTTTAAGGAGTGGTTATGAGTCAAGATTTTATTTTACCAGACATTGGTGAAGGCATTGTTGAATGCGAAGTAGTCGAATGGCTTATTAGCGAAGGCGATACGGTAGCTGAAGATCAGCCTATTTGTGATGTAATGACCGATAAAGCATTGGTACAAATTCCTGCGGTGCATAATGGTGTGATCACTAAGCTGTATTATCAAAAAGGTGAAATTGCAAAAGTGCATGCGCCGCTTTTTGCGATGGATGTTGATGGTGCAGCGGTTGCGAGTGCACCTCAAGAAGTAGCGCCAGAAACCAGCACTGAGCAGCCAGTGGCAAGCGAAGCGCCACAAGGCACCGCACTTGAAGATTTTATTTTACCGGATATCGGCGAAGGTATTGTTGAGTGTGAAATTGTAGATTGGCTAGTTGCTGAAGGCGATGAAATTAAAGAAGACCAAGCGGTTTGTGATGTAATGACAGATAAAGCGCTGGTACAAATTCCTGCTAAACACACAGGCCGAGTAACCAAGCTTTACCATCAAAAAGGTGAGATTGCCAAAGTACACGCTCCGCTTTTCCAAATGCAAGTTGCCAGTGCACAAGTTATCAATATCCAAGAAAAAGTGGTTAACGCCCAACAAAATGCCTCAGCTACGCAGGTCGAAGCAGCACCTTCACAAGTTGTTGCGAGCGGCAAAGCCGTTGCTAGCCCTGCGGTACGCCGTTTAGCGCGAGAGCATAACATTGATATTGCGAAAGTGGACGGCTCTGGTAAAAATGGCCGTGTTTATAAAGATGATATTAAACGTTTTTTAAATGACGGCAGTACAGCTTCTAAGCGTACAGAAGACACATCGCCCCCAGTAGCAACGCAAGCAACGCGCGTTGAACCAATTCGTGGTATGCAAGCCGCGATGGCGAAACAAATGATGGAGTCGGTATCGACCATTCCACATTTCACATTGAGCGATGAGATTGATTTAACAGAACTTATTAGCTTGCGTAAAAGTCTTAAAGAACAGTATGCAAAGCAGGGCGTTAAGCTCACCATGATGCCGTTCTTTATTAAGGCATTGTCTTTAGCGTTAAAAGAGTTCCCTGTGATCAATTCGCAAGTTAATGCGGATTGCACAGAGCTTACATACTTTAATGACCACAACATTGGTATGGCGGTTGACTCAAAACTCGGCCTGTTAGTACCCAATATCAAATCATGCCAAGCTAAAAACATGGTGGACATTGCCAATGAAGTATCTCGCTTAACAGAGCAAGCGCGCGAAGGCCGTGTAACGCCTGCCGATTTAAAAGGCGGCACAATTTCAATCTCAAATATTGGTGCAATTGGTGGCACAACAGCAACACCAATTATCAATAAGCCAGAAGTTGCGATTGTGGCGCTCGGTAAACTACAACATTTACCGCGCTTTAATGAAAAAGGTGAGGTTGAATCACGTGCAATTATGCAAATATCATGGTCAGGCGATCACCGCATTATTGATGGTGCAACGATGGCACGATTCAATAACTTGTGGAAACACTATTTGGAAACGCCAAGTGCCATGTTAATGGCAATGAGCTAATAGAAAAAAGGGGTCACATGACCCCTTTTTTAATTGACTAAAAAAAGAAGATTAAGTAGCCGATAGCTAAACTAGGTATGGAGGTATACAAGGTTGCTATTAGCGCCGCTTTTGGTGCAAGTGCAATCGCCGGGAAAAGGGCATCACCATCATTTGAAATGGCATTCGCCATAAGTGCCGAAAAGGGCACTAATCCTTGCATATAAAGTGAGGTGACAAGAATTTGTGGCCCGCACCCTGGCAGTAAACCAATTAAACAGGCAATAAGCGGCAGTAACACTGCGTAGTTTTGAAAAAGAGCTGCTATATTCACATCAGACCACAGCACGAATAATTCATAGCCAATAAACGCAGCCACCACCCAACTAGTGATAAAGTGTGTATCTTGAAGTACCTTTGTCGTTAAACTTTCTTTACTGCAGTTGTCTTCAGCGGTGACATCTTGATAACTTTTACCAGGAGATGAGCACGCCCACAATAGCGCCACGATAAAACAACAGGCCGCAGCGATATAACCTAAGCCTTGGTTAATATTTTCACCAAAGTCATATTGAAATGCGACAAGCAGAGCGGCAAGTATCATCGGTAACGCGACAATACGCCAAAATTGAAGGCTAATAAAACCAACAGGCTTAGGTAATTTTTGACACTGTAATTGTTGATATGATGGTGTATTTGGCGCAAGAAAATCAGCTGGGTGCAGCAAGTTCACGAGCCAACCAAACAGTGTTGCAACCGTAAAACTAATGGTTAATACCAACAGTGCTGTTTTTGGCTCTGCCGCGATAAGTAAGAATGCCGCATCGCCCATAGTGGCAATGAGTACTGCTACCAAGGAGCCAAAACTGGCTTGTTTTTTAGTGTATTGTGTTACTACTATTATTGCGCCGCCGCAGCCTGGTAGTGCACCGAGCAAAGCGGCAAACGGAATTTCAAGTTTTGGTGTAACCTGTGCAATATAACTTAACTCGAGTTTAGGAAATCGGTTTACCAATAAGTAATAGCCATAAAGCGTTGCAGCAACAAACATAGTTACTTGTAAAAACGCATCGGCGAGTGCGCCAAGCACTACAGCGCGGGTAGACTCATTAAAAATAAGGCAGAGCAATGCTATTGGTAAAAACAAGCGTTTATAAGCGAGAGTGCTTTTAATTGCGTGTTTTGGTAGCGCGAATTGTGAGAGGGAAAACAACATACAGTGTACCTAATCGAATATTAGCTTCACTATAGTACTAACGGTAATGCGAATCAATCACATTACCGTTTAATTTAATCAATCGTGGTGATTATTTTTTTCGTTGGAACTCTGATTGACTGTACCACTTTGGCCAAGCCGTGCTGTCAGCGATATCTAAACCAACTTGATAAAACAGCTGTAAGTCCTCTACAGCACCTGAAAGGTCCCATCCATTACGGTATTGATCGCATGGTTGGTGGTAGCATCCACGTAAAATCAGTCCCATACGTTTGCGATAACGGGCTGTTTCGTCGTCAATCGCTTCGGTGCCACCGCCTGAGTACATTGCTGGAATGCCCATTTGTGCAAATGCAAAGTGATCAGAACGATAATAGCCACCAGCAGCAGGGCGCGGATCGCCTGATAAAGTACGACTTTGCTTTGCCGCGGCACGCGCTAAGTATTCATCCATTTCTGATTTACCAGCGCCAACTACGCTCATGTCTTTTACACGACCTAGCAGGTTCAAACTATCCATATTAATATTGGCAACCGACTTACTTGCGTCGATAACTGGGTTTGCAGCGTAGTATTTCGCCCCTAATAAGCCTTGCTCTTCAGCTGTTACTGCTAAGAAGGTCACTGAACGTGCAGGTTTGTTCGGCAGCATTGCAAATGCTTCTGCGATTTCAATCATACCCGCTGTACCGGTTGCATTATCATGCGCACCGTTATAAATGTTGTCGCCTTTTTTACTTGGATCTTTGCCGAGGTGATCCCAATGCGCTGAGTATATAATGTGTTCGTCAGGTGTTTCTGCGCCAGGCAATGTTGCAATAAAATTACGCGAAACTGATTTTTTGATTTCGCTTTTAACCGTTACAGAAGCCGTTAAATCACCCATGTCAACTGAGTAGCCACCTTTCGCGGCTTTTGCTTTCTCTTTAGCAAAATCAAGTCCGGCTTTCGTAAATAGTTCATTGGCAACATCAAGCGTGATCCAACCTTCAACTGCTACGCGATCCATATTCTTGTTTTCTTTTTGAAAACCAAATTGTGGGCCTGACCATGAGTTTTCAACCACCGACCAAGGGTAAGATGCAGGGGCAGTTTCATGAACAATGATTGCGCCAGCAGCACCCTGGCGTGATGCTTCTTCGTATTTATACGTCCAACGGCCGTAATAGGTCATTGCGTTACCAGTAAAGAGTGACTCGTCTTGCGTAGCAAAACCAGGGTCGTTAACCAGCATTACGACGGTTTTTCCTTTTACGTCTAATCCTTCGTAATCGTTCCAGTTATACTCAGGCGCGTTAATACCATAACCGACAAATACCAGCTCTGAATTTTCAATGGCTTCAAGCTCGCTCATGCGACTCGTACCCATTACCATATCTTTTTTGTATTGATATGCTTTGCCATCAATCGTTAGCGACATATCAGGTGAAGCTTCGATTGATACAAGTGGTACCTCTTGATAAAAGCTACCCTTGTTGCCACCTACAAAGCCTAATGCTTTAAAATGTTTTTCTAAATAGGCTAGGGTGAGCTCTTCACCTTTAGTTGATGGCGCACGACCTTCAAACTCATCCGATGCAATTGTTTTTATATGTTGTCCGAGTTGCTCGGCATTAATACTGTTATAAGCAGCATCTAGCGCGTGTTGATCATTGGTAGTTGCACAGCCACTTAACAATAAAGAGACGGCAATACCGATTGGCGTTAGTTTTTTCATAATTCAACCTGTGTCACAAATTTAGGCGATTATAAAAACTAGTTTAGTGTTGTGCTAGTAAATGCGTTAAAGTACGCGTTTTAGTTTTTACTTTTTAAATCACCAGAATGAAATTTGAAGCCCCAGCACATTGGACGACTGATTTTTTACATCATGGGATCTTTGACGATTTAAACGCCTTATTTAATTTAACGCAATTTTCCAACTGGCCAACAGTTGATTGGCTAAACTCCTTAGCTATAAACATAACAAACCGAAATAACCAGCAAATTTTATTTGTTGCCAATGACGATGTTGACTGGCAACACGGTTATTACGAAGAAATCATTTTTGATAAGGGAGAGATCCCAACGCGTTTGGAGAACTGGCACGATTTGTTTGGTGCCTTTATTTGGTTACTCTTTCCAAAGACAAAGGCATTGCTTAATCAATTACATATTGAGCAAATAAATAAACATGGTAAAACCGAGCGCTCAAAAAAGCGCAATGCTATCACATTATTGGATGAATGCGGCGTGTTAGTCGTATGTGACCAAGCACAGGCAGATTTATTGAAAAATCATTTATGGATTGAAGGTTTTTTTAATCAGCGTGAACACTGGCACAGTACGATTTATCCGTTTATGTTTGGCCACGCTAATTACGAGATGGCAACACGCCCTTACCTTGGATTAACCGGAAAAGCCCTGTATATCACCGTTGAACATCAATTAATGCCAAAATGCCTGAAAGATAGGTATGCTTGGCTAGATAGTTATCTTGAAAATCTTATTGAAAACGAAGACATTCTTTGCGATAACAGCAGTTTGTTTCCATTACCGTTACTTGGCGTACCAAATTGGTACGAGCAAAACAAAGAAAAAGCATTTTACGAAAATACCGATTATTTTCGCCCTAAACGAAGGAAGTTGAAATGATAGAAGTGTCGGCGCTGAAAAAGCGTTTTAAGCTTACTAAAGATCACAAAGTAAAAAACCAAGAAAAAAAGGATCCTAGAGAAGACAAAGATTACTTTCACTCAGTTCGTGATGTGTCGTTTACCTGTAATAAGGGCGAAGTACTGGGTTTATTAGGACCAAATGGAGCCGGTAAAACCACGACATTACGCATGCTTTCAACTGCATTGGGGCCCGATGCTGGAAAAATTGAAATTAACGGTATAGACGTTGTTAAAAAGCCACTTGAAGCACGTAAAAAGATAGGCTTTTTATCAGGTTCTACCGGACTTTACGGGCGTTTAACCGCGAAGGAAAACATCGAGTATTTTGCGCGGCTTCATGGCATGAATAAGCAAGAGGTAAAAACGCGTTGTGAAGAGTTATTTGAGATGCTTGATATGCATAGCTTTTTAGATAAGCGAGCGGAGCATTTATCAACCGGCATGAAGCAAAAAACCAATATTGCCCGTGCAGTAGTGCACAACCCTGAAGTGATTGTGCTTGATGAGCCAACAACGGGCCTTGATATTATGACAACGCAAACTGTGATCAGCTTTATTCAAAGTATTAAAGCTAAGGGCACACCGGTTATCTTCTCAACTCACCATTTGGATGAAGTTGAGCTTTTATGTGAACGCGTAAGTGTGATTGATAAAGGCATTACCTGTTTTGATGGTACGATTGACGAATTTAAAGCACGTGGCCAGAGCGATGTACTAAACAATGCGTTTTTAACGATTTTGAAGGAGCAACAAGGTGTTTGAGGTATTTTTAAAAGAGTTAAAAGAACTGCTGCGCGATAGAAAAACCCTTATTTTTGTCGTTGCCTTACCGGTTGCAATTTTTCCAGTGATTTTTGCGCTGATGGGCTTTCTAATGAGTAAAGCAGCGTTAGAAGCTGAGCAAAAGGTTCATAACTATGCAATTATCAACGCTGAGTACGCACCAGAATTTAAAGACAAATTGTTTTTTCATAAAAACTTTAAGCTGGTAGAAGGTGACTTCAAAACCGTTGAAGAATTAAAACAAGCAGTGAAAGACGAAGTAATTGATGTAGGTATTGTTATTCCTTCAGATGCGCGAGACGCGTTGGAAAGTGGTAGCAGTAATGAATGGCAAATTGTATTTAACGATGCATCTTCACTGAGTTTTATTTTTACCCGCATTAAAGAAATGGCTGAAGAGTTTTCGCAAACATTACAAAGTGAGCAATTTAACAAGCTTGGTATTGCGAAAGAGCATCAAGAATCACTGTTAAACCCTGTTGTACTAGAAAAAGTCGATACCGCCGATTTACGTGAAAACTTAGGTGAAAAGCTCGGCGCGTTAATTCCATATTTATTGATCCCATTAGTGCTTGCTGGTGCAAGTTATCCGGCCATTGACTTAGGCGCGGGTGAAAAGGAACGCGGTACATTAGAAACTTTACTGCTTACACCAATTCCGCGCACCGAACTGGTATTGGGCAAGTTCTTTACAGTACTTTTTACCTCGCTTGCCACGGCATTAATAACCGTTGCCAGTATGGGAGTCTGGATGAAGTTGGCAAGTAGCTTCTTTGACGTCGAAAAAATAACTGATGCATTTTCAATGCTAGGTTTTATGGACTTTGCATTAATCTTATTACTACTAATTCCACTTGCGTGCGTATTTTCCTCACTCGTGCTTGCGATTTCAATCTACGCACGTTCGTTTAAAGAAGCGCAAAACTATATGGGACCATTGTCAATGCTGGCGTTTTTACCGCTGATTGTTGCCATGATGCCAAATATGGAACTCAACATGAGTACAGCTATGGTGCCAATTACCAATGTGGCATTAGCAATTAAAGAAATTATTAAAGGCACAGTAGATTACAGCTATGTTGGCATGATTTTTATCGCTACCGCTGTTTTAGCTGGTGTATTAATGGCTGCATGTGTACATTGGTTTAAGAAAGAAGAAGTGTTATTTAGATAACAATTTTGAAAAATAGAATTTTAAAACGCCCAACATCTGTTGGGCGTTTTTGTTTACAGCAAGTCTGTGCGTTTAACTAGCTCAACACGGCGGTTAGATAAACGCCCGTTTTCTGATGCATTGCTTTCTTTAGGTGAAAACTCACCGACACCAATTGCAACTAAACGCGATTTCTCAATACCTAAATCACTTAACTTAGTTTGAATAGCCAACGCGCGCTTTTTCGATAATTTTTGATTGTACTGAGCATTACCACTGTCATCCGTATGACCGACTAAATAGAAGTTTTGATTAGGCACAGATTTTAGGTAAGTAGCCAGCTTTTCGATGCTTTTACCCGAAGATTCGGTTAACTCATCACTGTCAAACTTAAATTGAATATTAGGGATTTGATACTTTCCTTGTTTGTCGATAAGCGAATCAATATACGCCTTGTCGACAGATACCGTTGAATTATTATTGCGTTTTTCTACAACCTGCACATTCAGATTGCGTGCTTTATCGTAACCCGTTGCATATATGGTGACATAAAGGTCGTCTTTAATGGCAAAAGAGCGAAACTCTTGTGTCTCATCAAACCCAAATGGTGCAGAAATACCTAGTGCGTTAGCCATACTCGCGATACTGCCACATGCCGATGCAGAGCATTGACTTAATAGGGTAAAACCACTTTTTTCAAGCGCTGCTTGATATTGCTCAACAACATCCACTTCGCTCAACGTAAGCGGAATACTATAGCTAGTTGAGCTAAGCGAGCCTTTGACATCTTTACCTTGATAGCCAGTTTGTTCAAACCCAACCAATACGGTTTTTTTAACGTACTTTTTGTAATCTTGATGGGTTATCGAAGACCCTTCAATATTCGACATAAACTGCGCTAGTTGATTGGTTTTTGCATTTAAAGCGAATGATGCAGAAATTGCTATTGTGGCACAAATAGCAAGGGGGCTGATTTTCATAACACGTCCTATGTTGTTCTGAATTTATAAAGTTACTAAATTACAAAGCGTTGCAAAATGTAAAATAATATGTTCCCATA
Organism: Pseudoalteromonas sp. MMG024; assembly: GCF_021654175.1. NCBI lineage: Bacteria > Pseudomonadati > Pseudomonadota > Gammaproteobacteria > Alteromonadales > Pseudoalteromonadaceae > Pseudoalteromonas > Pseudoalteromonas sp. MMG024. Next base: position 291,623 of record NZ_JAKFZO010000001.1, read on the forward strand.
AAAAAGATTTAAGTAAAACCTCTAATTACTGAAAAATGCTTCAAGGATTGAAACTATGCTGCGTAGCCTACTTACGACCATTGTATTCGTATTATTCTCTTTGTGTAATTCTCTACATGCGAAATCAATTAAGTTAACTTATCAAGTGCTTCATGATGATTCACCTTATGGTAAGAGTGAGTTATGGATTAGTGCCGAAGCCACACGATTTGATCTGAATATTGAAGCACAACACGATATGACAGAAGTTGTATTGTTTAACGAAAGAATATCATCGCTATATAAACACGATTCTAAACAGCATTATGTTTTGGACGATAAAAGTTATAAAAATCGTGTTAAAAAGCAAATGAATTGGAAAAAGTCAGATGACGAATTTCACCAATTACTTTTACAAATGGAAAAACAATCTGGGTACCCACGCTTTTTAGATTTTGAAAAACAAGGCAACGTCTTTGTCGCCGAAAATGAGGGTGAGCAACTTTACATTGTAACGCCAGTTTTAGGTAACCAGTATTCATTAACAACTGATGAGTTAAAACTAATAAAACACGCAGTTGTAGAACGTAAAAAAATGGCGCTCGCAAAAATGGGCTTAATTGATTTTTTACCACTCGATATTTTTTATATGTTGAGTGAAAAACCTCAAATGATGTTTTCAAAATATACAAACAAAATGTATGCGTTAACATTTAAACTAAAATCTATTGAGCGCCTGAATAACACGCTTTTTTTAGAGAACCTACCAAAAAACTATCAAATGACTAAACGTTAATATCAGAGATTAAAATGGATTTTTACATTATTGGTAAAGAGCATGATCTTGCGAGCAAGGTCTTTAAATGTGCTTGCTTAATTGACGTTAAAGTGCGCTTTGTAATGCCAGACGACAGTATTATAAAAATTTATAATACACTCAATGCTGTTTGCTTCGTCGAGTCTGATTGTTTATCAGGCGAATTAACTCGTCAATTTGATAAAACTTCGATTGTGGTGCTATCAAAACGGATTAGCTTAGAGCAGGAATGTGTGTATATGCGAGAAGGATATCGCGGAATTATAGATACCACGCTACCGCCACAGCAAATTATCGATCTATTACAACTTTTGTTAAGCAATGTGGAGCTGATTTATAGTAGGGCAGCATTGTCTAAGATTGCGTTGGAATATTTGCAAAATCGCGTGCTTGAATTTAAACCTATTAGTGCACTCACTCGCAAAGAAAATCAAATAGTCACATATATTCAAAGTGGCCTTCAGAATAAAGAAATAGCAAAAGAGTTAGCGATTTCTCCTGCAACCGTAAAAACACATGTGCAACGTATTTTAAAGAAAACAGGCGCAAAAAACAGAACGCAAATAATAAGTAAAACCGCGTTTTTTTAAGTACGCCAAACGGAGTATTTTTTACCCTTGTTTAATTTTGTAACAAAATCTAATCCTCCATTTGGTGAATAGAACATTCAATCTAAAGCACGTACCATTTTATTGCGTTTATTCTATTTAAGGAGAAAATTGTGAAAAAACGTCAACTTGGTCAAGGTATGACCGAATACATTATTATTGTTGCTTTAATTGCTGTTGCAGCGATTGGTGTGTATAGCTTTTTTGGTAAAACGGTACGTAACCAGGTTTCAGCGCTAGCGACAGAAGTTGGTGGTACTGATTCGTCAACTCAAATTCAAGCTGCTAAAACGGCTGCAGAAGACGGAGCTAAGGTAGCGGATAAGAATTACAACCTTGGTAACTACAACGAAGCTGCTAATAAGTCATCAAACTAAGCTAAACATTATTTAGTTGAGGTGGGTTATGAAACGGTACCAACATGGTCAAGGAATGACTGAATACATCATTATTGTTGCGTTAATAGCGGTAGCGGCAATTGGTGTTTACAGTTTTTTCGGGAAAACGGTCCGCAACCAAGCTGCTGCGATTTCAACTGAAATATCGGGTGTCGATTCAAGCAATCAAATCCAAGCAGCGAAAGACGCCGCAGATGACGCGAGCAACACAGCTAATAAGAACTACAACCTTGGAAACTACAATGAAGGCGCAAATAAAGCTTCAGGTGGCGGCGGTAGTGGTTCTGGTGGCGTCGATTAGGGATTGTTAGTTAAATAGTTCTAGGGAGTTTCGCTTCCTAGAACTACATATGGAGATGAAAATGAAAAAGCAGCGTGGTCAGTCGTTGGTTGTAGGGCTCATGTTTCTGCCAATTATTGTTCTGTTCATACTTTATTTGTATAACGTTTCTCAGCAAAACCTTCATAAAACGAGATTACAGAATACAGCCGATGCAGCCGTATTGAGTAGCTCACAATATTTAGTAAGAGAATTAAATTTCAAGGCATATACAAACCGCGCAATGATAGCCAACCATGTAGCAGTCGGACAATATGTAGGTGTCGCGTCATGGTTTAACTTCCTTGTTGAAACAATCGATAACATTGAGGACGTGGCTCGATATATTCCTTATGTTGGTCCTGTTTTTTCTCAGGCTGAAGCGTGGGTAGACAATATCAATGAAGTTGCTGTTCAGCCAGGAATGGAAATTGCGGTTAGAGCGACTGATTTGGTGAATAATGCCCTTTCCATGTCACAAGATATTATGGCTTACGCCTCGTCTGCGACCATGATTGAATCGCTTAATGACGTAATTAAAGTCAATGACAACCAAGCATCTCTTGATGCGATTGCCGCTCCTACATTAGCCAATACACTTTTTAATGATTGGCGTGGGTTTCAAGGAGACTTTAACCGACAAGATAATTCCGGCAGGTACAATGATTTCTATAAAGTTATCTTAAATTCTCGAGACCCATTTATGAAAAACCGCTCACATGAGTGGCCATTCCCTTTTACGATCGACATTATTAGTTTCTGCTTTTTGGGTATGAGTATGAATTACTGGACCAAACAGGCAGGCGGTACAGACCTTGTTAACAATGGTAGATATGACCCAGAAACGTGGACATCAATGGACACATTAAGTTGGCATAAAGAGTGGTTTAAAAAAAGTTTATTCAGCTCAGGTTGTCGTCGCAGCGAATTAGAAATCGGCTGGGGTGCCGCGCATGCTGGCGAGGATAAAGATACAGGGCAGTTTAGAAATCGTCAATATTATGGACGTTCACGCATGATAAATCGCGATGCGTCAAACCGAGCAAGGTACAACGAATCGGAATTCAACAATGCGTACGGCGGCATTTATGATTTCTATTCGATAAAAAAAATTAACAAATCAAATGATGCTCCACCAGTCACAATAGTTGTGTCGAAATCAATCAATGATATTCAATCTTCAAAATCGCTAAATATAGGCACTATTAACGAGGCGACGACTAAAGAAATAGACATACATATTGAAGAACACGTACAAGTGCCGAGAAATCAACAATCATCAGCATCAAAAGCCCGTATTTATTATTATCGCGCGAATGATCTGTGGAAAAACAGTAAGTTTGAATACGGTAATCTATATAACCCGTATTGGCAAAATACCCTGTCCGATATCGATAATAATCAACGTAGAGATCTTCTTCTCTTGTTAGCTTCCTTTAACTTAGCAGGTGCCTAAATGTTTATATCACGCAATAAAGGACAGTCGCTTGTAGAGCTATCAGTATTGTTGGCATTTGTAATTGCACCGTTAATGCTAATTTTGCCGTATTTCTCAAAGCTCATTGAAGCGAGACATTACAACGACATGGCCGCACGTTATGTCGCGTTTGAAAAAACCGTATGGTTAGAAAAAGGACCAGAAAACTACGCAAATAGCGGTTACGGTAGACTGGCAGTAAAGCAAACCACGGACATATCAAAAGAGGTGCCTGATAGAGTTTTTGGTAAGATAGAAAAAGCCATTAACTCGAGCTTGCCGTCATCATTGGTTTGGAATGCAAAAGAACATGGTTATGCAACATTCCAATTTAATCAATCGAAACGAAATGATGCTCAGAGTTTATTCGCAGCTTTTAATCCTAATGCGGAACAAAGCAAACAACAATTTTTCAAGGTTGAGTCTGGAAACGGAAAAGCGCCGGGTAAAATTTCGAGTATCACAAATGGTTCGTTAAACCTGCTTGAATTGGGTGGCACAGACTTCAATGATAAAAGCTTTTTTACGGGTAGCTCTTCAATACAAATTGCGAGTCATTTGTTACTAGAGGATGAGCGTTTTCGAAATCAGCCGTCGAATATCAGTGGTCGTGAAACAAAGCGTCGCAGCGAATTTGAATTTGTAATGAATAGCTCACTGTCACTTTTAGCCGATGGTTGGAACGTCGGCGGTCCAAAACATAATTATAACCAAGTACGAGGTCTTGTGCCGTCGTCATTCTTAGACGGTGATATCTTAAATAAGGCCCGCAATCTATTGTCAAAATCAGGTGTTCCAATTGTTAAAAAACTCGGTCCAAGTGACTTAAAATTTGGCCATATAGCCATTGAAGAGCTTCCTAAGGAAAGGTATCGAAATGAATAAGCGCAACATTTTATATGTACTATTAACACTTATTTTTTGTAACCAGTCTTATGCGTTTACGCTTGATTTTCCAAAGGATGGATCAGTAAAAGTTGTTGGTCGCGACCTTTTCATCGATAGTAAACAAGTCTCTATTTGGCAAATAGAGAGTAAAATGAGCCGCGAAGATCATGCAGCGTTTTACGCTGAACAGTGGAAGCGTAATGGTAATAACTTTGGCGTTACGACATTAAAAACCGAAACTGTAGTAAGTAAACTCTACGACGACGCCCTATATACTGCACAGGTTATTCAACATTTTCCTCACTCTATCGCTGTAGTTTCAGTATCCAAAGAGCCATCAAATTCATTAAAACGAATTGTTAGAAAAATTGAAGACTTACCGAGCCCAAGCGGAAGTGAGATTTTAAATAATATTAAAGCAAAAGATGGTGCTAAATATTCAAACACCTTGGTCTTAAAGAATAGTCGTACGATTTCTAAAAATATGAATTTTTATCAAACGTTTATTCAAAAGAAAGGTTTCTCGGTTGAGAAAGCACAAGTACATCCAAAGCGTACATTGGGTGTTTTACTTGCTCGTAAAGGGCCTAACGAATTTAACGTAACGTTTGAAAGAAAAAATAACCAAACCTTTGTTACTGCAATTAAAGTTGACACGGACATATAGATGAAAAAGACACAAAAAGGACAATCTGCAGTCGAGTTTTTCGTTGTTACGGGGGCACTGGTTGCTGCGTTACTCACGCCAATACCAAGCAATGAGCTAGGCGGTTTTTTACAAGAGCATCAAGGTAAAAATGCTATCGAAATTTTAACGATAAAAATTAAAGAAAGTTACGCTGCATATAGTTATGCAAAAAGCATAACACCAATCCCTACAAATATAACAAACAACTAAGGAAGAGGTTTTAGTTACATGAAGTCTATAAAATTTTTGGATAGAAACTGGATACTGTTATTCGTTTCACTGTTGTTAGGGGGCATTGCTGCTTGGGCAGTGGGAAACTATCTAAAAGTAAAAGAGGGAGAGATCAAACAACAGTATGCACGTACCGATATTGTTAAAGTGCCTGTAGTAGTGGCGGTTTCACCTTTGTCACGAGGTGATGTAATAACTCCTGAGTCAGTTGTTGTACGTGAAATCCCAAGTGACTATGTGCCAGATGATGCAGTGCACCCAAATGACTTTGGACAAATCGCGAACAAAATCATGCTAAATGACGTACAACCAGGAAAGCCGATTTTACGTTCTTATGTACCAAAAACGGGTCAACAGCAGTTCTCTGACATCCTTCAAGATGGTCGTCGTGCAGTAACGATAAATATTAATGAAAATAACTCTAATGCAAACATGTTAAAACCTGGAGATTTCATTGATTTGTATTTATCCCAAAGCCAAGATGAAAAAAGCCTGCATTTAATATTAGAGCGTGTGACTGTGCTAGCGACAGGGCGTCAGAGCATATCTGAGAAGGACAAAATCAAACAAAGTATTTTTGGCGAGAGCGAAGATTATTCTACAGTCACTTTGGATCTGTCGGTTAAAGACGCGGGGCGAGTATCATTGGCACAAGAGTATGGAAACTTCGTGGCATTACTTAGAAATCGTACTGATGAACTTAAAGTTACAAATCGCCTAGTAAAAGAGGCTGACGTTTTTTTACATAACGAAAGAGAGCATCACGTTGAATACATTATTGGTGGCAGCGGTGGTATAGCTGAAGGCGTAAACAGTCAAAATAAAATTAAAGAAAATTTAAGTACATTGAAATCATTCGCAAATAATGTGAATAACAAGTTTTAGGGATAAAAATGAGAAGTTTATTTTATTTAGCGATGTGTGTCGTAGCGCTTTTTCCTAGTTATTTGCTGGCAAGCATTAAACTTGATATGCATGTGGGTGCTATAGAGGTTTTGCCGGTTTCTAAAGTTACGCGAGTGGTGGTTGGTAAAGGTGGCATCGTTAGTGCGAAAGTATTAGATGACAACCGCTTATTACTTATTGCCGAAGAGTTTGGACAGACTGAAATTCAAATTTGGGATGAGGCAAACAATACTAAAAAGATTTATGTCAATGTAGATTCGGTCAATATGGAGCAACTTGTCGAGCAAGTACGTGTGCTAGTTGCAGGATTGCCCGGGGTTAGCGCCAAACAAGTTGGTTCACTCGTTGTTTTAGAGGGTGAGGTGAGTAGTGAAACAATGAAACAAGCACTTAAATTGTCTCAGGTTATTCCAAACTTAACCTCAATGCTTAGTTTATCTCCTCAATCGGTTGATCTTAAGCACATGATCCGCATGGATGTGCAAATTGTTGAAATGCGTAACAACACATTAAAAAATGTTGGTGTAAAGTGGGACAATTCAATGGCAGGCCCTGCTTACGGTGGAGTAAAGAACTTTGTGCATAATGATTTATTTGCAACGTATACACAAAGTGATATTGGCGACAAAATTGTTGAGTCTATCGGTGATGTTGCAATCGGAGGCAGCGGTTATGCGTCATTTGGTATCGTGACTGGACTTGCCTCGCAAATTCAATTGTTAGACGAGCAGGGAGATTCCCGTACTTTGGCAAGACCGACGTTAAGCACTCGAAGCGGTGAAAAGGCTAAGTTTTTAGCGGGTGGTGAAGTTCCTATTCCAATTACTGATTCTAATGGCGGGCTTAATGTCGAATATAAAGAGTATGGCGTTAAATTAGAAATTGAGCCGACATCAGATGAAAGTGGCAACATCGTGTCTTATGTAAAAGCGGAAGTTAGTGCTATCGACCCGTCGGTTACGGTTGCCGGTTACCCAGGTTTTCAAACCCGTGAAACAGAATCAGTTGTGAATGTAAGAAATGGTGAAACACTCGTAATCTCAGGGCTGGTTAATAGTGATATGTCTAAATCTGTTAACAAAGTACCATTGTTAGGCGACATTCCAATTTTAGGAGAGCTCTTTAAATCTCGCGACTTTATCGACAAGAAAAGTGAGCTTGTGATACTAGTTACACCAAAAATAGTGCCAATTGAAGACGAATCTCATCAAAACCGTTTAAAACGTGCTAAAGAGTTGATCGGTGACGCTGAAAAGCTCGACATGTTTAATATCTTGGATTAGTTATTATGTTTGAGATAAGTATAAAAACAGCTAAGGGTACAGATGTAGGCACAGTTCGTTGCAGTGAACCATCTTGTTTGATCGGTAAAGACAAGCATCACCACATTAAACTACACGGTTTTAAAGTGTCAAAAGAACACGCTAAATTATATTACCGTCCCGAAGGTATTTTTTTAGAAGACAGAGCGAGTCGTACAGGTACATTTGTTAATAGCCAAAAAATTGAGTCTGCAGGACCTTTATCGGAGTCTGATAGAATCGAAATTGGTGGTTATCATATTTACGTAAAAGCTGAAAACAAACATTCTTCAAATTCTAACCAATCGTTTAATACAAGCGCGTTAACAAATAGACCTTTAGGCGCAGAACTCGAAACTGACATTTCAGTTCCGAGCAAGCCAATACCTGAAACTAAAATCGAAGGTCATGATTTGGCTCAAGGTGACAACGACGAGACACGACAAAAAATTAGAGAGCGTAATGAATGGCGTAGACGTGTTCACAAGGAGCTTATTAATCAGATTGATTTACGACGAGTCAATGTATCTGAAATGTCTGATGAGGAATTGCGCTCTCAAAGTGGAAATTTAATCTCAAACATAATTAAAGGATTAAGTGTACCTCCGCATATTGATGGACAAGAGCTCGCTAAAGAGGTTTTGGATGAATCTGTTGGTTTAGGCCCTTTGGAAGCACTCGTTAACGACAAAGATGTGTCTGAAATTATGGTAAACGCTTATGATGAGATCTTTTATGAACGTTCCGGAAAGCTTTTTCTTTCAGATATTAGCTTTACCGACCAACAAGCAGTGCTTAGTGCAATTGAGCGAATAGTGACTCCAATTGGGCGCCGCATCGATGAAGGGCAGCCAATGGTTGATGCGCGCTTAAAAGATGGTTCTCGAGTCAATGCAATAATTCCGCCATTAGCATTAAAGGGACCTTGCATCACAATTCGTAAGTTCATGGAGAAGAAGTTAGAGATAGAAGATCTCATCAACTTTGGTTCGATGAATGAAAATATGGCTAACTTTTTAAAAACAACTGTTTTAAATAAGCGAAATGTCGTTATTTCTGGTGGTACAGGCTCGGGTAAAACGACGTTACTTAATGTGTTATCAAACTTTATTCCAGATGACGAACGTATTATTACAGTGGAAGATGCTGCCGAACTTAAGCTCTATCAACCTAACTTAGTATCACTGGAAGCAAGACCACCCAACCAAGAAGGCAAAGGTGCTGTTGAAATTCGAGATTTAGTCAAAAACTGTCTACGTATGCGCCCGGACAGAATTGTAGTAGGTGAGTGTCGTGGCGGTGAAGCGTTAGACATGCTGCAAGCGATGAATACGGGTCACGATGGTTCTTTAACTACCGCTCACGCAAACACACCGCGAGACTGTATTTCCCGTCTTGAAGTCATGGTTATGATGGCGGGAATGGATTTACCAATAATGGCGATACGCGAACAAATCGGCTCAGCAGTTAATATGATTGTTCAACAATCACGTTTTAGCGATGGCTCAAGGCGTGTTACGTCAATTACAGAAGTTACCGGCGTAGAAGGTAACACCTTGCAATTGTCTGAAATCTTCAAATTTAAGCAAACAGGGTATGACCAGAACGGGAAGGTCGTTGGGCACTATATGGCTACAGGTATGGTGCCTGAGTTTTATGAAAACCTCCGCGATCGTGGTATTGATGTAGATCTCAGTATCTTCAAACCTGAGGTGCCAAATGTCTAGTATCTTACTGATGGCAATAGTTGGGATATCCGTTGCTATTTTGGTGTTCGGAGGCTCTTTTATTTCACAAGAGTTAGCGCAAAAATACCATGAAACCTTCAAATACAATGCGAAGCGTAACCTTTCAGACATGTTTCTATTTATTGAGCCTGGAAAGCTTTTTGTTGGAAACATTGTCTTAATGGTAGTCACTTTTATTGTTGTGTGGGCTTATACAGGCGTATGGTTTGTTGCGTTAATTGCCGTTATTGGTATGGCAATTTTACCGCCTTATTTGTACAAGTATTTACAAAAACGACGTCGTAAAAAGTTTATTCAACAATTGCCTGATGGATTGAATATGATCTGCGCATCAATGCGCTCAGGTTCAAGTTTAATTAACGCCATCGAGGCTATGGTGCAAGAAGCTGAAGCACCAATTTCTCAAGAGTTTTCGCTCTTTTTAAGAGAGCAGCGGTTGGGAGTCGATTTTATGGAAGCCCTGGACAACATGGTCGAAAGAATGCCTGAACAAGACTTTAAACTGGTAGTTTCGGGTATGCAAATTTCGAAAGAAATCGGTGGCAATTTGGCAGAAACGCTCGAACGTTTAGGCGAGACTCTTAGAAAGAAAATAGAGATGGAAGGTAAGATTGACAGTTTAACTGCGCAAGGTCGAATTCAGGGAATTGTGATGACGTGTTTACCTATATTTCTGGGGTACGTGCTTTATCACATGGAGCCAGTACACATGTCACGATTGTTTACAGAACCGATGGGGTGGATTGTCATTGCTGGGTCATCAGTCATGTTGTACATCGGATATTTCTTTATTCAGAAAATAGTTAACATAGATGTTTAGAAGGTAAAAATGGTTTATTGGATACTTTTTTTCTTTGGCGCATCAATATGCCTGGGTATATATAGCGTTACTAAAATAAAACAGGAAGTGCCTGAAGATACGCGCGATTTTATGGACCCACTGCCACCATCGTTAAAGATAATATGGCCTTTGGTTAAAATTGCCTCCCACTACATCGGTGAACGTTTACCAATTGATTACTTGGTTAAAACCAATAAAAAGCTTCAAATCTCTGGTCTTTCTTACATTATCTCAGCAGAAGACTATTTTGGCATTCGTCTTGTTGTGTCAATAATATGCGGTTTAATGACGTGGTTTTGTTTATCTGCTTTGGACTCTATGGCGTTAGACTATATTGTTTTCGCGTTGATTGCTGGTTACTTTTTGCCGTTAGTCACGTTAAGTGATTTGAAAAAAAAGCGTCAATTAAAAATAGTTAAAGCCCTTCCTGTTTATCTGGACTTTATTACGATGGCGGTGGAAGCAGGCCTTAACTTAACAGGTGCGATTGCGCAATCTGTCGATAAAGGCCCTGAAGGGCCATTAAAAGTAGAACTTGAAAAAGTAATGCGAGATTTACGTTCTGGTGTTGGCAAAATTGACGCATTTAGATCGATGGCTGAGCGTGTCCACATAAGTGAAATCAACAACTTAGTAAGTGCTTTAGCACAAGCTGAACGTACTGGTGCGAGTTTGGGTTCTACGTTACGGATACAAGCTGATCAAAGACGAGTAGAACGATTTCAACGTGCTGAGAAAAAGGCACTAGAAGCGCCTGTTAAACTTGTGTTTCCTCTGGTTGCATTCATATTTCCTGTGACATTTGCAATCTTATTTTTCCCTATCGTTATGAAATTTATATACGAAGTGTGAGTTATGAGAGTTAATAGACTAATGCTCGATGGTGAGTACATAGCAGGTTTTGATTTGGGTATTGCAGATTCAATTTGGTTACGCTTTCGGGGATTGCTTGGACGTAAAATATCAAATAATTTTGGTCTAATTATTATGCCTTGTAATAGCATTCACACAATGTGGATGGCCTACGATATCGATGCAGTGTTTTTGGATAGTAAAGGACGTATAACTTCAATACATCAACATTTAGCACCTTGGAGATTCGCGCGATGCAAAAACGCAAAAAACGTATTGGAGCTAAAGTCTGGTAACGCAGAGAAGCTTAAGTTAAAAGAAGGGAGTGTAATTTCATGGGGTTAAAATTTATTCGATGCATTGCGTTCGTGTTTGCGATAATACTCACACAAGGATGTTCAACTGCAAATGCACCGAAAAGTGCTGCACAAGAGAACAATATTGATTTATTGGTGTTAGAAGGTAACGCAGATACAGCATACAAATCTGGTCATTTAGAACTAGCTGAAGGGCTTTATCGTCAATTGCTTTCGTATAAAAAAGATTATGCACCAGCATGGTTTCGGTTGGGAAATATTTACACCCGCACTAACCGTCTTGACGCGGCGGTTAATGCGTATCAAAACAGCATATCAAGTGACAACGAGCATGCAAAAGCTTGGCACAACCTTGCGATTGCACGTGTTAGACAAGCAACTGATGTTTTAATTGAAGCTCAGAACCATTTGGTGGTAGACACCGCGGCGAAAGATAGAATGGACCAACTGTTTCTTGAGCTAATGCGGATTCAATCAGCTAAGAATCAGGGATCGAAAGTAGCGAGCTATGAAAACTTATAATGTTAAAAGGGGCCAATTGGGACAATCGATGGCTGAGTTTTCAATTAGTCTGCCATTTTTAGCTCCGATAGTACTTGTATTAATCATGCTTTTGATTCAATGGGCGACGATTTACCGAGACAAAATGACATTAAACGCAGCAACGTTTGATGCCGTGAGATCGGGGACATTGAATCACGGTAGTATGGCAAAAATGCGAGAAGCGTTAGCACAAGGTATGACACCATTATTTATGCGTGATGAGTCGTCTGGTATTGAGGTCGGTAGAGCTTATTTGCTTGCAAGAGCTTATGTTGAAGGGAGCAATATGCTTGGGGTAGGTGCGCAAATTAAACAACTACATCCTACCAACGAAGTCTACGAGAAACATAAGGTTTTAAGAAAAGATGGCAGCGGCAATGTCTGGTATGAAATCCCAAACGATAATTTAATGTATCGAAATCCAGTACAAAAGCATATTAAAGGCGATGTATTTCTAAATGTACAAGATGCCAATTTACTCAAGATAGAAGTAAATTGGTGTAAAAAACTTGAAGTACCCATTGCCAATTGGGTAATCGGTAAAATCTTAACGTTTACCGACGTTTCAATTAATCCATTTGACGAAAAATATGTAAATTATGTACCGAGTACTCATCAACTTGGTTGTAATGCGCTCGGCCTAGTATCGGGCGCCGATGGTACATTTAATATTAACGAGTATTACATTTCACTTAAGTCATACGCGATTGCGAGAATGCAAACCCCATATAGACAACAAGATTCATCTATACCGGATATAAAAGATTAGAAAAAGGACAACTAATGAAGACTAAAACGCTTATAGCGATGTTTTTGAGTGGTGTAATGTCACTCGGATTAGCTGGATGTAACGACCCTATAGAAACAGAGCCTGATACGGTACAACCAGATGATGGAAATGGGGGGACTGATGATGGAAACGGAAATGATGGCACTGACGGTAACGACGGTGGTGATGTAATTGATCCTTCGACAGGTACATGGGAAAAAAATGACGAAGATGGAGATGGTACACCTGATTTAGAGGATGACTTACCTTTCGACCCTAATGAAAATAGTTATCCGGAATTCTTTGAACAGGAGCCTAATGACAATCCATCAATTGCTAATCCAGTAAGCTTAGAACATGGGTTTATCGTTAATGGTGTGATTTCTTCAAACCTTGATAAAGGCGATCTATTCGCGTTCGAAGTGCAAGACACTAAATTTATTACCGCGATTTTTAGAACAGATGCACCAAGGTTTTCACCACAAGTTTATTTGTCAAATGCAGACGGTGAAGTGCTTGAATCTTATGAAATGTATCGTTCAGTAAGTCCAAACGTTGTGATTGTTAACTTTCAAATTCAAAATGCCGGTACATATAACCTAAGTGTAATGGATAACAATTACGCCGGTGGAAGCGACCTAATATACAACGTAAGTGTTTTTACCGATGAAGATGTAGACGCTTTTGATGACATGAAGGAATATGCATTTGGATCTAGTCTAGTATCTCAAGATAACGATAAAGATCGGATTAAGGACGGCTTCGAGTACGCGCTTATGGCTGCACCAAGTCATATTGATTTCGACGAGGATGGTATTCCAAACTGGTTCGATGAAGATGCGGATGGAGACGGATTTAGTGATGAAATTGAAGGTATCAACGATCTAAATAACGATTTTTTCCCAAATTACATCGATAGGGATTCGGACGGAAATAATATTGACGACCAGTTAGAAAGTGGCGACCCAAAAAATCCCAATAATTTTGACAATGATTCGTTTATCGACCACTTAGATTTAGATGATGACAATGATGATATTCTTGATGTATATGACCAAAAGCGTTTGGAACACGCATCGCGTATTACCGCTATAGAAGAAAACGGCATCATGCTGCGCTGGGCGAATAATGTAACGTCAACAGCTTATACGGTAAGAGATTTTGTTAGAGCTGGAGACAAGGCTGAGTTAATCGTAAGTGGTTTAACAGAACAAACGCAGAATGTTGTGGTGTCATACAAAGTAAACGGCGTCGTAACAAATTCAAAGCCTCAAATCACGCAAGATCAAGATAATAATTATAGATTGGCTTTAGAGGTACCAAATACTGTTGGTAATGGTTATCTAAAAGTAGCCTATGAAGGAGATTACATTTCTGAGGAAATGCCTTTCACTGTACACGAATCAAGTTTACCGCTGTTGTCTAATGAGATTAGAACGATAGGAGAAAAAGACTTGTTAACGTTATCAGGTGATAATTTTGATAACGACACAAGTGTGTTTTTTGGCAGTAAAGCGGCTAAAGCAAGCTTGATTGACGAAAACACAATCACGGTGCAAGTGCCAGAAGGCATCACTGGTGGTTCATATTGGGTTACTAACACACATGGCGCAAGTAACGCTGTTAGTTACATATTGAACACAAATGTTGAATTTAATGTAACGTCAAACAATGTAAAGGAAATTACCCATATCGGCGGAATTTTACCTAGCCATGGTTCCGCTATAACAGGAAATACATTTGAGCACCAAGTACTCGGTACCCAACCTGAAGTGATTTATAGCTATACAGTAAATCAACAAGGTGAGCGTGAAACTTATTTGAGTACGCTGTTGGTTCCTGGTCAACGTAAAATCGAATTTAGTGATGAGTCTACAGCGAGTTCAGCACTGGTTGCTTATCTTGATTTAATGTTATTAGGTGCGGGTATTGGACCACAGGAGTTTTTAGAGAAAGTCGCTGAATTTGAGGAGTATAAAGACTATATCGAACAGTCTGTGGCTTATTTAAAACAAGACTCGGCGTTTTTCTCATTTACTGAACCTCGTCAGGAGCGTATTGCGCTATTGAACCAATATGGACGTAAAATTTTAGACAAAGTAACTAGGCCTAACAGTGCCGAAAAGCATCGAGTTGCTAAAGCCAGTGGTGAAACTGGCGCGACAAATAAATTTATTTCTACCAATACTGATACGTCAATTGAACCAAGTATTGTTTCTTACCCTGAAACTAACGGAACTTGGGCGCTTTTCGATATGTCTATGGAGGCAACTACCTTTCTAGAGAATAAGTTTGTTGCCGGACATAAGTGTGGTGAAGGCGTAGACCCTAAATGGCACGAAGTGCTTCATTACGATGGTTGTGTCGAGTTACAAAACCGAAGCCAATTGTACTTAAGTTACCGTGTATATGAGGTAAACCCCATGACCGGTAACTTAAAGGACGGTGCTTTAAATAACCCACTTCAAGAGCATGTCGATACGCCTTATCACAAAGATATGATGGGACCTACGAGTGGCACTTTCCTTGGATTAGAATTTTGGTCAGCTGATTCATTAATTGATAAATGCGTTTATAAAGACTGCTTGTATCAAATAATCACGCCTGGTGTAGATGGCATCTATGGCATCAGTCCTTTTAGTTTAAAAGGTACCGAAAGTTATAATTTATCGGGCCAAAAAGCTAAGAAAATGTTAGCGATTAGAACGATCATCGATAACATTGTAATTCGCTTTTACAATACGCTAATTGATGCTGTTGGAATTGGTATACCAGCTGACAACGCCAAAAAAGCTAAAATGGTACGCGATGTTATTATGGCAGTATATCAGCATATGCCTGCAATCACAGATCAGGTTGAAGCTCTAGCCGCTAAGGACACTGTGACTGAGCAGGATTGGAAGGATCTTGCATATAATATTGGTCAAGAACTTTATAAGAAAGAAATTCAACCAATTCTAACGATGGATATGAGTAAATTGCCAAACATACCGGTAGGCCCAGCTACTCAGGCGATTCTTTCTGCCTATGAAATTCAAATGCCTGATTTTAGGAAGGCACTTGCTGAAAAGCTTGCTAAGAAATTATTCCCTGGTTGGGGGGCCATAGACACGGCATATGATGCGTCGATGGTTGCGTCCGCAATGATAGATATGGCTAAAACGCTAAAAGATATGGCGGCGGTTCCGACAAAAATCGACTATGTTGTTTCGTGGGGGCTAACGCTTTCAGACATCACACCACGAACAATTTTCAAAGATAATACCCAAAAATCATTTGAGATTGTCGGCAGTGGTATGGCTGTTGTAAAAGGAATTTGGGACGACGAACCAGAAGTAATTGTTATTGATAGCGTTACGGGTAAAGAGCTTGATACTGATGTTCAGTATGTAAACAAAGAGGGTACAAAACTAACATTTACACTCGATAATATCCAACAGATAGAAGAAGCAGTTGGTCCTCTCACGGTTTATGTTAGACATCGAGGCGATGAAGCAAAGTTAGGTTATGAAATACTAATTGACTCTAGTCTTTCAATCACAAATGTTACACCTAATAAAGCGCCACCCGGAACTGAGGTAACAATTGAAGGCGTTGGGTTCAGTACAAAAATTTCAGATAATAAAGTTACATTCACAGGCCCGAATGATACACGAATCAGTGCGACGATTGTTTCAGCCACTACCGAAGTGCTCGTAGTTAAAGTGCCGAATCAGGTTCAAACCGGCTTTATTACTGTTGAAGTAAATGGTGATTTAAGTAACGAATATCCTTTCTTCGGTCCAAGTCAGCTAGAAATTATATTTGGCGACAACGGCAACTTTAATGATGACGTTTACAAACTATCTGTAAATGGCGCAGTTAAATATGACAACAGCTCTCCAAAACGAAAAGTAGGGCCTGTCTATGTATCTCTAGATGAGGGAACACACTCAGTTGAACTTACGGGTATTCGAGCTGATGATGGTATTGGTACGTACTACATACAGTTCGGCGGTGATGTTTTAAGTGTTTCCGGCGATGCGCAGTCAGGCAGAGATTTATGTCCTGATGTTGTTAAGCGCTATCAAGTAGAAGTAGGTCAATCAGGCACTCATTATCAAGCAGTTACACAACATGTAATGGTAAAACAATCTGAATTTGCACGCTCAACAGATGACGAATGTGCAGCGAAATAGTTAATCTAAATAAAGCCCTTTTTTAAGGGCTTTTATAGGAGTTGAAATGAAAAAATTATTCTGTGTTGTATGCTTGTTTTCACTAGGTCACGTATATGCTTCCGAATATAGTGAGCAAGAAAACCAATGTGCAACAGCGTCAGACATTGTAACGAACCAAGACTATGATACGTTTAAATCATTTTTACCGGAGGTACTGTCGAATAATACCGGTGCGCTTGAACGTTTGGTTACAAAACAACATAACAAGTACTTTGGCTCTCGATATAACGGCATAGCAAACTTTAAAACAACTGATTATGAGCTTATAAAGCAACCTCAAAGTCATAAGGTTTCTTCAGTTCGAAGGAGTCATGAAAAATGGGGGGCCACAAAGCTATTACGAATCAGGTATACATTTGATACAACGATAGTAAGAACTCAAAAAGAACAATCAGTTGGTGGATATTGTGAGTTTGGATATATAGATGATAACTGGTATATGCTGAACTTACTTAAATAGAGCGCAAAAGTCATTTGTTAGAGAAGAATTTAACGCTTGTATAAAGGTCAACTCGCGCTCAAGTTTGACTCTAACAATACGTGACCTTAACTGGTAAAACAGTGTATTTAATCACTTAGCAAAGGATAAAGATGAGTAAGTTAGCAAATTTATTATTTCTTTCGCTGTTTACAACCAGTGTAATGGCATCTGGGTCAGTAATAAGTAGTCAAACTGAAAAAGACACAGATCATGATAAAGTGTTTGATATCTATGACAGTTCGCCAGAGCAAAAAGTTAAAACAATGTCGATAGAAGATTTGCCGATGATTCAATTGTCACGAATATCAGGCAACTTCAATAACAAAATTGAAAAAGGGCGTTATCGCATCGGTGATACAGTTATGATTTCCGGCATGGGCTTAAACCAATTAAAAGAACCCGTTGTGGTAATTTACAATAATCAAGTGACTTACAACATAAAGCAAGTGGAGTTAGTTCAAAAGGGCATCTCATTCAAATTAAAGATACCTAAATCAACTTATAAAGTATTTGTGTATAGTGACAATCAAAGAACTAATGAAATGGATTTAGAACCTTTTAGCGCAAATACACCACTCATTTTTGGCGGTACCTCTGTTATCTTAAACAAAGGTAAAGAATTTACCATAACTGGTACAGGGTTTGACACAGATACAAAAGTTGAATTTGGAGATATAAGTATTAAACCTACGCGAGTATCAAACGATTCATTGTCATTTAAAGTACCAAAGTCAACCAATGTTCGTGATTTTCAAGTACGCAATAAATTCGCGCAAAGCAATAGTATTCGCGTATTCAAGTATAATTAACGATTTACATACCAAGCTAAATAAGGACTGTTATGACATTTAGATGGACTATTTTAGCGCTAGCATTGTCTAGCGCACCTTTAATTGCATCACCAAACTACGGTATCACTGCCAAAAATAATCAAGATCCAGTTTTTATAGAAAAATGCGATGTTTATCAACAAGCGCAAAAAGAGGGAGACTTAGAAACTCTAAAGTCATTTGTAGACAAAGTGTGGTTTGAAGGAAGTAAAGCCAAGAGAGCTGAGCAAGCTCTGTTAAAGAAAGCAGCCCGCTTTGAACAAAGAGTGTCAAAAGCCGGTAACTATATCGTTAAAGAAAAACGTCTTTCAGATAAAACGCAAGATAACTTCGCAGAAGTACTCATAAATTGGACTAATGGGGACAAATTTTCATCAAATGACGGTTGTGTTTTTGAAAAAATTAAAGATAGCGAGTTATGGAGAATTCACTTATAGTGTTTTTGTTTATGAAGGTTGCTTCTTAACAGTGATTTGACTGCTAACATAAATGACAAGGATTGTTATGATTTATCAATTAGTGTTAGTAGCGCTCATATTATATAACGTATGCATTTTTTCAACTTAAAATAGATATACAAGGAAGTACATGAAGAACCTTACTTATTTGCTACCTATCTTATTGTTTACAACGAATGTAATGGCATCTGGGTCAGTATTAAGTAGTCAAACTGAAAAAGACACCGATTATGATAAAGTGCTAGATGTGTTTGACAGCGCACCAGAGCAGAAAGTTAAAATAATGTCGATAGAAGATTTACCGATGATTCAATTGTCACGAATATCAGGCAACTTCAATAACAAACTTGAAAAAGGGCGTTATCGCATCGGCGATACAGTTACCCTGACCGGTATGGGCATCGACAAGATTAAAGATCCTGTGGTTGTAATTTACGATAACGAACAAACGGCGTTGGTTTTACAAAAGACAGCAAAATTGTCATTGGCGCATTAAAAGTAACCCCGTCAAACGTCACCAGTACACAAATACAATTTGATGTTCCCAATAACGCTGCAGGTCTGCAGTTATACGTCGAAAACGCGTCTTCAAAGAGTAACATTGTACGAATTGTTAGTTATTAAAAACTGTTGATTTTTTATGATTGCTTATCGCAGTTTGAATAGCGTATCGGATTGGGTGTTACGTCTAACGACGCGAAAAATAAAATTAACAAGAGCTAAAATCTGATGCCACCATGCTTGATGCGCAGCGTACCTATGCCGATGTAGAAGCGCATATATCCGCAGCAAGACGTAATTTTAATAGCGCTAATCGTGCATTACGTAACGCAATTCAAGTGTTTCCAGGCAACATCATAGCCGCCATGGTTGGTGTGAAAGCGATGGCATTTTTTGAAATTTCTGAATCTGAACGACAGCCGGTTAACGCCGAAGAACTTTTAAACTAGTTACGGGCTTTATAGCAACAAGGAGAGTTTATGTCATCGGATAAACATGAGTTTTCAGATTTTTTGTCGAAAGAAATAAAAGGGTATATTGACGCATTGTCAATACGTTTCAGACGTCATAAAAAAAATGCTACCGATGTACCAGCATCAGACACCTTAAAAAACACGTTTGAACATAAGATCAAACCTAAGTTAGATCTCATTGAACAGCAACGAGATTCGTTTAACAGCGAGTTTGAAAAGCGAAAGCGCCTGCTTAATTTTAAAGGTGTTTCCTGCAGTGGTAACTCTTGTTTTGTTAGTGGTTGCGCTAGGGGGCGATGGTAGTTTCTTTTCTACACTTATATTTGCGTTTTGTATTGGCACTAGTTGGACGTATAAACCAGCGCTTGATTATATCCACTTTTACAAACGAAACGTGATGCCGATATTAGTTAAAATGTATGGTGAATTTAGTTATTCACTGACCTCAGAAATCAAAAAAGACGAGATTAAAAAACTCGCGATCTCACCTAGCTTTGACCACATTGAAACAGAAGATAGCATTGTTGGCGAGCTTGATAATATAGGCTTTCAATTTTGTGAACTAAAGCTTGAGCGCAGTGGTAATAATGGCCGACACACAATTTTTAAAGGCTGTATGGTTAAGTTAACCATGCCCTTTAATTTTAATTCACACACTATCGTTCAGCAAGATCGCGGTAAAGTAGCAAACTTGCTAACAAAAGACCCCAAAGCAACACAAAAAGTTGAATTAGAAAACAACTACTTTGAACAAGCATTCGAAGTATTTTCAACTGATCAAGTGCTTGCTCGCTATATACTTACGCCAGTGATGATGGAACAGATCCTAGCGCTTTACACCATGTTTATGCAAAAAGCCGATGCACAAGGCTTTGAGTGTGAATTTATTGATAACACAGCGATATTTTTAATTAGTTATAAAACTAATCTGATTGAACCAGCGTGGATAAGTCAGTCAGCTTACGATATTGATGCGTTACCACTGATTGAGCAAGAACTTGAATTATTAACTTCTATATCAAAACAACTTAACCTTGATTTAATGGCAGCACGAAAAGTGTCAAATGCACAAATGGCCGTAAATCAATAATCGTTTGTGTGTTTTATTTATGGTTTTATGGCTAGAGCGCTTGATATTAAAGGCGCTCTTTTTATGTAAAGGGGTATTACACAGTGCAAAACAATATGCGTAACTTAGCCTTTATGGCTTTATTTAGCGCGTTATTTGGTTGCAGTTCACATGTTGATAATCAACTAACGGTCTCGGGTTTGGCTTTTTACAACGACAGCAACGAAACCATTGAAAATGTAACGCTTAAAGTAACAGAGACTGGGAAAATGGTGAGTTGCACGCTTGTAGAGCCAAAGCGTTATTGTGCGACAGGTTTTCCGCAAACGCATTATAAAAATGCGAAGCTCTCTCTTAATTGGCAAGTGTCGGGAAATAACGCAGTAACCAATGAGGTTGTATTTACTAAACCCGCTTCGATTGATAGTGATGTAAGTTACATAGCTGTTATAAAATTTAATTCAACTACAGGCTTAGACGCGTTTTTCACTAAAAACCCAAGACCGTTTTAAATAAAAAAAGCCCGATAATTCGGGCTTTTTCATGTTATATAAAGTGAATTATTAATACGCTTCGTTATGAACGCCCGCTGCACGACCTGATGGATCGGCGTTGTTCTTAAAGCTTTCATCCCATTCAAGAGCGGCTTCAGTAGAGCAGGCTACCGACTTACCATGTGGTACAGTTTTCGCTGCAGCATCACCTGGGAAGTGCTCTTCAAAAATTGAACGATAGTAATAGGCTTCTTTTGTTTGTGGCGTGTTAATCGGGTACTTAAACGCAGCAGCTTCCATCATTTGGTCACTTACGATTGATTCAACATGCTCTTTTAAGGTGTCAATCCAACTATAACCAACGCCATCCGAGAACTGCTCTTTTTGACGCCATAATACTTCATCTGGTAGGTAGCCATCGAATGCTTCACGAATAATGTGTTTTTCGATTTTACCGTCTTTACACATTTTACCTTCAGGGTTGATACGCATTGCGGTATCAACAAATTCTTTATCTAAGAATGGTACACGCGCTTCAACACCCCAAGCTGCCATCGATTTGTTTGCACGTAAACAATCAAATTGGTGTAACTTACTTACTTTTCGGTTTAATTCATCATGGAACTCTTTAGCATTGGGCGCTTTGTGGAAATATAAATAACCGCCAAATAGCTCATCAGCACCTTCACCTGATAGCACCATTTTAATGCCCATGGCTTTAATATAACGTGCCATTAAGTACATTGGCGTAGACGCACGAATGGTCGTTACATCGTATGTTTCTATGTGGTAGATAACCTCTTTAAGCGCATCGATACCTTGTTGAATTGTAAAGGTAATAGGGTGGTGTACTGTGCCAATACTATCTGCAACTTTTTGTGCAGCGGCTAGATCTGGCGAACCTTCTAAGCCAATAGAAAAAGAGTGTAACTGAGGCCACCAAGCACTCGATTCATCGTTATCTTCAACACGTTTTGCTGCAAACATTTGCGTGATTGCTGAGATTACCGATGAATCTAAACCGCCCGATAATAATACGCCGTAAGGCACATCACACATCAATTGACGTTTAACTGCTGCTTCTAAGCCTTCTTTTACATCGCTTACTTTTGCTTCGTTATCTTTTACCGCATCATAACTTTGCCAGTCACGTGCGTAATAAGGGCGAATTTCACCATCTTGACTCCATAAGTAATGACCTGGAGGAAACTCCTCAATGGTTTTACAAATAGGTGCAAGTGCTTTCATTTCAGATGCAACATAAAAGTTACCATGCTCATCATGACCGGTATAAAGTGGAATAATACCAATGTGGTCACGGCCAATTAAGTAAGCGTCTTTTTCTTCATCGTATAAACAAAATGCAAAAATACCGTTTAAGTCATCTAAGAATTCAGGCCCTTTTTGTTTATAAAGTGCCAGTAGAACTTCGCAATCTGATTGAGTTTGAAATTCAAAGTCTACGTTTAGGTCTTGTTTTAATTGTTTGTGGTTATAAATTTCACCGTTTACTGCCAGTACGTGTGTTTGCTCTGGGTTATAAAGTGGTTGTGCGCCACTTGAAACACCAACGATGGCTAAACGCTCGTGTACCAAAATTGCTTTTTCTGATGAATATACGCCTGACCAATCTGGGCCACGGTGACGAAGTAACTTCGACATTTCGATTGCTTGTGAGCGCAACTGCGTTGCATCTGATTTAATGTCTAGTACGCCAAAAATTGAACACATACTTCTTTCCTCATTCCTGTCAATTTTTCTTATCTTGGATAAGTTTGTTAATTAATTTGTACCAAACCAAAAATCAAATGTCACATCAAAATGAACAAAAAATAATGATTTATCAATTTGATTGTTAATTCGTTAAAAATTCAAGCTTACAATGATTGGATTATTAATAATTAACGATGATTTATAATAAATATTATCAAATCGATAATTTAGTGTGTTTTTCGCACAAAAAAGTATTTTTGAGCTAGTTTATGCAGTTAATCAAAAAACTTGATTTTGGCTTTAACAAAGACATTTATTAGCCTTTTAATGCGACGTGATAAATTTATCAAGTCGTTTTGTCGATAGGGTTAAAAGAAAAAACCCCTCAATTGAGGGGTTTTTGTTGGGTTTCTCAGTGTTCATTACACCGGGAATGAGGAACTGTTACTGTGTAAGCCGTTTACACTGTCATCTCAGGAATGTCACCTTCAACGATTAACTTACCAGCCGTTTTACTGATAATTTCATCAACGCTTACACCGGGTGCGCGCTCTAATAAATAAAATGCACCGTCTTTAACTTCTAACACGGCTAAATCGGTTACGATTTTCTTAACGCAGTTAACGCCTGTCAGTGGTAACGTGCATGATTCAAGTAACTTTGATTCACCGTGCTTATTGGCGTGGGTCATGGTAACAACAATATTTTTGGCACCTGCCACTAAATCCATTGCGCCCCCCATGCCTTTCACGAGCTTTTTAGGGATCATCCAAGAAGCAATATTTCCTTGTTGATCAACCTCAAAGGCACCAAGTACTGTTAAATCTACATGACCACCACGGATCATTGCAAAGCTTTCGGCACTATTAAATATTGCCGCACCTGTGGCTGCTGTAACGGTTTCTTTACCCGCGTTGATCATATCCGCATCAACTTGGTCACGAGTAGGGTATGGCCCCATACCTAACAAACCATTTTCAGACTGCAGCATGACTTCCATACCATCGGGTACATAGTTTGCCACTAAGGTAGGAATACCAATGCCTAAATTAACGTAATAACCGTCTTGAAGTTCTTGTGCAACACGCATTGCAACTTGTTCTCTTGATAACGCCATGTTGCCTCCTAATCTTTTGTTGTTACACGTTCGATGCGTTTTTCAAAGTTACCTTTAATCACGCGATTAACATAAATGCCTGGAGTATGGATTTCGCTTGGTGATAGTTCACCAGGCTCAACAATCTCTTCCACTTCAGCTACGGTAATTTTACCTGCTGTAGCGGCCATTGGGTTAAAGTTCATTGCTGTGTGGCGAAACACTAAGTTACCGTAGCGATCTGCTTTCCACGCTTTTACAATGGCAAATTCACCGGTAATTGATTCTTCAAGAATATACGGGCGACCATCAAATTCTTTTACTTCTTTGCCTTCAGCTACCGGTGTACCGTAACCCGTTGCGGTATAAAATGCAGGGATACCGGCTCCGCCAGCGCGCATTTTTTCAGCGAGCGTACCTTGTGGCGTTAACTCAACTTCAATTTCACCGTTAAGTAATTGCTGTTCAAAAATCGCGTTTTCACCCACATATGATGCGATGATTTTTTTAATTTGCTTATCGTGTAATAAAATACCTAAGCCAAAATCATCCACACCACAGTTATTTGAAACCACGGTAAGATCAGTGGTTTTTCTACGTTTAATTTCTGCGATTAAGCCCTCTGGAATACCACATAAGCCAAATCCGCCTGCGATAACAGTATCACCGTCTTTAATGCCTTCAAGTGCGTCTTGATAATTGTCGACGACCTTATTAAAACCTGCCATAAAATTCTCCTGAACGAGTAGGGCGAGAAATCGGTTAAGTTAGTTTGGCTTTTAATGCCAGTGAAACTTTACTTGTTGGTTGTTTATTTAATGCTTCACTAATTTGCCAACCTGCTTGGGCTAGCATTTCTAAATCAATTCCATGCTCAATGCCAAGTCCATTAAGCATATAAATTAAATCCTCAGTGGCAAGATTTCCTGACGCACCAGCAGCATAAGGGCAGCCACCAAGGCCTGCAACTGCGCTGTCCACGGTTTTAATGCCCATATTAAGCGCGGTATACACGTTAGCAAGTGCTTGGCCGTAGGTATCGTGAAAGTGTACAGCTAACTTGTCAGCTGATACTTGCTCAAGCAGGGCGTTTAATAATTGTTCGGTAGATTGAGGTGTGCCAACACCTATGGTGTCTCCAAGCGATACTTCGTAGCAGCCCATAGCTAAAAGCTTTTTGGTTACTTTTACAACAGTATCAAGGCTAACAGCACCATCGTAGGGGCAACCCATAACACACGACACATAACCGCGTACTGGAATATTATGTTGCTTTGCAAAATCCATTACAGGTTGAAAACGTGTTATTGATTCATCAATCGAACAATTAATGTTTTTTTGGGTAAAGGCTTCGCTTGCCGCCGTGAATATCGCAAATTCATTAGCGCCTGCATTAAATGCAAGCTCAGCGCCTTTTAAATTGGGAGTAAGCGCACTGAATGTAGTGAGCTCAGTTTTATCAATTTGACTTAATACGTCGCTAGAATCTGCCATTTGTGGCACCCATTTGGGTGACACAAATGCACCGGCTTCGAGATGCTTAACACCCGCTTTTGCAAGCGCGTTTATCAGCAATACTTTATCTTGGGTTGAAACTGAACCTTCATTTTGCAAGCCATCACGAGCACCTACTTCAACTACTTTTACAAACTTTGGTTGCATTAGGCTTCCTCAACTTTAGCAAGTAGGTCACCGTGCGATACAAGATCGCCCTCAGCAAAATAAAATTGGCTTAACTGGCCATCAAATGGTGCCGTTAAGGTGTATTCCATTTTCATCGCTTCAATAATGATAACTGCATCACCTTGTTTAAGGTTATCGCCAACGCTTGCTACTTGCTTGACTACAGTGCCATTAAGTGGTGCTTGTAAACTATTACCATCGTTTTGCTTTTCAGCCACATAGTGCTTACTTTTCAATGCAAACTGGTGGGTATTACCACTGTGCATAATAGCAATAGATTGCTCATCTAATACAAACTTCGCGGTGTGTTTTTCACCATTGATAAACGCCGTGAGGTTATTACCGTTAAAATCGGCATTTACTGCAAAGTGTTCAGTATCGTAAACCAAGGTCATAGCATCGTTATTACGTTGACATTCAAGGTCAAAATCTACAAATGGTAAGGTGTAATGATTACTGGCATTTAAGCTAAATGCGGTAAGCGTATTCCAAGGTGATGTACTTGTTTGACACGTATTTGCATTAATATAAACAAGTGCAGCCATTAGTAATTGCAGAGTCTGTTCTTGCTCATCTTTTTGCGTTAGCTCACTAATGTGATCATCTATAAAATGGGTGCTAGTTGGGCTTTCAATAAAACTTGGGTGATTTGCTAAGGTATGCAAAAAGCTTACGTTAGTCGCAACACCTGAAATGGCTGTTTTCTCAAGCGCAAGTGATAGCTGGCGTAACGCAACTTTACGATTTGCACCATGCACAATCAGTTTTGCAATCATCGGATCGTAAAATGCCGAGATTTCAGAACCTTCAATTACACCCGTATCGATTCTTACTGCTGAAAGATCACTTGTATGCTCATTTGGCATATCAAATAGGCTTAATAAACCCGAAGATGGCATAAAGTCATCACTTGGCTCTTCTGCGTAGATACGTGCTTCGAAAGCATGGCCAGAAATAACAACTTGGTCTTGTTCTAGTGGTAGTGGCTCGTTACTAGCAACGGCTAATTGCCATTCTACCAAATCTTGACCTACCACACATTCAGTAACAGGGTGTTCTACTTGCAAGCGTGTATTCATCTCCATAAAGAAGAATTCATCGCCACACAATAAGAATTCAACGGTACCTGCGCCTTTATAGTTAATTTTTTTAGCGCAGCGTACCGCCGCTTCTCCCATTTCTTTACGAAGCTCTGCGCTTAAACCTGGCGCAGGGGCTTCTTCAATCACTTTTTGGTGACGACGCTGCAGTGTGCAGTCGCGATCGCCTAAATAGATACAGTTACCGAAGTTATCTGCAAAAACTTGTACTTCTACGTGACGAGGCGCCTCAACATAGCGTTCAATCAAAACTTTATCGTTACCAAAGCCTGCAAGTGCTTCCCGCTTTGCACCTTCTAACTCTTTGTTAAATGATGCGCTATCGCGCACCACACGCATACCTTTACCGCCACCGCCATAAGTCGCTTTAATTAAAACGGGAAAACCTACTTTTTCCGCTTCTGTAAGTAAAAAGGCCGGGTCTTGCTTTTCGCCATAGTAGCCAGGTACCAGTGGTACATTAGCTTCAAACATCAGTTCTTTTGAGCGTGATTTTGAGCCCATTGCGTTAATTGCGTCGCTGCTTGGGCCGATAAAGATAATATTATTTTGCTCGCACTTATCAGCAAAATGCGTATTTTCTGATAAAAAGCCATAGCCTGGGTGAATAGCATTTACGCCAGCTTTAATCGCGACGTTTATAATTTTATCGCCATCTAAATACGATTCACGACTTGGTGCAGCGCCGATATGGTAGGCCTCGTCCGCTGCTTTTACATGCTCTGCATGAATATCAGCGTCAGAATAAACCGCAACTGTCTTAATGCCTAAACGACGTGCTGTTTTGATAATGCGACACGCAATTTCACCGCGGTTTGCTATTAAAAGTTTATTGATCATGGTGATGCTCTCTATTGCCAGCTAGGTTTGCGTTTATCAAAAAAGGCTTGCAGACCTTCTTGTCCTTCATCCGATACACGAATTTGGGCAATACGCTCTGCAGTCAGTTGTCGTAAATCGATATCAATCGGTTTGTTTGCTACATCACAAATCAACTGTTTAGCTTGCTTTGTAGCCTCTGGACCATTTTGTAAAATTGCATGAAGTAGGTTGTCGAGTGTATCTTCAGGTGAATCTGACACTTCATGAACTAAACCAAGCGTAAGTGCTTTATCAGCAAAAAACACTTCGGCCGTTTGGAAATAACGGCGCGCTTGTCGCTCACCAATGGCATTAATCACATATGGGCTAATTACCGCCGGGATAAGGCCCAGTTTTACTTCGCTTAGGCAAAATTTCGCTTTCTCATCAGCCACAGCAATATCACAACAGGCAATTAAACCAAGTGCACCACCAAAAGCTGCGCCTTGCACTAAACATAGGGTAGGCACTTTGGTTTCAAACAGTACCTGCATTAAACGGGCAAGTTTCATTGAATCCGCTACGTTATCTTCAAACGTATTCGACACCATGGATTTCATCCAGTTTAAATCAGCACCCGCGCTAAAATGCTTGCCTTCGCCTTTTAATACTAACGCGCGAATATCCAATGTGTTGGCATATTCAATTTGTTGGATCAGTTGTGCGATAGTGTGTGCGTCAAATGCGTTATGTACTTCGCTGCGTTCAATTGTAAGGGTCGCAACTTTTTGTTTTGTTATTGTTAAGGTTACAGACATCACTTACTCCTACATTCTAAATACGCCGAACTTCGATTCTTGCTCTGGTGCATTTTTCGCTGCACTTAAAGCAAGTCCGAGTACGTTTCGTGTTTCAGCAGGGTCGATGATGCCATCATCCCATAATCGTGCACTGGCATAATACGGATGACCTTGTTCTTCATACTGCGCAATAATTGGTTTTTTAAAGGCAGCAACTTCATCGTCGCTCATTGCAAGGCCTTTACGTTTTAAACCGTCTTGTTTTACTTGGGTTAATACGCCAGCGGCTTGTTCACCACCCATTACTGAAATTCGAGCATTTGGCCACATCCACATCATGGTTGGCTCAAATGCGCGGCCACACATGCCGTAGTTACCAGCGCCATACGAACCACCAATCAAAATAGTAAATTTTGGCACATCGGCACAGCTTACAGCTGTTACCATTTTCGCACCGTGTTTTGCGATACCTTCAGCTTCGTATTTTTTACCCACCATAAAGCCAGTAATATTCTGTAAAAACACCAATGGAATATTGCGCTGGGCACAAAGCTGAATAAAGTGCGCGCCTTTTTGCGCTGATTCTGAGAAAAGAATACCGTTGTTGGCAACAATGCCTACAGGCATACCAAAAATCTCAGCAAAGCCAGTAACTAATGTTTCGCCAAAGTATTGTTTAAATTCATCAAACGATGAATCATCCACAACACGGGCAATCACTTCACGAACATCAAATGGTTTTTTAAGATCGGTACCTACAATGCCGTAAATTTCTTTCGCATCATAACGCGGTGCTTTGAAATTTGTTAAAATTGGTGCGGTCGGGCGTGTATGGTTTAAACGCGAAACACATTGGCGTGCAATTGACAGGGCATGCGCATCATTTTCAGCGTAGTGATCGGCAACACCGGATGTTTTACAGTGCACATCTGCGCCGCCAAGTTCTTCGGCGGATACTTCTTCACCGGTTGCTGCTTTTACAAGAGGTGGACCTGCTAAAAAGATGGTGCCTTGCTCTTTTACGATAATACTTTCATCTGCCATTGCTGGCACATAAGCGCCACCTGCGGTACATAAGCCCATTACCACAGCAATTTGCGGAATACCTTTTGCTGACATACGGCTTTGGTTATAGAAAATACGGCCAAAGTGCAGTTTATCTGGGAATACCTCGTCTTGTTCAGGCAAGTTAGCACCGCCTGAATCAACAAGATAAATACACGGTAAATGACAACGTTCTGCAATTTCTTGTGCTCGCAGGTGTTTTTTTACCGTAATAGGGAAGTAGGTACCGCCTTTAACTGTTGCGTCATTTGCGATGATCATACATTCAACGCCTTTAACGCGGCCAATGCCTGCGACTACACCTGCACATGGGATTTGTTCTGGGTACACACCAAAAGCTGCAAATTGTGATACTTCTAAGAACGGTGAACCTTCGTCTAATAAACAATTTATACGGTCACGGACAAATAATTTACCGCGACCGCGATGACGTTCAACTAAGCGCTCGCCACCACCTTGAGTTATTTCTTGCGTTTTAGCTTTTAAGTCATCAACAAGTGCCTGCATTGATTCAGCTTTTGCTAAAAAGTCTGAATCAAGCGGGTTAATATTTGAAGTTAATATGGTCATGGTACTCCCTATTTACTTTCGTTAAATAGTTCACGACCAATCAACATACGGCGAATTTCAGATGTACCCGCACCAATTTCATACAGTTTTGCGTCACGCAGTAATCGGCCTGTGGCATATTCATTGATATAACCGTTACCACCTAGAATTTGGATTGCATCAAGTGCCATTTTGGTAGCAAGCTCTGCAGCATATAAAATTGCGCCAGCAGCATCTTTACGGGTTGTTTCACCACGGTCACAGGCTTTTGCAACGGTATAAACGTATGAACGCGCGGCATTCATTTGCGTATACATATCAGCAATCTTGCCTTGAATTAGCTGGAAGTTGCCAATTTCAGTATTAAACTGTTTACGTTCATGAATATAAGGTACAACAATGTCCATGCAGGCTTGCATAATGCCAAGCGGACCACCGGCTAAAACAACACGTTCGTAATCAAGGCCGCTCATCAGTACTTTTACACCTTGGTTTAATTCGCCAAGAATGTTTTCTTCTGGTACTTCACAATCTTCGAACACTAATTCACAAGTGTTTGAGCCGCGCATACCTAATTTATCGAGTTTTTGTGCTTGGCTAAAACCTGGGTACGATTTTTCTACGATGAAGGCTGTTATGCCTTTAGGACCCGCTTCTAAATCTGTTTTTGCGTAAATAACAAAGGTATCTGCATCTGGACCATTAGTGATCCACATTTTATTACCGTTAAGAATGAATTTATCGCCACGCTTTTCGGCTTTTAAACGCATTGAAACAACGTCTGAACCTGAATTTGGTTCACTCATGGCAAGCGCACCAATGTGTTCACCTGAAATAAGTTTTGGCAAATATTTTTCTTTTTGTGCTTGGTTACCGTTACGGGCAATTTGGTTTACACATAAATTTGAATGTGCACCGTAGCTTAAACCAATAGACGCACTAGCACGGCTGATTTCTTCCATTGCAATTACATGTTCAAGGTAACCTAAGTTTGAACCGCCAAACTCTTCATCAACGGTTAAGCCCAATAAACCCATTTCACCAAACTTTGGCCAAAGTTCGTTTGGAAACATATTGTCGATATCAGTTTTTTCTGCGAGTGGGGCAATTTCGTTGGTTGCAAAACTATTTACGTGGTCACGGATCATGTCGGCTGTTTCACCAAGACCAAAATTTAATTCTTTATAAAGAGAAACGGTGCTCATTGTGTGTATCCTATTGATGTATTGTTGTCATAAGGTGTGATTATTATTTTAAGCGTCGTCTAGGTTTTTAAGTGTGTCACGACAGCGACGTTCAGCGGTAACGAGTTCCATTAAAACAACTTTAATGTCATCCATTTGCTGCTCAAGATGCGCTTTTTTATCAGAGATTAGCTCAAGCATAATTTTAAGTTGAGTTGCACTTGATTTGTCGGCATCATATAGCTCGAACAAGCGGCCTGTTTCAGCTAGCGTAAATCCTAGGCGTTTACCTCGTAAGATCAGTTTTAAACGCACTTTATCGCGTTTACTATAGATACGTGTTTGCCCTTGACGGCGGGGCGTTACCAAACCTTGGTCTTCATAAAAACGAATGCTTCTAGTTGTTATGTCAAATTCTTTTGCAAGTTCGCTAATACTAAAGGTCTGTTCTGTATTTTCTGTACTCATCTAAACTACACCTCATTAATTTGGTAATTAACTATAAGTGAAGTTTACGTAAAGGTAAAGCTGTGAGCTTGTGTAAGGTGTTTATGTTAGCCAATTAGTCTTAGATTAGCAGGGTAGACACTTCACTACTTTCAAAGCACACCAGCCTTAGCGGACTAATTTCATTACACAATTACCCTTCATTGTCATTATTTCTTAACACTATAAAAGGTATGACATCTAGATTTACGTTTGCGTAAACGTAATTTTTATGTATGCTGAAAACATATAAATTTTGGAGATAACAAATGTCTGTTGAAAATTCTCAAATCGATCCGGTAGTAATTGTGAGTGCAAAACGCACTGCAATGGGCGGTTTTATGGGTGCTTTATCATCGGTAAATGCAACTGATTTAGGTGCTACAGCAATTAAAAGTAGTATTGAAAGCTGCGATTTAAACGCTGATATGATTGACGAAGTAATTATGGGCTGCGTACTGCCAGCTGGTCTTGGCCAAGCACCTGCACGTCAAGCAATGATAAAAGCAGGGCTTAATTTAGCAACAGGCGCAACAACGATTAATAAAGTATGTGGTTCAGGCTTAAAAGCAGCGATGTTAGCCCATGACTTAATTAAAGCAGACAGTATTAACGTTGCGGTTGCAGGCGGTATGGAAAGCATGAGTAACGCACCTTACTTCTTACCAAAAGCACGTGGCGGTTTCCGTATGGGCCATGGTGAAATTAAAGATCATATGATGGCCGATGGTTTAGAAGATGCATACGACAATAAAGCAATGGGCTGCTTTGCCCAAGAAACAGCTGATAAGTATGGCTTAACCCGTGACGATATGGATGCGTTTGCCATTTCATCTCTTTCTAAAGCCAGCGCTGCAATTGAAAGTGGTGCATTTGAAGCTGAAATTGCGCCACATACCTATGCGAGTCGTAAAGGTGATGTGACAGTAGCAATTGATGAGCAGCCAGGTAATGCGCGTCCTGAGAAAATACCTTCACTACGTGCTGCATTCGCAAAAGATGGCACCATTACAGCGGCAAACTCATCGTCAATTTCTGACGGTGCAGCGTCACTTGTTTTAATGAAAGCGTCTAAAGCAGCAGAACTTGGTTTATCACCACTTTGTGAAATTAAAGCCCATGCGACAAATTCACATATTCCTGCTGAATTTACGACAGCACCAATTGGTGCGATGGAAAAAGTGTTAGAAAAAGCGAGCTGGTCGAAAGAAGACGTTGATCTTTGGGAAATTAACGAAGCATTTGCCATGGTGACGATGCTTGCGATTAACGAAATGCAACTTGATAACAATAAAGTAAACGTGAATGGCGGTGCATGTGCACTTGGGCACCCAATCGGTGCCAGTGGCGCGCGTATTTTAGTAACGCTTATTCATGCACTAAAAAACCGTGGCCTAAATAAAGGCGTTGCATCACTGTGTATTGGTGGTGGTGAAGCGGTCGCAATGGCAATTGAAGTAAAATAATTAAAAATTAAAGGCGCGTTAATGCGCCTTTTTTATTTGGGGAGAAGAATAATGGTAAAGGTTCCTTTATATATTAATGGCGAAATGCGCCAATCGGAATCAAATGACTGGTTAGATGTTGTAAATCCAGCTAACCAAGAGGTGCTGGCACACGTGCCATTAGCAACAGACAGTGAAATTGATGAAGCCATTGCGTCTGCGAAAGAAACGTTTAAAACGTGGAAAAACGTACCGGTAACAGAACGTGCACGCATTATGATGCGCTACGCTGCGCTTTTAAAAGAACACCATGACGAATTAGCAACAATTATTTGTCACGAATTAGGCAAAACCTTTGAAGATGCTAAAGGCGATGTGTGGCGTGGTATTGAAGTTGTTGAACAAGCAGCTAATGCGCCTGCATTAATGATGGGTGAAACCGTTGAAAACGTAGCGCGTAATATCGATACCTATTCGTATATGCAGCCACTTGGTGTGTGTGCTGGTATTACTCCGTTTAACTTTCCTGCAATGATCCCACTTTGGATGTTCCCAATGGCGATTGTTTGCGGTAATACCTTCATTTTAAAACCGTCTGAGCAAGATCCACTTACGCCAATGCGTTTAGTTGAACTGTTTGAAGAAGCTGGCGCACCTAAAGGTGTTCTTCAAGTAGTTCACGGCACAAAACACCAAGTTGACCGTATTTTAGACGAGCCAAGTGTACGTGCAATTTCATTTGTTGGTTCATGTGGTGTTGGTGAGTACATCTATTCACGTGGTACAGCGAATCTTAAGCGTGTTCAAGCCTGTGTTGGTGCTAAAAACCACATGGTAATTATGCCTGATGCGAAAAAAGAGCGTGCCATTTCAAACCTTGTTGGTGCATCCGTTGGTGCTGCTGGTCAACGCTGTATGGGGATTTCAGTTGCTGTATTTGTTGGTCAATCAAAAGAATGGATTAACGAATTAAAAGAAGAATTTACTAAAGTACGCCCGGGCGTTTGGAACGACCCAGAAGCTGCCTATGGCCCACAAACATCGCCACAAGCAAAAGCACGTATTTTATCAATTATTGAAAGTGGTAAAGCGCAAGGTGCAACGTGCTTAATTGATGGCTCTGACTTTGTTGTCGAAGGTTATGACAAAGGTAACTGGGTAGGCCCAACGCTATTTACTGATGTAACGCGCGAAATGGACTTATACAAAGAAGAAATTTTCGGTCCTGTGCTTGCGTGTATTTGCGTAGATACATTAGAAGAGGCAATCCAAATCATCAACGAAAGTCCTTACGGTAATGGTACGTCTTTATTTACTGCTTGCGGTGCTGCAGCGCGTAAATTCCAGCATGACATTGAAGTAGGGCAAGTGGGTATTAATGTGCCTATTCCGGTACCTCTTCCTTTCTTCTCATTTACAGGTTGGAAAGGATCATTCTACGGCGACCAACACACTTATGGTAAACAAGGTGTTCGTTTTTACACTGAGACTAAAACAATTACTGCACGCTGGTTTGAAGATGATATCGCAACCGGTCCAAATATGAGTATCAACCTACGATAAGGCATTTGCCTTATCTGCCGTTCAAAGGGGTGACTATGAATTTTAATCTAACTGAAGATCAACAAGCGTTTGCAGAAACCGCTAAACAGTTTGCTATGAGTGAATTATTGCCAAATGCGGGCAAGTGGGATCAAGAACATATTTTTCCAAAAGACGTAATCCAAAAAGCGGGTGAACTAGGTTTCTGTGGTTTATATACGCCAGAAGAAGCTGGCGGTCTTGGTTTATCGCGTCTTGATTCGAGCATTATCTTCGAGCAGTTGGCAATGGGCTGCACGGCAACGACTGCCATGTTAACCATTCACAATATGGCTACCTGGATGATTGCAAGTTTTGGTACTGATGACGTTAAAGCGCAGTATTGTGATGAACTTGTGATGGGTCAATTGTTAGCATCGTACTGTTTAACTGAGCCAGGTTCCGGTTCTGATGCTGCATCTCTTAAAACCAAAGCGGTTTTAGAAGGGGATGAGTATGTGATTTCTGGTTCAAAAATGTTTATTTCAGGCGCTGGAGAAACCGATTTATTAGTGGTTATGGCGCGCACTGGTGAGGATGGTCCGAAAGGTATTTCGGCGTTTGTTGTTGATGCAAATGCTGAGGGCATTGAATACGGCAAAGCAGAAGAAAAAATGGGCTGGAATGCGCAACCTACACGTCTTATTTCGTTTGATGGTGTGCGTATTCCAAAACAAAACCTATTAGGTCAAGAAGGCGAAGGGTTTAAATTTGCCATGATGGGCTTAGATGGCGGCCGTATTAATATCGCGACCTGTTCAATTGGTACTGCGCAGCAAGCACTTAATACAGCAAAAGATTATATGCGTGAGCGTAAGCAATTTGGCAAACCATTAGCAGCGTTCCAAGCATTGCAATTTAAACTAGCTGATATGAACACAGAACTTGTAGCTGCTCGTCAAATGGTACGCCTTGCTGCATTTAAATTGGATGAAAAAGATCCTGAGCGCACTACCTATTGCGCAATGGCAAAACGCTATGCAACCGATGTTGGTTTTAAAGTATGTGACGATGCACTGCAACTTCACGGTGGCTATGGTTACATCAAAGAATACCCATTAGAGCGTCACTTCCGTGATGTGCGTGTACACCAAATTTTAGAAGGCACAAATGAAATTATGCGCCTTATTATTGGTCGTCGAATTTTAGCTGAAGGTACACAAGAAATTCTGTAAGGAGAGCATAATGAGCGCACAAATCAAATTATCGATTGAAGGGCATATTGCAGTTGTTACTATGTCTAATCCACCGGCAAATACGTGGACAAAAGAAACACTTACACAACTGCGTGATATGGTAGCTGATCTGAATAACAATAAAGATGTGTATTCGCTTGTGATCACAGGGGAAGGTGAAAAATTCTTCTCAGCTGGCGCTGACCTAAACCTATTTGCAAGTGGCGACAAAGGCGTTGCCGCTGAAATGTCGATTATTTTTGGCCAGGCGTTTGAAGCGTTAAGTAACTTCCGTGGTGTGTCAATTGCTGCAATTAATGGTTACGCCATGGGCGGCGGTTTAGAAGTTGCACTTGCATGTGATTTACGTATTACTGAAGAACAAGCGCAAATGGCATTGCCTGAAGCAAAAGTGGGTTTATTACCTTGTGCTGGCGGTACGCAAAACCTTGCATGGCTGGTAGGTGAAGGCTGGGCGAAACGCATGATTTTATGTGGTGAGCGATTAACTGCCGAAAAAGCCCATAATATTGGACTTGTGGAAGAGGTTGTTGGCAAAGGTGAAGCATTTGACAAAGCAATGACTCTTGCAAAACAAGTTGAAGAACAAAGCCCAACTTCGGTTGCTGCGTGTAAATCACTGATCCAACATAGCCGCTCGGGCACTATGACTTCTGCGTTACCACTTGAGCGCGAACTTTTCATCAACCTATTTGATACGCAAGATCAAAAAGAAGGCGTGAATGCCTTTTTAGAAAAACGCAAAGCAAACTGGGTGAACGGCTAATGGCTGTTGTTACGTTTGAAACAAAAAATACCGATAACGGCTTTGTTATCGGTATCGCAACCTTAAACGTTGAAAAGGCACTGAATGCGCTTAATCTTGAAATGATTGAGCTGCTTTATAACCAGTTACTTGATTGGCAAAGTGATGAACACGTTAGCATGGTGCTGTTACAAGGTGCGGGCGATAAAGCGTTTTGCGCCGGTGGTGATGTAGTTAGCTTGTACAATGCAATGCATACCGGTGAGCCAAGCGATTATATCGAGACGTTTTTCAGCAAAGAGTATCGTTTAGATTACCTTATCCATAATTATGCAAAACCACTATGTGTGTGGGGTAACGGCATTATTATGGGTGGCGGCCTTGGTTTAATGGCTGGTGCATCTCACCGTGTGTTAACTGAATCATCGCGTATCGCGATGCCTGAAATTACCATTGGTTTATACCCAGACGTCGGTGGCAGCTATTTTCTAAATAAAATGCCAACGCAAGTAGGCTTATTTTTAGGATTAACCGGTGCATCGGTGAACGCCTTAGATGCGCTTTATATTGGTTTAGGCGATACGGTAATTGAGCATCAGTTTAAAAGTGAGTTAATCGATTCACTTATAAGTACAAAGTGGTCAACCAATGCTGATGAAAACCATCAAGCGTTAAGTCATTTATTAACAACGTTTAATGCAAAAAGTGATATAGACCTGGCACCCAATGTGGAATCGCACAACGCAGTATTTGCTGCAATGGCAGAAGTAGACGAACTTACCGATAAAGTAGATGCAATATTATCGTTTGAAACAGACGATAAATGGCTCACGCGT
Organism: Pseudoalteromonas sp. MMG024; assembly: GCF_021654175.1. Taxonomy (NCBI): domain Bacteria; kingdom Pseudomonadati; phylum Pseudomonadota; class Gammaproteobacteria; order Alteromonadales; family Pseudoalteromonadaceae; genus Pseudoalteromonas; species Pseudoalteromonas sp. MMG024. Next base: position 329,111 of record NZ_JAKFZO010000001.1, read on the forward strand.
GCGCAAAAAGGCCTTTCGCATGGTAGCCCTTTGAGTGCCCATTTAGTATATCAGCAGCTTAAGCGTGCAAATGGCTTATCACTCAAAGCCTGCTTTCAAATGGAGCTTGGTATGAGCGTACGCTGTGGTCAGCTTGGTGAATTTAAAGAAGGTGTGCGCGCATTATTGATTGATAAAGACAATGCGCCTCAATGGCAATTTGACGCCATCAGCAATGTAGATAGCGATGTGATTGAATCATTCTTTAATGTTGAATGGCCAAACGGGCATCCACTAACGGATTTATAGGAATAATCATGGCAAATATTGGATTTATTGGTTTAGGTAATATGGGCGGCCCAATGGCTGCAAATCTTGTAAAAGCAGGTCATGCAGTTACGGTATTTGACTTAAATGAATCTGCTGTGTCTGAACTGGTTGAAAAAGGTGCTAATAGCGCTACAACAGCCTTAGCATGCGTGGAAGAGAAAGATTTTGTCATTACCATGCTACCTGCTGGCAAGCATGTTAAATCTATTTATTTAGATGAAAACGGTGTTGGCGCAGCGCTTACAAATAATACGCAAGTAATTGATTGCAGCACAATTGATGCCGATACGGCAAAATTTGTTGCAAGCGAGCTTGCCAAACGCGGCGTTAGTTTTGTAGATGCACCTGTTTCTGGTGGCGTAGCGGGCGCGACGAATGGCACATTAACCTTTATTGTTGGCGGCAGTGTTACTGAATTTGAAAATGCTAAAACCGTATTAGCTGATATGGGTAAAAACATTTTTCATGCGGGCGACCATGGTGCAGGTCAGGTAGCTAAAATCTGTAATAACATGCTACTTGCAATTTTAATGGCCGGAACCAGCGAAGCACTTCAAATGGGTATCGATAACGGCCTTGATCCTAAGGTTTTATCAGACATTATGCTGCAAAGTTCTGGCCGTAACTGGACGTTAGAATTATATAACCCATGTCCGAATGTGCTTGAAAATGTGCCTAGTTCAAATGACTATAAAGGTGGCTTTATGGTTGATTTAATGGCAAAAGATCTTGGCCTTGCGATGGATACAGCAAACAGCAGTCAATCAAATGTACCACTTGGCCGTTTATCGCAAAGCTTATATCAGTTAATGCAAAATCAAGAGATGGGTAATCTCGATTTCTCTTCAATCTTTAAGTTGTTTAATAAGGATTCATAATATGCAAGTAAATGGTAAAACCATTGTTATTACCGGAGGTGCGCAAGGTTTAGGGCTTGCGATGGCAAAACATTTTGCAGATAAAGGCGCAAGCATTGCCCTTATTGATATGCAAGAAGAGATGCTTGCAAATGCGAAATCTGAATTAGGCACCACAACGGGCGTTATTCGCACTTATGTATGTAATGTTACGCAAGAACAAGAAGTTGAAGACACCTTTAACCAAATTAATAGCGACTTTGGTCAGATTGATGGCTTAGTAAATAACGCAGGTATTTTACGTGACGGTTTATTTTTAAAAGTCAAAGAAGGTAAAGTGGCAAAAAAAATGTCACTAGAGCAGTTCCAATCGGTTATTGATGTTAATCTAACGGGTGTATTTCTGTGTGGCCGTGAAGCGGCAAACCATATGGTTAATAACGGTAATAAAGGCGTTATTATTAATATGTCGAGTGTTGCCCGAGCAGGCAATATGGGACAAACCAATTACGCAGCATCAAAAGCGGGGGTTGTAGCAATGACGACCACTTGGGCACGTGAATTAGGTCGTTATGGTATTCGTGTCGCTGCGATTGCACCAGGTGTTATTCGCACTGCTATGACAGATGCAATGAAACCTGAAGCGAAAGAGCGTTTACTTAAAATGAAACCTGTTGGTCGTTTAGGTGAAGCAGACGAAATCGCACATACAGCAAACTTTATTTTTGAAAATGACTTTGTGACAGGGCGTGTAATGGAAATTGATGGTGGCATCACTTTCTAACCATTATAGTGCGTTTAAATTTAAAAACGAGTGGTCTTTCACTCGTTTTTTTCTTTATAATCAATAAAAACACAGTTTATTTCCTTTCATGTCTAAAGCCATTCGTAATTTTTATATCAATGAAGAGCAATCTATTTATTTGCTTTCGCACATTGATGCTAAAAAACATAAGCAATGGCTGAAAATTTGTGAAAAGCAGCTCGAAAAACTTGGCTACCATGACGTTAAAGTGATTGGCTCAGGCGCGTTTGGTTTTGTTTTTGTTGGCACCAATACCCAAGGTAAAGAATGCGTATTTAAGTTTTCACGTATTACACTTGCACAAAGTGTACGTGATCGCCTAGAAGATGAAGGCTATATGCTTTCTCAGGTAAAAAATCTCATGGTGCCCGAATTTTATGCCTTTGAGCGTATAAAAAAGCAGGGCATTTTAATGATGGCTTACGCTAAAGGCGATAACCTAGAACAAGTAAGCTTAAGGCTCGGCCGTGTTTCTGTGCCTTTTTTGGTAAACCTAGGTCTTGAACTTCGCAATATATTGCTGGCCCTTCGTAATCATAAAACGGGATTTACTGAGCAACCTATAGTGCATGGTGATATTAAACCTTCTAATATTGTGTGGGATGAAAACACAAACCAGTTTTCGCTAGTTGATTGGGGCTCAAGTGTGTTTGCCCAAGAAGACGGTTTTGGTAATCCAGTTGCCGCTAACATGATGGATTTAATGGGCCATGATGCCAATTATTCTAATGCACGCATGGGTGATGTTTATTTTATTGGTGATGAGCAGATGTCGGGCGCTAAATCCTCGCCGCGTTTTGACGAGCAGGGCGTTGCATCCACGCTTTATGCGTTAGCGTCTGCGCAATCATGTCGGTTTGGTAATCTTGTGCTGCCAGCGAAAAGCTTAGGCTTGCCGATTGAGTTTGCCAAAATAATAGATGGCATGCTAAGTAAAGATAAAACAACTCGTGATTTATCTGGCGATTATTTTATTAAAAATATGCCGAAAATTGCCAAAAGCTATTTGCCTGACTTACCACTTCATAAAGACAAAGCACTTATTCCATTTTGGCATCACCCATTTGACGATAAGCCTGATACCGTAGTGTACAGCTCTCGAAAACAATTTTTACGCCAAGCCGACCATGAAAAACAACTCGCTAAGGTTGAAGATGCGCAGTTAGATCGCTACTACAAAGAGTTTTTAGTCGATATGGGCGATACTGAAAAAGCGTTTTTAGCGTCTATTTCACGCTTAGCTAAATATCCAGTCGTAGGCGGCTTAAGTTATCAATGGCGTGAAGATAATTTGTATGTTGAATCTAATTTAGTGCTGCACGATGAGTCATATCGCACGGCCTTTACTCAAGCGGTAAACAATACCATTCGTATTGCCCAAGGCATTAAGCAAAAAGGGTTATTTAAGTGTTGTTTATTCGATGCAAGGCAAACTATTCAGCTTGAGCGCGACCAAGAAGGTGCACTTATTTTCGATGAGATGCCAACCTTGCATTATTCGGTCTCTGAAATGCCTGATAGCGAAATAGTAAGGCCACACAGTTACTTTGAAGATGGTAAAGATCCAGACGAGCAACTAACGTTACCCAATGAAATTTTAAAAGCAGTATTTGGCTTAAACCAAATTCACCATACAGGTTGTATTATTATTGAATCCTTGCCTGAACGTATCAAAGTGCATTATTACTATCGCTTGTTAGAACCTAACAAAAAAGGTCTATTCGAAAATCTGCTAAACCGCATTATGGCAAACATCGTACGTATCAAAGATCATGGTGTTGCGGGCTTTATGAAGTTGCCGTATAAAAACACTCGTGAGTTTTCTCTTTGTGATCAACACCCTAGCTTTTACTATCCAAAAAACCCAAAACTATTCATTGAAAATCAAATAGATAGGCGTAATTAATAAAGTTCAAAAATTGTTTTGAAAAAAACAAAAATAAAAATATTTATTCGCTTATTGAAACATCATTAAAAAATAATTTTCCTATTTACACAAAACTGCATTGATTTCCCAAATATGCAATTAAATCTTCATACATTTGTCATGTTTATTCTATCTAACATGTTTTCTATGTTTGATCTAACCTTATAAATATGGTCTTCTAGACATGTGGCCTTTGAGCCAGTTCACTTACTCATAATGTAAAAAGGAGCAACTTAAATCTATGTAGAGCACTTCCATTTGTTAGCAACGATTGCTGACAAGGAAATGTTAAACACCGTAACTGTAACGTGAAACCGTTACGAATTTTTTAAGTTATTGGTTAAGGGCCTTTGCCCAACTTCAACATCCAATTAGTTTAATAAGAAGGTGAGGACATTACCTATGAAGAGACAAAAAAGAGATCGTTTAGAAAGAGCACATTCTCAAGGTTACAAAGCGGGCCTAGCAGGTCGTTCCAAAGAAATGTGTCCGTATGACAATATTGACCCAAGATCTCAATGGCTCGGTGGATGGCGAGAAGCGATGGAAGATCGCACAATGTTTAAATCATAGTTTTAGGAGATGACGCCCACATAAAGTGGGCGTTTTTGTATCTGCTCGTTTTAAATTAAAACGCGCTAGTGTCTTGGAAAAGACCTACTTTTAAATCTTTTGCTTCATAGATTACACGGCCATCAACTTCTACCGTACCATCTGCAAGACCCATAAATAATTTACGCTTGATTACACGTTTCATATTTAAACGATACGTCACTTTTTTAGCTGTTGGTAAGATTTGGCCTGTAAATTTAACTTCGCCAACACCTAATGCACGGCCAAGACCAGGACCACCAGACCAACCTAAGAAAAAGCCCACTAACTGCCACATAGCGTCTAGACCTAAACAACCTGGCATTACTGGGTCACCTTTAAAGTGACAGTCGAAAAACCACAGGCTAGGGTCGATATCAAGCTCAGCAATGATTTCGCCTTTACCGTATTCACCGCCTTCATCGGCGATTTTAATGATGCGGTCCATCATTAGCATATTATCTGAAGGAAGGCGGCAATTGCCTTCACCAAACATTTCACCGCGACCACATGCTTCTAATTCGGCTTTGCTATAACTGTTTTTCTGTTCCATAACTTCTTTCTTCTTAAATTTTTCAGGCTACTTTAGCTTACACTTGTACGCCAAACAACTCCGAACAGTTGAATTACAACAATTTGCTACTAATAGCCACGTTATCCCTTTATAATTACAGCATTGTTAAAAAGCGCAGCTTATCTATGATTTTATTTGTAAAAGACCTAACCGTTATTGATTTTTCTTACCTTTGTAAAGAACGTGGTCCATTGGGTGAAAGTTGGATCGTCGACCTTGAAATGCATGGCGATTTAAACGACGAATCAATGGTGCTTGATTTTTCACTGGTTAAAAAACAAGTGAAACGCATTATAGATGATGTGATTGACCATAAATTAGCGATTGCAACACAAGGCGATGCGGTTATTTCTGAAGCCGGTGAACAAACCAATGTTAGTTTTAGCTTTGGCGAGCATCAGCTTGCAGTCAGTTCGCCTCATCAAGCGTTTTGTTTGATTGATACAGATAAAATTAACGAAACCAGTGTTAAAGGCTTTTTAGAACAAACAATACTGCCGCAACTACCTAGTAACGTAAGTAAAATCGTACTTAAGTTAAGACCAGAACACACCAACGGTTTTTATTATCATTACAGTCATGGTTTGAAAAAACACGATGGAAATTGTCAGCGTATTATTCACGGTCATCGCAGCACCATTGAAATTGAAGAAAATGGCATGCGCAGCCCAAGACTTAACAAACTTTGGTGTCAAAAATGGCAAGATATTTACCTTGTAAGTGCAGAAGATCGTATCAACGCAGACGAACTTAAGTTTGTAGCACCAATTGAAAATGGTGTTCACTCGGCCTACAACGCATCGCAAGGGTATTTTGAGCTAAGCATTAGTGAAGCGGTTACCGATATTTTACCGGTTGATTCAACCGTTGAGTGTATTGCACAGCATGTTGTGCAAACATTAAAAAATGATAACCCAGAGAATTCTTATCGCGTTGCAGCCTATGAAGGTGTCGGCAAAGGAGCTATTGCATATGCTTAAAAAACTGTTTGCATTAAGTCTTTCTATTATAAGTTCAGCACAAGCATTAGAGCTAAAAGGGCATTTAACCCAAGGTGGCTTAGTAACGGGCCATATAGAAAACGCTAAGCAGGTTAAGCTAAACGATAAGCCGCTTGCGATTACCCCCGGTGGCCACTTTGTTTTTGGTTTTGGCCGCGATGAAACGTTAACACACACACTTTCTTGGCAAATTGCTGATGGCAGCTGGAAAACGCAACCGCTCGTAATAACCAAGCGTGATTACGACATTGATAAAATTACTGGTGTAGAAAAGAAATATGTTTCTCCGCCAAAATCGGTGCTTGCTCGCACTAAAAAAGAAGCTAAAGCCGTTAAAGAAGCACGCAACACCTTTTCTCATCGAGAAGATTTTTTATCGCCGCTTTATCGCCCTGCGATAGGACGTATTTCTGGCGTATATGGTAGTCAGCGTTATTTCAATGGCACCCCTAAACGTCCACACTTTGGGTTAGATATTGCCAACAAAACCGGTACACCTGTTTATGCACCAGTTTCAGGCAAAGTTGTATTTGCCAATAATGACTTATACTACTCAGGTGGTACGCTTATTCTTGACCATGGTTATGGCGTAACCACAACCTACATTCACCTTCATAAACTGCACGTTAAAGAAGGTCAGGAAGTCAAATTAGGCGATAAAATCGCTGAAATAGGCGCAACAGGGCGAGTAACTGGCCCGCATTTAGATTGGCGCTTAAACTGGGGGCAAGTTCGCCTAGATCCCGCACTATTAATGCAAGTTCAGCTTGCGAGTAAACAAAAGTAATCATGACAAATCAAGATATTATTGAACAACGTATTAAAGACTCAGTTACCTCTGTAACTAAAACGGTATTTCCAGGTCGTACGAATCATCATAACACCTTATTTGGTGGTGATGCACTTGCGTGGATGGACGAAGTGGCATTTATTGCTGCAACACGTTTTTGTCGTAAACCTTTAGTAACCATCTCTTCTGATCGCGTTGATTTTAAAGAGGCGATTCCTGCAGGCAGCTTTGCCGAGCTTGTAGCTAAAGTGGTACACGTAGGTAATACCAGTTTGAAAGTAGAGGTAGTTATTTACCTTGAAACTATGCACAAAGACGATAAACACCAAGCCATCTCAGGTAGTTTTACATTTGTTGCTGTCGATGCCGAGCATAAGCCAACACCGGTTGTATGTGACAAAATGATAAATGGTTTCGGATAGAATATAGTAAATTAGCTTTTTATACCTCAGTGTATTATTGTTGTTAGTGTAATTATTCTAATAAATCTAATAACACTGAGGTAATTATGAAAACGATTGAACAATGGTTTTCTTTGTATGGCGAAAGCCATCAAAACCCCACCAACATTAAAATCCACAAAGTCGCAGTGCCGCTTATTTATTTCTCTGTTGTAGCGCTAATTAGTGCAATACCAGGGCTAACGGGACTCGTTATTCTTGGTGTTATCTCGCTGGCCGCATTACTCTTTTATTTTATACTGAGCATTAAACTTGGTTTTGTAATGTCAATTTTTACTGGGCTTTGTATTTACGTTGCGAGCAGTATTTCAATTTATCTGATTGAAATTGCCATTGCGGTATTTGTTGTCGCTTGGATATTTCAGTTTGTGGGGCATAAAGTAGAAGGTAAAAAGCCATCATTTTTTGATGACTTGAGCTTTTTACTCATAGGGCCTGCCTGGGTATTTAATCCGATTTTTAGTTTTGATAAAAAGTATAAGGCCAAATAAGGCCTTTTTTTATAATACCATTGCAGCAATCCAGCCGAATATTAATAACGGAATGTTAAAGTGAATAAAGGTTGGTATAACTGTATCTCTTATATGGTCGTGTTGATTATCGGCATTGAGACCAGATGTCGGACCTAGGGTTGAATCAGAAGCAGGGGAACCAGCATCACCTAATGCTCCCGCCGTACCCACTAACGCAGCAGTAGCCATTGGCGAAAAGCCAAGTGTTATGCCAAGTGGCACAATAATCGTCGCCACGATTGGCACTGTGGAAAACGAACTACCGATGCCCATAGTGATCAACAGGCCAATTATTAAAATAAGTGCTGCGGCAAATGCTTTACTATCACCAATAGAACTCGAAATACTTTGCACAAGCGTTGATACTTCATTGGTTTGCTGAATAACAGAGGCAAAGCCTTGGGCTGAGATCATAATAAACCCGATCATCGCCATCATTGCAGCACCTTTACTGAAAATATCAGACGACTCTTGCCATTTTACAACACCAAAAATAGTAAAAATAAGTACGCCGATTAAGCCTCCTAGAATCATTGAGTTGGTAATGGTTTGCGCATAAAGAGAAGTCACTATCGCAATAAAGCCAACAGCAATCACTTTGCTTTTGTTTTTAGGCAGTTTAATCTCGGATGTTTGGTTTAACGCTTGATAAGTTCGCTCGTTGCGATAAGTAAAAAACACCGCGATTATCAAACCAATTAACATGCCAATAGCCGGAATAATCATCGCAAACGGTACACTGGTAGCGTCAATTTCTAGCGTATTTTTTTCAAGATTAGTGTGCACAATGTCATATAAAAATATTCCACCAAAGCCGTAAGGCAGCACCATATAGGCGGTTGCCAAACCAAAGGTCAACACGCATGCTATTGCGCGGCGATCGAGTTTTAAATGATCAAAAATAATAAGCAGAGGCGGTATCAAAATTGGAATAAACGCAATATGCACTGGAATTAAGTTTTGTGAACTGATTGATACAAGTAAGATTAAGCTCAATACGCTCGCTTTGATAAAGAGTTGTGAGTATTGAGTTTGTTCACCTTTTATCTGGTTAATTAATTTGTCTGCCACGATATCGGTTAAGCCTGATTTGGCAATAGCAACTGCGAACCCGCCAAGCATTGCATAACTTAGAGCGGTTTTTGCACCGCCTTGCAAACCATCATTAAATGCTTGCAATGTTTGTTCAAGGCCAAGACCCGCGGTTAATCCTGTGGTAATTGCGGCGATTGTCATCGCTACAATCACATTAATACGCAGTAAACTTAAAATCAGCATTACACTAACGCCGAGTACGACTGAGTTCATAATTGTCTCTTATATTTTATGTTATTGACATTACGTTTAAGCATCTTAGTTTGTGCCTTTGTAAGCGTTTTTTCACCATAACGGTGACGACTATAAAGGCTTAAGAAGCTCATTAAATCGGTTTTATTATTAGGGAAATGTTCGCATAATCGAGTTAAAAAATGTGCTACAGTTTCGCCATTTTCACGTGCGAGATTTTTGCCTTTCGCAAAATGCTCTAATGCAATTAAGTAAGCAGCAACTGGGTCGTCAATTTGCGTACGTCGTTGCCATAGTTTTATCACTAAAAAGCTTACCAAAAATAATCCAATTAACGACATCACAATCACTGCTATTTTGAGCGCACTGGTTTCCTTTATAAGCTCTTTGAATAACTTATTTTGTGCTTCGTTATCAAAACTCAGCACCCATGCTGTCCATTGATAATCCAATTGTTCGAGATAAAGCCTTAGTTCATTAAAAACAGCAATATCACTTAACGCGGTTAGGCCCACGCCAATATTATCTTCGAAGTCATCGCGTGTATTATTAAGTTGAGAGAGAGAACCATATAGGCGATCAGGTTCGACAAATTCCGTCGCATCAAATTTAATCCAACCCTTTGAAGGTACATAAACTTCTGTCCAAGCGTGTGCGTCGTATTGATAAACTGATAAATATTTAGCGCTACTTGAAGTTTCCCCCCCTAAGTAGCCCGATACGACACGAGCAGGAATACCCGCTGCTCGAAATATAAAGGCGCTGCTGCTTGCATAATGCCCACAAAAACCTCGTTTTGCCACAAACATAAACTCATCAATTGAATTGCTACCATTATAAATGGGTGGCTTTAACGTATAGCTAAATTGTTGTTGAGTGTAATAGCGTGACAGCAATTGAATAAACTGCTCGATTGATGTTGATTGTGCTTTTAATTGAGCAGCTAACGCAATGGCTTGTGTATTGATATCTTGTGGTAATGTGAGATTTAACCGTCGTTTACTAGACGTTAAATCGTCAGCAAAGTCTATTTCGGTTATGTCATACGTAAATTTTTGGTTGTTAGGGTTAATTCGGTATAAACCACCGTCAATTGTAGTGAAGATATTACCGGTGCTTGACGAACCTGCATATAAAGCGGGTAGCCAATTTAATGATGTTTGTTCATGGTAGATTTTAATCTCGCGACCGCCTTTTTTAAGCGCGCTGTTGCGTAATTTTAAATCTGCTGAATCAACGATATTCCATGAACGACCATCAAACTCTTCATGTATCATAGTACGCCAATAGTAAGGAGCAGTAATATTGTCTGGCACAACAGCACGAAATGCGAGTTTGTCTGACTTCGTGAGATCAGAGATATTAAAAGGGTTTACTGATTCAGATAATCCAACTTGCGCGGTAGATAAACTCGGCATTCGCCAAAAGGCTGGCAGTTTTGGTAAAAACAGAAAAAGTACACAGGTTATTGGCAAACTTAACAGTAATATTTTAAAAGCACGTGCGCCGCTTTGTTTTATGATTTTACGGTTGGTAAGTAAATACAGCGCGGTGATGTTGAGCAAAAATAAAAACAAAACCAAAAGCGTAACCGGCAGCGAGTGATAAAACAAAAACACACAGCTTGAAATGAAAAAGTTAACTAACACAATTGATTTGATTTGACGTGGCTTTTCAGCAATCAATAGTTTCAGACAATTGGCTTGCAATAACATGGCAATAAATAAATTTACAAGCTCACTAATGCCTATTGTTAAGAATAAGGTAAGCGTACATACCAAAGCGAGTACATTACCAACGATAACAGTTGGTGCACTGGCCTTTGTGTAAGCAATTGCAAATACCCAAATAATTAAAAGTGCAACGGTAGCAACAAATAGTACCGCAAGTTCATCAAATAATAAGGCGCTAACAATAGCGATGATCAGCGCAGATAAGCTTTTAACGCTTTGATGATTAAACATTGCTTAATTCTTCCAAACATTTGGTCATATGCGGTGTACCCGAACCTAAATCTACTTTAGCGTTTGGTAACACTAGGCTATATCGTAAATTTTCATTTTCCGCATGGGTTACTAAATAGCTTAGATGTTGCAGTTTTTGCTCTAGGTTGCCGGGTACTGTTTGCAAGCTGAATTCGTATTCACTGGTATTGCCTGAAGAAAAGTCTTTAGTTGCAAGTACTTGGTGTTTAGCATAATGTTTCCACGATATGCGATTCACTTTGTCGCCATCAGTATAAGGCCTAACTCCTTGATAGTTCTCACTAACCGTTGCTTGGTTAGATTGAGATTGACTGTCTGATTCAATTTCAGCTTGGCTTACTTGGTGAAATGAAAACGACAGTGGAGTGGGGTATACATACGTTTTTTTATCGGGAACGAAGTAACTCCAAGTGGTTACAAGACCAAAAGGATAGCGAGAAAAAAACTTTAACCGTGGCAAACTATGTAGACCGCGATTAGCGATATTAATTTGTAATTCTAATTTTTGCGTAGTCTCTTCAATACTATCAAAAAATTGGCTGCGAATATGATCACCACTAACTTCTAAACTCGTGGTGCCATCTTTATTGACCAATTGAAAGTAGGCAAAGTACCCGGTGTGCTGATAACCCGCTACTGTGTGAGAAAGTGTTACTTTAAGATTATACAGATTGACAAACGCAACGATAAAATTCACTAAAAGAAACGAAAACATTAAGTAACTAAACATAATTACTAAGTTGTTTTGGTAATTAATACCTAACACATAGACCAAAACGTTCGATATCAAATACGCCATGCCAAACTTACTCGGTAAAATATAAATATTTTTATGAGTAAGGGTAATAGACGTTTCGCTGTGCTTACGTTTTTTTAATTGATTGTTAAACCAAACATTTACGTGCGATTTTATTGACTGCACAAGACTAGTTTTAGTATCGGACATAACTTAAGGGTTGATTTTAACTTTATTTAATAAGTCGTATGACAAACTATTTGAGGTATTACTGGTTAATCCAAGACGATGTTCTGCAACCGATGGAAATATAGCTTGTACATCATCTGGGATAACATAATCACGTTGGTGTATAAACGCCCACGCCTTAGCTGCGTTTGCTATCGCGATGGATGCTCGTGGCGATAATGCCATTGGGTAATCAGGGCTATCGCGTGTTTCATTTACTAAATCTAAAATATAATCAGCAACAACTGAAGAAAGTACGACCTCGCTAACGATTTGCTGCATCTCGACTAAAAGCTCTGGTGAAAGTAATGCATTAATTTTCTTTGCCGCGTTATTTATTTCACCAAGAAGAATTGATTTTTCTGAAGCTTTATCTGGATAACCTAAACCGATACGCATCAAAAATCGGTCTAACTGAGACTCTGGCAATGGAAAGGTGCCAGCTTGATGCATTGGGTTTTGTGTAGCTATCACAAAAAAAGGAGAAGGAAGTGTGTGACTTTTACCATCGATACTCACTTGTTGTTCTTCCATTGCTTCGAGCAAGGCACTTTGGGTTTTAGGGCCTGCGCGGTTTATTTCATCTGCCAACACAACTTGATTAAATAGTGGGCCTGCATGGAAATGAAAAGTTTGCTTATTTGGATCAAAGATGGTGCTGCCGGTAATATCCGACGGTAAAAGATCGCTAGTGAACTGCACACGCTGATAATTAAGACCAAGAACATTGGATAACGCATGCGCCAAAGAGGTTTTACCCATACCAGGTAAGTCTTCAATTAATAAGTGACCTTTTGCAAGCAAACAACATATTGAGAGTTTTATTTGTTGTTGTTTGCCTAAAATGACCGAATTGAGTTGTTGTATTATCTGGTCGAGTGTTTTGTTCATTATGCTAATGTTTAAATAAACTAATAATTCATAACAGGATATAACAAAGATGTGGGCTCAACAAATAGGAAAACAGTATCAAATATCCAATTTAACATAATATACATTATGGGCTATATGGTTTAAGCGAAAGTCTCCTGACTTTCTGGTTCTGCTGCAAGCCCTAAACATAGACCCACAATCGCACAAGCAGCACTAATCTTTTTTATAACATCTGTCCATACTGCCGATTCTTCTTTTGATTTCGATTTTTCTAATGCTAATTGCAATAAAGCCTCTTTAACATCCATTTCCATCGCTTCGGCAATGTATATCACTTGGTTGGCTGTCAGGTGTCTTTCACCTTTTCTAATTTTAGACAAGTTACCCTGATGTAAACTTTCAACATCAGACAGTACTTGTTTATCCTGAGTATAGTCTTTAAATTTTTTATACTTATCAATAAGTTCGCTACTAAAAGCCATAAGTGCCTCCTTTATAAATCTATTATAAATACAAAATCTCAAAAATGACATTTTGGAAAATATCACATTTGACATATTGACACATGTCAAAATTGACATTACGCTAAATATCAAAATTGACATACGGTCATTTTAAGACGGATTTGATAAGGAGATATTTATGCTTTCAGATAAAACTTTAAACATTCTAACTGTAATCGTTAACAACGAGATTAGAGAAAAAGCATACATCCGTTCTGTTCAAACTGGCGTTGTTGAAAATGGCATCCTACAGCAAATGGATCTCGAAATAGCTGAGTTACACAAAATCTGTTACGAGCTAATCAACTACAAATCAAACCTACAACAACGCGATGTATCTATTGTTAAAACATCACTAGAAGCAACTGCATTTGTTCTTAAAACTCCAATGGTTGCTAACTAATGAAATTTTACTGGCAAGAAATCCCAAACCAAGATGAATACGGGCTTATGTTTAGCGGCCTGGACACGTATTTATCTTTTTATTCAAAATCTGAAATGTTGGCTTGGATAATTGATTACCAACAAGGTGCGGAATTTGAGCTAGTAGAAGTTGACGAAAACAATCGCGAAGATTTGTTAATGTCGGGGGCGTTTGACTAATGAAACTAGCGCCTAAACCACAACACCAGAACGTAACTAAGGTCGATTACCTTACAGTTACTTTTTGCCCTGCTGAAATCCAACGCCTTAAAACAATGGCTAAATGGCACGTTTCAACGGGTGAATATAACCACTATCGCGAAGCGTACAACGCGCTTATTTGTGCCGAGGTATTCGACGAAAACGGCACAGACGACTTTGATATCGTCACCGAAACAAAACGCACTACTGACCGTTTCTTTACCGACGAATCTGAAAAGGCTTACAACGATTTATTTGATAACAATAAACGTTATCCAAACAACATGCCTTATGACGAAAAGATAGCGCTTTGCAAAGTAGTCTTTAAAAAAACACAGAAATATAAAGTATTAGATAGCCTTATCGAGGGCGAACTACAACACTTCTTAACCCTATTAAATACAGTTGTTGCTACCAAAGCCGACCGTATGAACGCAGATGAACAACCGTGGACTATTCGCCAAAACACAGGCGGAATGTTTACTTATGACCATTCAGCAACTCTTTACCGCCACGGGGTAAACAGCGGCATTGTAGCGTGGGGCGCAAATAACGCTGGCTGTATGGTTTCTTTTTCGGGCACTGGCTGCAAAGGCTTAGACCTAACGCTATTACATAAAATGCTTTCAAAAATGCCTCACGCAAAAATTACACGATTAGACATTGCTTACGATGACTACCAAGGCGAAATACCTGTTGATGAATACTTACGCCAATACGAAATGGGTAATTTTGCTTTAACTAACCAAATGCCTAACTGGTCATATATTTGTGGTGGTACATACACTGCTTTAACTAAAGAACAACAATCCGATTTTAAGAAAAAGCATGGCTGGCAAAAGAAATATGACTTAGTACCTAATGCTGGTTCAACGCTTTATGTTGGCTCACGTTCTAACGGCAAAATGTTTAGAGCCTATGAAAAAGGCCGTCAAATGGAATGCGAAACTAATCCTAATTGGGTGCGTGCTGAGCTAGAACTGCGCGCAACTGACCGCACTATTCCACTTGATGCACTGATTAACACAGATGCGGTATTTGCAGCGGCCTATCCTGCCCTCGCCTTTGTATCTGAAAAACGCTTAGTTATCGAAACAACTAAACGTAAAAAAATGGATTCAAGACTTGTTGATATTCGCATCCAGCTAGAAGCAACAGAGCAACGCTTATTCAAGTATCACAAACTCGCTTACGGCAAATGCGTGAACTACATGAAACAGGCATTACAGCTATCAGATAGCGAAATCGTTAAACAATTAACCAAAGGATTGGCTGTTGATGACATGCCAACCAAGATAAGGCAAACGTTCGTTATGCCACCGAATTTTAACCAAACGGAGAACATCCCATGTCATTAAAAGTTGTTTTATTAGGCGCCACATTAGGCAATGGTATCAGCACTAAATCTGGTACACCAAAACCATATTCAATTGCATCTATTGATTACATTGTACCTGCAAGCAGTTATCACGCTGGTGACCATAACATCGATAAATGCGGGTTTGATAAGAAGTCAGTAAACATGCAACACAGCACCGACCTATTCAACAAGGTTCAAAAGCTAAGTGTTCAACATGGTGTGTGTGACGTTGACCTAACACTATCTCCCGACCCAGAAAATCCAGCACGCAACATCGTAACTGATATCGCGTTATCTAAGGACTAATTATGCAATGCGTAACGGTATTACAAGACGGTACTTTACAGGCCAGTAACACAGCTTGTGATTTTGTAATCGTTACGCAGGAAGAATACCTAAACCTAGGTATGCAAGGATTAGCGAATTTGCTTACTGAGCTATTCGCCTTTGACTTGGCAATATTTAGTTTTGCATCGTCATCACTAGCTGTTGCCTTTATCTCTTTCCATGGTTTAGGACGTATCGTCCGCGCTATGGGCAAACATTAATGAAAGGAAATATCACTATGAAAAAATTCATGAAACACGCAAAAAGCAAAGCAGCAAAAGCAGGTTTAGTAATCGCTACAGGTTTAGCGGCTGCATCAGCGCAAGCTCAGGATTTAACAACAAAAATCACTGAAGCAAGCACTCAAACAGATGCCAACTTAACAACGCTTTACCTAGCTATTTTCGGCTTTGCTGTTCTTGGTTTCGGCTTCTGGATGATTATCAGCGCAATGAAGAAAGGCTAATGCTTACGTCTATATTTCTCGCTGTCGCAGTTTATTACTGTGCTTTTGAGGGGTTTAGCTCAGCTATTAGAACATCTTAACTGGCGGGTTTTCCCGCCTTTTTTATCGGTGAACTATGCGTTTTTTGTTATTTTTTATATCACTAATATCCTTTAATTTGTCTGCAAATAACTTAGATTTATCAGACTTAAAAGAGCCGGAGCTTAGGGAGTCAACGATTTATGAATGTGTTATATCTGCTTCAAAAGTTACAAGTGATATAAGTCCTCAAGCTTGTTTTGCACCTGTTGCAGCCAAGTATGCTGGCGACTCAGGCTATGATAGTTGTTCTGTTTTATCGTCCAAACAAACATCCGCCGAGGTACATTGTATCTACTATGTAATCATGTCTGATGGTACACGTTCAAAAAGAAATATTTATAAAACTGCCCGCTCTTATAATAGGGGCGGTCAAGAGATACCAAGCTGTCCTAATTCCTTATATCCTGAATATGATATTGAATACTTAGCACCAGACGGTGATATGTATTGCGTTAAGACCATAGAGCCCGACAACAGTTGTCCAGAGCCGACCGCTAACGATATACCAATATTTGGCACTGGTAATGGCGCACAAGATTATTGCTATACAAATCCTGATGGTTCTCAATGCAAAATATCTACTGATTCAAATGGTGATTATACTCTTCCTAGTCAATACGCATCTCAAGAAGTCGCAACTTGTCATGATGAGCCCGTAGATACGCCTGACCCTGACCCAATGCCAGATGTTCCCGAAACACCGGACGCAGACGACCCTACACCAGACGACAATTCAGAGGGCGACGATTCAGATAAAACTGCCGATATCGACGCTCTAAATCAGATAAACGACAATTTAACGATTATCAATGATTCAATTAACACAGCGTCTGATGCTAACTCAGAACGCCTAAATCTAATCAAAGACAACATAGATAACTCCAACCTTTATCTAGACTCAATTGAGGAAAATACAGGTAAATCACTAGGTGCTTTACAGCAGCAAACCGCGTTATTAGCTGAGATACGAGACAAAGAAGATAAAGACAAGGCAATTACAGCTAGTGCTAACCGCAAAACTGGCGGCTTAAATGACTTCTTCACAGAGGAAGATAAGGCGCAATTAGTAATAGAACTTGAAAACAAAAAACAGCAATTAACTGATGTTTACACACAAATTCAAAATGATGTGACTGACCGCTTCAATTTCAGTAATAGCATTTCGGGTACATATGAATCACGCACAATTAACTGGAAAGGACACCAAAAAGAGGTAGGCGCACAACGCTTATCTGAGAACCTTTTTAAACAACTTGCGCCAATCGTTTTATTGGTTTGTTCAATCATTGCTTTAGGGATTTTATTATGGGAATGAAGACTAAAACACTCTTACTAATAATGCTTTTTTTACCGTTGTTCGTACTGGCCGATACATACACAGGCGAGCAAGGCGTGGCACAAATGCACGGTGATTTCATTACCGACTTATGGTCTTACTTCGAATCAGACGTACCTAACTTTATACAGCGAATGTATTCCTATTACATTGAATATATAACGATAGGCTACATTGCAGTGAAAATTGAAATGGTAAAGCTGTCGTGGTCTGTTGCTGAACGTATATTAGAAAATTACGACATAGCAAGCCGCATAATTTCACAAGCTGAGGCGTTACCTCAGGACGTAAAAGCAATGCTTATTGATATACGTTTTTTTGATGGTCTTAACTTCATTATTCAAGCGGGCGTTTCTCGCTTTGTTATGAGGTTCATGTAATGGCTGCATCGATATTTCATGGTCCTCCAGGTTCGTTTAAATCAGCTACCGCAACATGGTTTGAAATCATTCCAGCGCTTCGCAAAGGTCGCATTGTTATAACTAACATTGAGGGCATTTACCCGCTTGAAGAAATCGAAATCGCACTACAAGAAGAATTTCCAGAAACCGCCCAATTATGGCGTTTGTCATCACAAAATGAAGACGGTTTGAACCTATGGCGAAATTGGTTTTGCTGGGCTCCTGTTGGCGCATTGATTCTTATTGATGAAGTGCAAGACGTTTACCCCACAGAGCGCACATTCAAACCAGAGATTGAATGTGTTTATAAACACATATCAACGTTTAAAGATTTATTACCCTCGCATTGGTACGACTACCACATAGAGAAGCTAGATAGCATCAAACCAGAACAGCTTTCATCAGCAGACGTTGATGATACAGGACGGGAGTTATTCAACGAACATGGCCACATTATATACCCTAAAAACCTCAAAGAAGCCTACATGCGACACCGCAAATACAACTGGGATATCGTCGTCGCAACCCCTGACATTACAAGCGTTCACAAGTACATCAGAAACGTCTCAGAGGAAGCCTATTGTCACAAATACTTTTCAGGACTTAGTTGGATCCCGTACTTCTACAGACGCCCGAGAATCCACCTCCACCCAGCAAAACTCGACGGCAAAACAATCACAAAAGGTGACGCAACAAACTGGAAGAAAGTCCCGCTCGATGTCCACAAATGCTACAAATCAACCGCAACGGGCGCTATTACAGCGGGACGCGGTAAAAATATCGCAAGCCTTCCTCTCGCCATTATGGGTGCTGCGATACTCGTTTGGGTCATTGCTGCATTTATTTTTCTTTCCGGTGATTCAGATACTAAAACCGTACCTAAAGACACCAATTCGAATACTACTCAAACTGCTCAAAAAACTGCTAGTGTTTCTAGTCGTAATGCTCGTGTTCCGACTGGTGATAGCAGCGTTCCTGTTCTAGAGCTGCCTTACAATGCGTCAAATATATTTGTTTCTGGTGTTGTGCAAAAACGCGACGGTGCAGCGCTATCGAGACATATTATTTTTACTCTACAGACACCCGATTATGGCGAACTATCGCTAAACAATATCGACTTATTAGAAATGGGTTACACAACGAAGTTTTACGGTATTTGTAACGTATCGATACAACAAGGCCAGTCTGAGTATAAGGCGCTTTGCAATCCAATTAGATACCAACCACCACAAACAGATAGCTTTGATTCCGCGCCAAGCGGAGCCTGAGCGTAGCGCGGAATCATAGCTATCAGATTTACAATTTAACAATACGTCACTGGTGACATTATGAATCGAAATAAACGATATGAAGAAAAGATGAAACAAAAAGGCCTTAAAAAAGTCACCCTATGGCTTCCTGTGAACGCTGAGATTGAATTCAAGCAAATGGCCGAGTTTTGTATAGAAAACCCCTATCATGTTCCCTACATGGCTAAGAGCATAAAAACAGGCCGATTTGCTAAAGCCGTTTAGGGGTTATTAGGGGCTCGCCCCTGATGCAAAACCAACATGCCACATATCAATACCCGTACATCAAATCGACAAGGGTAAAACCAGCAACACTTGTATAAAAGTGGCTGGTTCGCCCCCTGCTAAACCAAAACAATGTATAAATTTAACTCCGATGTGTCAGCCCTCCCCCCTAATACTAATAGGGGGGGAGCAAAAATTTTACAGCATGTGCACGTAAACACCCTGTGCATGGTACTTAAATGTAATTGCATACAATCCTATGAAAACAATAATTCAACCCCTTAACCACTGAAATATAAGGAGTTAACAATGGTTAAGGCAGACTTTCAAAGTCAATTCTATTCACTATTCGGCACTGATTACGAATTAGCATCTAAAAAGCTCGGTAAATCACCAAGGCAAATAAGGCGCTATATCGAGACTGGTAGAGTATGCAATACAGTAAGAATACTAACGGATATAATTTACCGAGGGTATTTACCTAATTCTAATGGTTGGCATGATGCCTATATCGATAAAGACGGAGTAATGCACTCCCCTTACGGTCAAGTTACTTCTGGCGATTTGGCTTACTTACACAACTATAAATGGGCTGCACATAGAGCTACTGAACAACTTAAAACGGCAAGAAAAAGGATCTCTGAATTAGAGCAACTATCCAATAGTGATGAAATACAAGACGCATTACTTGATATTGTTGCTAAATTAGCTAGAAAAGCTGGCTGATTTAATTTAAGTTAAGGCAGTCAATTCCATTAAATTGCATTGAGTCAAGGAGTACATTCAATGGCAAAATTTCTAAACACAAGCGCAACCAACTATTACCTCGAAGAACTGATCAAATCATCATCCGAACGTTTAATTTTGATAAGTCCATTTTTAAAGTTAAATGAACGAATTAAAGAGTTGTTAGAAGACAAAAATCGCCTAAAGCTCGATATTCGAATCGTGTATGGCAAAAGTGAATTACAACCTGAAGAGATTAGTTGGCTTAATGAGTTAACTTATGTGAGAACTAGTTTTTGTAAAAATTTACATGCTAAGTGCTACATCAATGAATCTTCATGCATAATTACTAGCTTAAATTTGTATGAATTTAGCCAAGTTAATAATAATGAAATGGGTATATATGTTTCTCGAGATGACGACGCAGAATTGTATCGTGATGCATATGACGAGGCACAGCGCATTATCAGAATTAGTGATGAGGTTAGAGTTAAATTAGAAAAAATTTCCTCTGAAGCTAGTGAAGAAACAGATGCAAACAGTAAGCTCTCATCTTCGAAAATTGCTAAAAAATTAGGGGTTAAAACACCTGAGCTTTTAGAAATGATGGTATCTAATGGTTACTTAAGTCTAGAGGGTGATAAGCATTCTCTCACTGAAAAATCACAAGCTTTGGGTGGTGAGCTTAAAAAGAGTAAAAGGTTTGGTGAATATTTCGTTTGGTTTGAAGATAAAACTCTAGAAGCTTTTAGTTAAGCATATGTCAACACGACATATGGAATATAAACCTTAATTCATTGAAAATAAAGGGAATTCTATTATTCCCTTTTTTATAGTTAATACATATTAAGGGGTGTTATTTTATAATTCTTACTTACTTGAATAATTAAGCTAATTTTAATCAGTATGTTAACATCAGGTCGCGAGTATTTTAGTACCACTCAAATTTCATTTTTGCCAAGGAGGCTCCTCTAAAGTGTCAAATTCATTCAAATCATTTCAGTTTGCTATCAGTGATGCCGAAGATCTTCTACATTGTTATGATATTTTAAATAATTCTCAAGAACATACTGGTTCGGATGCATTAAAACGTTCTGCGTTAATAATGACTTTAACTGCGTGGGAAACTTATGTTGAAGATGTGATAACAGAAATATTTGAGAATAAATTTGGAGCATTACATGGGAGTCAGATCGGAAGCTTTATGGATAGGCAGTTGGAACTACGACTTAAAACCTTTCATAACCCAAATTCTTCCAAAACAAAACAAATCTTCGAAGAATTTTTTGGGTATGACATAACTCAAGATTGGAGTTGGAATAATTATCTCCCTAAACAGTCAAGGGAGACTTTGAATAAGTGGATTAATAAACGAGGTTATGCAGTTCACAGAGCCGTCACGGAAAGTAATAAGCCTCACATCATTAAGCGTGATGAATTACAAAAATGCATTCGTTTTTTTAAAGACCTTGTTGCAGCAACAGACAAGGCAGTAGAAAAGATATGAATGAGTTACTTATAAGACAGTTCGTTTCGTTCAATATAAAACAAAGCAGTGTTGCTGTTAAATGGCTTTGGATAATTTAAAATGTTCAAAAAAACAAATGACATTTTAGAAGCTTCTGAATCAGAACTGCTAGGATTTTCAACAAGTCTAAGTTTACTTAAACCGGTTCAACGAGTATGTATTTATCCACTCATATATCTGAAAATGGGGTTCGGCAACTTAACAAAGCCTATGGCTATTTGGTCTATGATAAGCTTTTTTCTATTAATTGTATTATTGTTGCTCTCTTCTGGCATAGAAATGCGTAAAGAAGTCTTCCTTTTTTCATTTAATCTTTGTATCTGGGTTGCACTACTCTTCGTGACATTTTCCACACCTAGTAGTTACGCCTTTTATGGAGTAACAGAAAAGAATATAAGTAAAATCGTTGAAATACTTGACCATCACAATGTGCAAAATAAAGAAGACATAGAACTTCTCGAACAAAACATTGATAAAGTTGATAAACGTATAGAAGAAAGAATTAATTTTTATAAATGGATCATTGGATCATTTTGGGGGTTATATATCCTTTTAATGAACTTTGAATTACGGTTGATTAGTATATCGGGTAATGTAATTGACACTGATTTTTTAAAAGATAATTTTGAAACGTGTCTTTATGTTATTTTATTTACTGGATTTGCATTAGTAGCGATGATTAGTTACAAACGCGCATCAAATATGCTTATAGCAAGTCTTCAGTTTGCCTGTGTTGAGCAGAAATCTCGATACAAGTCGCCTAAATAATAAGTACATCAAGAAGTAGATGATTCTGTACAGATATCAGAAGCTTCACATGTCAAATTTACATAATCAGAATTTCATTTAACTCATTAACAAAAAAGAGGAAACTATCATTTCCTCTTCAATCACATACTACATATTAAAGGCTGCTAACTTATTAACCTTACTTGCTCACTAAGTACACTGATTAATATTTAGCTCAAGTAATTCTATTTATTTAATTATGTATCCGACCTCGAATAACGGCGATTAGAAAATGCTCTTTCTGTTCTGATTTTATGTCCAGTCGCTATGTGTTTCTCCTATATTCAGGAAAACGACAAATTTGATCGTTCTATCCTTTATATAATGATTAAAAGCATATTTTTGCAACAAGTTCATTAGTGTGTTAGAAATGGTGAAAGTATAAAAATTAACCACACCTCATTAAGCAAACGACTAAAAGGTTTGATATTAAATTATTAGGTTTACTTGGGTCTGTACCCTAAGCAGATCTTGACGTAGTGATTCATAGGGAAAATTACATCAAGGAAATAACTATGAGCAACACAATTGAACCCGCTGAACAGCAATCAGGCTTTGACGGAATAATATATTTCGACATTAAAGATATTCCAGCGCAAGACATCCTATCTGATGACGTTGAGTTTGAAGTTGATGAAAGCCACCCGTACATACTGGATCAGTCAGGAACCAGTTCGACATCTAGGACGCTTTATGAAAGACGGCTAGCTCGCTGGAAAGACCTAACTACGCCGCCTAAGACCAAAGCGAAATGTGTAAAGATGTGCCGGATAGGTCCAGTTAAAACTTGTTGTGGATGGAAAGCTTATAAAAAATGGCTTTATAGAACCGCTACTCTAAGAGTGACCACAAGTGCACCTATAGACATAAGCGGTGCAGTAGAAGATTGCATTAAGCAAGCCGCAGTTGCAGCCGCTATTGCTGCGATAATTTCAGGAGGCGCAGCTGCTGCTGCTGCTGCTGCTGAAAAAGTTTTCTTCACTTGCCTCAGTAAAAAGGTTGGTAGTGACTTATTGGGTGTCAAAATTGACTTAACTAGTAAATGGGGGGGGTGGAGCCCAATCTGATAAAATCAGCTGGCGCCGAAAAAAGCGTTCACTGATTTATACGCTAAACACAAAAATGTCACTTTGACATATTTAAATATTTATTTAACTCTCTAATAAAAAAGAGGAAAATATCATTTCCTCTTCAATCACATACTATACATTATGAGCGCGTTATTATTTGATTACTTTTGCTAGTTAAGTTGCATTCATTACTTTCAATCCATGATTTAACTTCATAATTCATATCAAACCTCACATCTTAATAAATTCATCTTTGCTAGATTTTAAATTTTTAATTAATTGATTTTAAACATAAAACTTTAATTATATGGAAGAAATCAACCAGATCTATCTGCAAAAACACAAAATATATTTAAATACATGTGTCTAATAATTGGAAGTGCTTTATTTATGTGGGCTGTGATTGCGTTAGTTTCTTATTTTAAAATGATGTAACACTTTGCGTTTAAATAACTCGTTAACAAGGATATGCACGTTGTTTGTTAGTCCCGTACTTTTTAAAAACATCTACTTAAATATGTTTTCTATACATAGTGACAATTTAAGTATGTACGCTAATAAATGAGGAAATTATATTGCCTCATGAATAAAATTAACAATTTCACTCGTGATATGGTATTTCGACTTAAAAATGAGTAACTGTGACGAAAAGTTTTAGTAAGCAGAAATAACATAACCAGCAAAGCTAAGAAGTTAATGATTCGTGCTTGGTACTTTGGGGATCGTTAGCTTGTTTTAATTCCCTTTCTTGACGTCGTTCTTGGCCTTTTTGATATTCTTCAGCAATCATTTCTTCTAATGCTAAAACTTGTTTTTGAAAATCTTCTTGGCTAATGTCACCCGTTTCGAGCATGCTTTCAAGTTCGGCTATTTTTTCTTTCAACTGTTTCACTTTTTCAAGATCGACGCCGAGTCGTTGCATTAAAATCGCTTCTTGAATTTTTTCTAAAAAACTCACGTTGCGATCTGATTCAAACATGCTTTTATTTTGATACTTTTGTGATGTTTCAGATGCAGTCTGACTGGGCATTTCTTTTGTCAATGCGTGGCTAAATGTTGCCGAATTTTCATCAGCTAGCGGCATTTCCTTGCCAGTTTTATTTTCATTAACGTTGTTGTTGTGGTTTGGTTGCTTAATCTTGTGATCTGCGTTGGTTGATGATGTGCTAAATAACAACATAATAATCCCTTATCCTTTATTTTGTTCGCTGTGCGAACAGTTAAATAAATACGTATGTTAATTTACAAATATCAGGCCATGTTTTTACTGAATGCTCATCAATAGATAAGAGTTTTATAAACCCATGGTTTATTTGTTACTGGTACTCACTTTTTTACGTGAATTATTGAGTAGCGTTTATTGAAAGAATAAAAAAATCCGATGACTACACGCCATCGGATTTTAATGTAAAACAACGTTTTAATATTGCTATGAAGCTTTTTCAGATTGTGCCTTTTTACGCGCTGCTTTTTCAGCTTTACGTTTGATGATAGCTTCTTGTGCTTCATTACCAATGTGACCTTCGCCACGCGCTTTTGCTAGCTCAATTTGCTTTTGACGCTCTGCAAAACGCTCACGTTGCTCGTCACTTACTGTATCGATACAATGGTGGCATGATAAACCTTCTTGATAAGCTTCAAGTTGCTTTTCTTCTTCGGTAATTGGCATACGACACGCATGACACTGATCGTATGAGCCTTTGTTTAAGTCGTGGTCCACAGCTACGCGATTATCAAATACAAAACATTCGCCTTTCCACATGGTGTCTTCTTTTGGTACTTCTTCTAAGTACTTAAGAATACCGCCTTCAAGGTGATAAACTTCGTCAAAGCCCTGCTCTTTCATATAAGCTGTTGATTTTTCGCAGCGAATACCACCGGTACAGAACATTGCTACTTTTTTATTTTTGCTCGGATCGAGGTTTTTCTCAGCCCATTGGGGAAACTCGCGGAATGTTTTGGTTTTTGGATCAACGGCATTTTCAAAAGTACCAATTTCGATTTCGTAATCATTACGTGTATCAACTAGCACAACATCAGGGTCTGAAATAAGTGCATTCCAGTCTTTTGGTTTTACGTAAGTACCAACAACTTCTTTAGGGTCAATGCCTTGTACACCCATGGTAACGATTTCTTTCTTAAGTTTTACCTTGGTGCGGTAAAACGGACATTCGTCGTCAAACGATTCTTTCGATACAATATTATCAAGTCCTGGTTGCTTATCTAACCACGCTAATAATGCATCGATACCCTCGCGCTTTGCGGCAACCGTTCCGTTAATACCCTCTTGCGCTAACAATAATGTACCGCGCACATTATGTTGTTCCATAGTATTGAGTAAAGGTTGACGAATTTCTTTATAGTTAGGTAAAGAAACAAATTTATAAAGGGCACACACGACGTATTGTTGAGACATAATTTTCCTAATGTTTAGCTTTAAATACTAACCGGAGCGTAATTCCGGCGCCAAAATGGGTCGCTATTGTATCAGAAACTTTGTGCTGTTCAATTCTATTGTCTATATTTTGCACACAAAACCATCGCTAATTAGCTATGTTTTTGTCTTTCATGTAAAATGCACGCTTTATTTTATGCCACAAACACATTAAGTGGAGAGACACATTTGTCCTTTGAAGATTTAGGCGTTGATAAGCGAATTGCAAGTCAACTTTCACACATTGGTATCACTACGCCGACGGATATCCAGCGACAAGCAGTTCCTGTTGCCATTGCTGGACACGATTTACTAGCCCAATCAAAAACAGGTTCTGGCAAAACATTTGCATTTCTATTACCTGCAATTACACGCTTAAGTAAGCAAAAAGCGTTAAGTAAACGTGATCCGCGTGCGTTAATTATTACGCCGACACGTGAATTGGCGAATCAAGTGTATAAACAGTTAACCTTGATTATTGCGGGCACAGGATTAAAAGCGACAAAAATTGTTGGCGGCGATAATTATAATGACCAAGTTAAAGCGCTTTCTAAAGAACCACAATTTGTTGTTGCAACACCAGGTCGACTAGTTGACCATCTTGACGACCGTAATTTCTATTTAGAAGGTCTTGAATTATTGATTCTTGATGAAGCCGATCGAGTATTAGAGCTCGGTTTTAAAGAACAAATCGAAAGAATAAACACAGCGGCAAATCACCGTTTACGCCAAACTTTGTTTTTCTCGGCAACATTAGAGCATGCTGAAGTAGATGCGCTTTCACGTAATTTACTTAAGAATCCAAAACGCGTAACCATTGATGCCAGTGCACAAGAACACAACGACATTACGCAAAAGTTTTTCTTAGCGGATCACTTAGATCATAAGATTGCGCTATTAATCGCCGCAACAAAAAGCGCTGAATCCGGCCAACAAATCGTGTTCACCGCAACCCGTGATGACACGGTAAAGTTATCCGAAATCTTAGAGCAAGAAGGCTATAAAACGCTTGCGTTATCGGGCGATATGAATCAAAGCAAACGTAATTCTATTATGGATGCGTTTTCTCGTGGCCAAGCACAAATCTTAGTGACGACAGATGTTGCATCTCGTGGTCTAGATTTACTCAATGTATCACAAGTTGTTAATTTCGACTTACCTAAGCAAGCCGAAGAATATGTGCACCGTATCGGTCGAACTGGACGCGCTGGATTTAAAGGTAACGCATTGTCTTTAGTAAGTGCAAAAGATTGGCAGAGTTTTAAAGCAATTGAAAGTTACTTATCTAAGCGTATTGGTTTTTCAGAAATTGATGGCTTAGTAGGTAAATTTAAAGGGTTTAAAGAAAAAACACATCAACCAAAACAGAATTTGAAAGCAAAATCTGTCAGTAAAAAAACAAGCAAACACAAAAAGCCATTCAAAAAGCCAAATAAAGCCAAAACTGCAAAGGCTATTCCGGCACCGTTTGATGTTGATGGTGTTGCACCATTAAAGCGTCGCCCAAAGAAGGATGAAGAATAATGACAATTCAACTTGGTAAAATGAATAGTTTAGTTGTTAATGAAATTGCGTATGAAGGTGCGTATTTAACAGACGATAGCGGCAATGGTGAAGTTTTTCTTAAAAAAGAAGAGATGCCCAATGACTTAGCAGTGAAACAAGTAATTGAGGTATTTGTATTTGAGGAGCAAGGAAACTTAACTGCAACAACCAAAACCCCAATAGCGCAATTAGGTGATTTTGCCCTACTCCAAGTGACATCAATTAATGCCATTGGTGCGTTCGTTGATATGGGCATTGGCAAAGAGTTACTGGTACCTTACAACGAGCAGCGTCCAAAATTTGAATTATCACGTTCATACTTAGTACACCTTTATTTAGACAAGGCATCTCAGCGCTTATGTGGTTCGTCAAACCTAAACAAGTTTGTTAAACAAGAAGCAACTGGCTTTAAAAAGTCGCAAGAAGTATCCATTATTGTAGCTGGTCGCACAGATCTTGGTTTTAAAGTGATTGTTAATAATGAATACTGGGGCATGGTGTTTACTGACCAAGTTTTCAAACCTCTGTTTATTGGTCAAAAGCTAAAGGCCTATGTTGCTAAATTACGTGAAGATGGCAAATTAGATATTCGTTTAAGTAAGCCTGGCGTTGCAGGGTCGAACGAATTATCAGATGTCATTTACGATAAGCTGACACAGGAACACGGTGTTATTCATTTAGGTGATAAATCAGATCCAATCGCCATCAAAAAAGCATTTGGTTGCAGTAAAGCTAACTTTAAGCGTGCCATTGGGCATTTGTTTAAGGAAGGTAAGATTGACCTTGCCGCGACTAAGATTACGTTAGTTAAATAAAAAAGGCACATTGCGTGCCTTTTTTATAGATGATTTGTTGAATCAACGAGATCAGCAAATTGATTACTGTAAACACATTTCTGATAACGTTTACCATAATCTAATGCCGCATTCCCGTCTTCGAACTCGATAGGCGCTAAACGGAAAATTTGCAGCTCGCATTCGTCTTTATATGTTTCAATTAAATTCAAGCATTCTTCCATTTTTGCTAGATCAGTTTCGTTTTTACCAATCGCTTGGCATCGAGCCTCAACTTGCGTATTTAATGAAAGCTTTAATTCAAATTGATTAATAGGCTGGCTATTAATGGTATCTAGTATATCTATAAACGCATTTTGGCGTGTTTCGTTATCGTAATGTTGATAACCTAGGTAGGCTGCAACGATCGCAGCAATTGCAAAAATAAAACGCATGAAGTACTACTCTTCTTATTCTTTTTAGCTTCAGACGGAAATGCACTAATGTCTTAATTTACATTAGTGCAACTACTTTAATTAGATTAACTTAAAGTGTTATTTATTTCAATTAAAGTAGCTTGTGGATCAGGTGATTGCGTAATTGGGCGACCAATAACAAGGTAATCA
Organism: Pseudoalteromonas sp. MMG024; assembly: GCF_021654175.1. Classification (NCBI taxonomy): domain Bacteria; kingdom Pseudomonadati; phylum Pseudomonadota; class Gammaproteobacteria; order Alteromonadales; family Pseudoalteromonadaceae; genus Pseudoalteromonas; species Pseudoalteromonas sp. MMG024. Next base: position 358,150 of record NZ_JAKFZO010000001.1, read on the forward strand.
CTGCCTGCATCAATCGCTTCACGAGGTGTCATAACGCGTTTTTGATCGCCTTTATCAGAACCTGCTGGTCGAATACCTGGGGTGACTAACTTGAATTCGCTACCCAAAGTCGACTTTAATACCGACGCTTCTTGAGCAGAACACACTACCCCATCAAGGCCTGCCTCTTTTGCCAATTTCGCTAAAAACTGAACTTGTTCGTTTGGTGTTTTATCAACGCCTAAACGCTTTAATTCTGCTTCGTCCATTGATGTTAGTATTGTTACTGCGATCAGCAATGGTGCGTCATCACCATACTTTTCAAGTGCTTGTTTGGCTTTGCGCATCATTTCTGGGCCGCCACTGGCATGTACATTAACCATCCAAACGCCTAATTCCGCCGCTGCGGCAACTGCTTTTGCAACTGTATTTGGAATATCGTGAAATTTTAAATCTAGAAATACATCAAAGCCTAAATCAATTAACTTCTTCACAAATTGAGGGCCAAAATACGTAAACATTTCTTTGCCTACTTTTAAGCGGCAATCCTGTGGTGAAACGCGTTTTACAAAATCTAACGCGGCGCTTTCATCTGCGTAATCTAATGCAATTAATACTTTGGCATCGTGGTTCATTAATAAATCCTAACTCAAAAAAAGGAATAACATATTATGTGTTTTGTTTAAAACCCGTCTACGCCACTCAATGGCACCAATGACTCAACATGTTTACAAGAAGGGCAAAACCAATACATTTTTTTACTTGTAAAGCCACAATGGTTACATTGGTATAATGATTTTGTGGCGATGTAGTCTTGGACTAAATTATTTATTTCCGTTAATACAGTTTTAATGTCCTGACTTTGTTCAGACATCAACATTAATAAGTAACTAAAGCCCCTAATATTGGGCTGCTTACGTAAAACTTGTGTAATATAATTTCTCGCTTCATCAACCTTACCTTGAGCCATAAGACTTTTACAATAATGTATTTTGATAAGTACGCTGTCGCTTTTTAAATGCTTAGACAAATGAGAGAAATAGTTGTCTTGTAAGTTCAGCTTTTCATAGCTTACTGCTAGTCTATCTAAAAAAATTGGTGCGAACGCGATATTTTTATCGAGTAAACTGCCCCAGTATTTAATCGCTTGAAGAAAATCACCACCGTTATATGCGTTTTCACCAAGCATGTACTTTGGCCTAACGAGATCTTGCGTTAGTTCGGTAATGACATCGAGAGGTTTTAAGTCTTTGTCATGAATCGCTTTTTCGCAATAAAAATTAGCGATTGTTTTCTTTAATTGGCTGGTGTTAAAATCGGACTCATGAGATTGAAATAGTGCAATGCCTTTATCCCAATCATGGCTTTGTAAATACAATAGCATCAACTGACAAAGCGCGTTGCTATCTTTTAATGAGTGCAGATAAACAAGGTTCTCTTCAGCGCGGTCAAGCAATCCTGCCATCATATAATCTTGCGCTAGTTCATAAAGAACATGTTTTTTTTGCTCTAACGAAAGTCCGTCATGTTTTAATAGTAATTCGTGTACTTTAATTGCGCGATCTAGTTCACCACGTCGGCGAAACAAAGTTGCTAGAGTTAAATAATGTTCTACAGAATTTGCTGAAATTTCGAGTAAACCAATTAGGTGTTCTAAACCCTGGTCTTCTTCACGGTCAAGTAAGAACTTTAAACCTTTACTATACTCATTAATAATTTCTTGGTTTTGTTGTTGGGCTTCATTATTAGCATTGTTTTTACCCATTATATAACCGTAAGCTGCCGCTACTGGTAACAACAAAAACAGCAATTCGATCATTAACTATCCATGACTTTGAGAAGTAAGCTTCTGATTTTGTCTTCTTAAACGACGGTTTTGCAGTTTAGCTTTTGACAATAGAATTGTACTGAGTGCAACACCTAAAAATAGGCCTAAGGCACAACAAATACTTATTATGAAAGCGAGAGGAATTTCTGCACTTGCTATTATAAAGTTAATTTTCACAAGATGAGGGTTTTGCGACCCCAATACAAATAAAACGAATAGCAAGCACAGGAGAAAAGTTACTTTGAGAATTTTGGTCAAAACAGCCTCAAATTATGCAATACTTGCATTCACGCGGTCGCGCAGTTCTTTTCCTGGCTTAAAGTGAGGTACGTATTTGCCCTGCAATTCTACTTTATCACCCGTCTTTGGGTTACGACCAACACGTGGTGCACGATAATGTAGAGAGAAACTGCCAAAACCACGGATTTCAATTCTATCTGAACTTGATAAAGAATCAGCCATAAGTTCTAACACTTCTTTTACTGCATTTTCTACATCTTTCGCTGGAATATTTGCGTGCTGTTCAGCAAGTTTTTCAATCAGTTCTGATTTTGTCATGTAAGTACCCTTTATAATTGTAATAGGAAGAGCAGCTATTAAGCCGCTCTTCCAAGTCGACTAATTAGTCTTTTTGAGCATTTTTGAAAGCTGCTGCCATTGCGTTTTCAAACGCTGGCTCTTCTTTCTTAAGCTTATCTAGCGCTTCTTTCTCTTCAGCTTCTGAAATTGCTTTGATTGAAAGGCTGATAGCGCGGTTCTTGCGATCAACACCTACAAACTTAGCTTCTACTTCGTCACCTACAGAAAGAACTGCTGATGCGTCTTCAGTACGCTCAACTGCTACGTCAGCTACACGGATGTAACCTTCAACACCTTCGATAAGTTCAACTGTAGCGCCTTTAGCGTCAACTTCAGTTACTTTACCCTTAACAATAGCACCTTTTTTGTTTGCGTCCAGGTAGTTATTGAAAGGATCAGCTTCGATTTGCTTAACGCCTAGAGAGATACGCTCACGCTCTGGGTCAACTTGTAAAACGATAGCTGTGATTTCGTCGCCTTTCTTGAACTCACGTACAGCTTCTTCGCCAGGCGTGTTCCAAGAAATGTCTGAAAGGTGAACTAGACCGTCAATGCCGCCTTCTAGGCCGATGAAGATACCGAAGTCAGTGATTGACTTGATCTTACCAGTAACTTGGTCGCCTTTGTTTTGTAGACGAGCAAATTCTTGCCATGGGTTAGCTTTACATTGCTTAAGACCTAGAGAAATACGACGACGTTCTTCGTCGATTTCAAGAACCATAACTTCAACAGTGTCACCTAAGTTAACAACTTTTGAAGGGTGGATGTTCTTGTTAGTCCAATCCATTTCAGAAACGTGTACTAGACCTTCTACGCCTTCTTCGATTTCAACGAAACAGCCGTAGTCAGTAAGGTTAGTTACACGACCAGAAAGCTTAGAACCTTCTGGGTAACGACCAGCGATAGCTGCCCATGGATCTTCGCCAAGCTGCTTAAGACCTAGAGATACGCGTGTTTTCTCTTTGTCGAACTTAAGTACTTTAACTAAGATTTCGTCACCAACGTTAACGATTTCGCTTGGGTGTTTAACACGTTTCCAAGCCATGTCTGTGATGTGTAGAAGACCGTCAACACCACCTAAATCAACGAATGCACCGTAGTCAGTAAGGTTCTTGATGATACCTTTAACTTCTTGACCTTCAACAAGGTTCTGTAGAAGTTCTTCACGCTCTTGTGAGTTTTCTGACTCGATAACAGCACGACGAGAAACAACAACGTTGTTACGCTTCTGGTCAAGCTTGATTACTTTGAATTCTAACTCTTTACCTTCAAGGTGAGCTGTGTCACGTACTGGGCGCACGTCAACTAGTGAACCTGGTAAGAATGCACGGATAGTGTCAACTTCAACAGTGAAACCACCTTTAACCTTACCATTGATGATACCAGTAACAGTTTCTTGCTCTTCACATGCTTTTTCAAGACGGATCCAAGCTTCGTGACGCTTAGCTTTCTCACGAGAAAGGATAGTTTCACCGAAACCATCTTCAATTGCATCTAGTGCAACATCTACTTCATCACCAACTGCTACTTCTAATTCACCAGCAGTGTTTTTGAATTGCTCAGCAGGGATTGCGCTTTCAGACTTAAGACCCGCGTCTACTAGTACGATGTTGTTTTCGATTGAAATAACAGTACCTTTAACGATTGAACCTTGTTCTGCTTCAAAACCCTTTAGGCTTTCTTCAAATAACTGTGCAAAATTTTCTGACATTATAAGTCTCTAAATAAAATATCCATTTGGCTATCCTGCCGCATGGGGTTGTTATAAAAATCAACTCTTCCTATGAGTTAACCAATTAAATTCTTTTCGATACACAAAGACACCACTTGCTCAAATGCTTGATTTGCATCGAGTTCGGTAGTGTCTATAACAATTGCATCTTCAGCAGGTACAAGCGGAGCGACTGGGCGATTCATATCGCGATCGTCACGTGCTTTGATATCTGCAACTAGGCTGTCTATTTTAACATCAACACCACGTTGCTTCAACTCAAGAAAACGGCGATTTGCACGCTCTTCTGCTGACGCTGTTAAATATACTTTTAGCACTGCATCAGGGAACACTACAGTGCCCATATCGCGACCATCAGCTATTAAGCCTGATTCGCTTCTAAATGCACGCTGTCGACGTAATAACGCTTCGCGAACACTCGGCAATGCGGCAATTTTAGATGCCATGCCACCAACCTCTTCAGTACGAATTGATTTGGTAACATCTTCACCTTCTAAAATAATTTTACCATTGCCGGTTTCATTATCTATCACAAATTGCACATCTAAATTAGCCGCTAACGGCAATAAAGCTTCTTCGTCTGTTGGTGTTATCATATGGTGGCTCGCTGCTAGCGCTAAAACACGATAAATCGCGCCACTATCTAATACGTCCCATCCAAGCTTATTTGCTAATAAACGGCAAACGGTTCCTTTACCTGAACCACTTGGTCCATCGACTGTAATTACTGGTTGACTACCCAACATTACAACCTCCCAAAATGTACAAAACTAAAATCGCCGCGCAGTATACGCGATAATTAAAAAATTATCGCTACTTTACGGTGAAAAATCTGTGATTTCTATTTTAGACGATTATTCCGACACACATGCAAGTGTTTCAAAATAAGTAGGAAATGTCTTATAGGTACATTTAGGATCATTGATAATTACATCATGACCACCTACCGCCACCATTGAAAAGCACATGGCAATTCGGTGATCATCATAGGTATCTATTTCGGCAAGTTGAATGTTATCGGTAGGGGTTACTTCAATAAAGTCATGCCCTTCTACAACCTCTGCACCGAGCTTTCTAAGCTCCGTTGCCATCGCATAAAGTCGATCCGTCTCTTTTACTCGCCAGTTATAAATGTTGCGTATCGCTGTTTTACCTTTTGCAAAAAGTGCAACGGTTGCAAGTGTCATCGCTGCATCTGGGATTGCATTGGCATCGATATCTACACCCTTAAGCTCACCTTTAGACACAACAAGATAATCGTCATGCCATTCGATTTTTGCACCCACTTGTTCCATCACTTTTGCAAAACCAATATCGCCTTGCACACTTGCGGCGCCAACACCATTAATACGAATTGTGCCGCCATTAATCGCTGCGGCAGCAACAAAGTAAGACGCACTTGAAGCGTCACCTTCAACCATAATTCGACCAGGCGATTGATACTGCTGATTACCTGTCACTACAAATGATTGATAATCATTATTTTCAACACTAACGCCAAATTTGGCCATTACGCCCAAGGTAATATCAATATAGGGTTTAGAAACAAGCTCGCCTTTTATAGTGATTTCTGTGTTGTTTTTAAAAAGCGGCGCCGCCATTAACAGTGCTGTTAAAAATTGGCTCGAAATACTGCCGTCAATTTCTACTTTACCACCGGCTAGTTGATTACCCACGATTTTAAGTGGCGGATAATCTTTATTTTTTAAATAGCTAATATCTGCGCCTAATGCGTGTAGTGCATCAACAAGATGACCAATCGGTCTTTCTTCCATGCGAGGTTCGCCGATTAGCTCATATTCACCATTGGAAGTAGCTAAGACTGCGGTAAGCGGACGAAATGCTGTACCTGCATTACCTAAAAATAGTGGCTCAGAGGGCGTTTCAAAATTGCCGCTTTTACCATGAACTTGGGCAATTGTTTTATCTTCATTTAGCGATACCTCAACGCCCATAGCATTGAGCGCTTTAAGCATATGACGAATATCATCGCTATCGAGAAGATTCTCTACTTGAGTTGTGCCTTCGCATAGCGCTGCCAGTAATAGAATGCGGTTAGATAAACTCTTAGAGCCCGGTAACGTGACTTCACCATTTACACGCTGAATCGCTTGTAAGTGTAACTGTTCCATTACTTATGCTCCTGTTCGAACTTATGCATGAAGTCTACTAGTGCTTTTATGCCGTCAATTGGCATTGCATTGTAAATACTAGCACGCATACCACCTACCATACGGTGTCCCTCTAAGGCGAGTAAACCAGCTTGTTTCGACTCTGCTAAAAAGGCTTTGTTCAGTGATTCGTCGTTAAGCCAAAATGGCACATTCATTCGCGAACGGAAGTCACGCGCAACGGTATTTTTATAAAACTGGCTATTATCAATAAAATCATAAAGTAATGATGCTTTTTCGATGTTTTGTTGTTCTATTACTGCAACGCCACCTTGTGCTTTTAACCATTTAAAAACTTCCGCAGCTAAATACCAAGAATACGTTGGCGGCGTGTTATACATGCTTTCTTTTTTAGCTTCTAAGGCATAATCAAAAATGCTCGGCTTCTGTGTACCTTCACGTGAAAGCAGTGATTTTTTAACAATAACAATGGCAAGACCTGATGGGCCGATATTTTTCTGTGCGCCCGCATAAATTAAATCAAACTGATTAACATCAATTTCGCGCGAAAGAATGTTTGAAGACATATCTGCGACGATTGGTGCACTGTGTTTTACCGTATCAACAATCTCAATGCCGTCGATTGTTTCATTTGGGCAATAGTGAATGTATGACGCATCGCTCGGTAATGGCCAAAGGTCAGGCGTTAAGCAATTAAACTCGCCGTTTTTATCATCGCGTACATTAATTTCAATAGCATCGGTAAACTTTTGTGCTTCGCTGAATGCACCATCAGACCAAATGCCACTATTGATGTAGACCGCTTGTTTGTTTGCAACATGAAGATTCTGCGGTACTGCAGCGAACTGACCGCGACCACCACCGTGCATAAATAACACGGCATAGTCATCAGATATGTTCATTAGTTCACGTAAATCACGTTCGCTTTGCTTAGCAAGCGCTATAAATTCGTTACTGCGATGACTTATTTCCATCACATTAACGCCTAGCCCTTGCCAATCTAAAAACTCTTTTTGCGCTTTTTCTAATACTGCTCGGGGCAAACTTGCTGGCCCTGCACAAAAATTATATACACTCATTCCCAAAACCTCATTTGTACATAATTAGAAAACAAAAAAGCGGCTGTTAGCCGCTTTTAACATTGTTCATACTGTAACTGATTAAATATCAAATTACCGCATGATAAAGATGAATATTTTTTCTATTCAGCTGGTTGCTCTGAATTATTTTCATCTGTATTTGGTGTTTCATTATTTTCGCTTGAAACTGCTTCATCTTCACCTTCTTCAGAAAGGAATTGAGACTCTTCAATTTCATCGATACGCTGTAAACCAACAACTTGTTCGTCATCAGCTGTACGAATTAAAATAACACCTTGTGTATTACGACCAACAGTAGATACCTCATTAACACGGGTGCGTACTAATGTTCCTTTGTTAGAGATAATCATGATTTCATCATTATCTTCAACTTGCACCGCGCCAACTACTTTACCATTACGCTCAGATACTTTAATCGATACAACACCTTGTGTTGCACGGCTCTTCGCTGGGTAATCTTCAAGCAGTGTACGTTTACCGTAACCATTTTCAGTGATCGTCAATACCGGACCATCGTTCTTAGGTACGATAAGTGACACAACTTTCACGTCATCTGGCATCTTAATACCGCGTACACCTGTCGCTGTACGACCCATCGGGCGTAACGCTAGTAACTCTTCGCCAGTTTCCGCATCAAGTTTCACTTCACCTGTTTCCGAATCACGTTGTTTTTCGTTAAAGCGTACTACTTTACCGTGATCAGTGAACAACATGATGTCGTTTGTGCCGTTGGTGATATCTGCACCAATCAAGCTATCGCCTTCGTTTAGATTGATTGCGATAATGCCCGAAGCACGCTGACGACTGTATGCCGTAAGTGGTGTTTTCTTAACTGTACCGTTCGCTGTCGCCATTAATACATACTTATCTTCTTCATACTCGCGTACTGGTAAGATAGTGGTAATACGCTCATCTGCTTCAAGTGGTAGTAAGTTAACAATTGGCTTGCCACGCGCAGCGCGACTTGCTAGTGGTAACTGGTACACTTTAAGCCAATATAAACGACCTGACGTTGAGAAACATAAAATCGTGTCGTGGGTGTTTGCAACTAATAGACGTTCAATGAAATCTTCATCTTTCATCTTAGTTGCAGATTTACCTTTACCACCACGACGCTGCGCTTCGTAATCAGAAAGCGGTTGATACTTAACGTAACCTTCGTGAGACAGCGTTACTACAACGTCTTCTTCATTGATTAGGTCTTCAAGGCTAATATCGTGCGCAGCTGCTGTAATTTCAGTGCGACGCTCATCGCCAAAGTTTTCTTTAATTTCAACTAGCTCTTCACGAATAACTTCCATTAAACGCTCAGGAGTTGAGAGGATATAAAGTAGTTCAGCAATTAGATCTAATAGCTCTTTATATTCATTTAAGATTTTTTCGTGTTCTAAACCTGTTAGTTTATGTAAACGAAGGTCTAGAATTGCATTCGCTTGTGCTTCTGACAAGTAGTATTGACCATCGCGAATACCTAAATCTGGTGCAAGCCATTCAGGGCGAGCAACGTCGTCTTCACCTGCTTTTTCTAGCATGCCTTTAACGTTGCCCAGTTGCCAGCTACGAGAAAGTAAGGCTATTTTTGCTTCTTCACGAGTTTGCGAACGACGAATAACCTCGATAATAGGATCGATATTCGCAAGCGCGATTGCTAAACCTTCAAGAGTATGTGCTCTGTCACGTGCTTTACGTAAATCAAATACCGTACGACGCGTCACTACTTCGCGACGGTGCGTAACAAACGCTTCAAGCATTTCTTTTAGGTTAAGTAGTTTTGGCTGGCCATTATCTAGCGCAACCATGTTCATACCAAACACTGTTTGCATTTGTGTTTGTGCATACAGGTTGTTTAGAACAACTTCGCCTACTTCACCGCGTTTAATTTCGATAACAATGCGCATACCGTCTTTATCAGACTCATCACGCAGTGCACTGATGCCCTCAATTTTCTTGTCTTTAACAAGTTCAGCAATCTTTTCAATTAAACGTGCTTTGTTAACTTGGTACGGGATTTCATGAACAATGATTGTTTCTTTACCCGTTTTTTCGTTAACTTGAACTTCTGCTTTGGCGCGGATATAAACTTTACCACGGCCTGTTTTATACGCTTGCTCGATACCTTTTTTGCCACTGATAATACCCGCTGTTGGGAAATCAGGACCCGGGATATAATCGATCAGCTCTTCAATTTGTATTTCTGGGTTTTCAATAACCGCTAAACAGCCGTTAATAACTTCAGATAGATTATGCGGCGGGATGTTCGTCGCCATACCTACCGCGATACCAGAGGCACCATTTACAAGTAAGTTAGGTACGCGTGTTGGTAAAACAGCTGGAATTTTTTCCGTACCATCATAGTTATCAACGTAATCAACCGTTTCTTTTTCAAGGTCCGCTAATAATTGATGGGCCATTTTAGCCATACGTACTTCGGTATAACGCATCGCAGCAGCGCTGTCGCCGTCTACCGAACCGAAGTTACCTTGACCATCAACTAATAAATAACGAAGTGAGAACGGCTGAGCCATACGTACTATCGTATCGTAAACCGCACTATCACCGTGTGGGTGATATTTACCGATTACGTCACCTACAACACGTGCAGACTTTTTATAAGGTTTGTTCCAATCATTATTGAGTTCATTCATTGCGAAAAGTACGCGGCGATGAACTGGTTTTAAACCATCTCGTACATCAGGAAGCGCACGTCCTACAATTACGCTCATGGCATAATCGAGGTATGAATTTTTTAATTCATCTTCAATATTGATTGGAAGGATTTCATTGGCGAGATCTGTCATCCGATTTCTCTTCCTTCAATCGTGTATTAATTCAGTTATTATTTTTATAACCAAAGCATGCTAACACAAAAAATCATTATTTACAGGTTGTAAGCAGTAGTCTTTTTATAAAAAATCCCTTTATAATGCCCTCAAATCACTCTGGATGCTTTTTATGACCGTTCAACAAAATGTAGATGCAAGTGAAATTGCAAAATTTGAAGCCATGGCCGACCGTTGGTGGGACCTTAATGGTGAATTTAAACCGCTACACGAAATAAACCCGCTTCGTTTAGACTTTATTAACTTATATAGCCAAGGTATTTTCTCAAAAAATGTATTAGACGTTGGCTGCGGTGGCGGTATATTAGCTGAAAGCATGGCTAAGCTAGGCGCGCAAGTGACGGGTATTGATATGGGAGAAGAGCCCTTAAATGTTGCTAAATTACATGCATTAGAAGTCGGCGTTTCCCTTAATTATGAAAAAGTGACCGCTGAAGCGTTTGCCGAGCAAAACCCTCAGCAATTTGATGTTGTTACTTGTATGGAAATGCTTGAACACGTACCAGATCCTGAATCTGTAATCGCATCATTAGCAACATTGGTGAAGCCCGGTGGTCATGTATTTATGTCAACGCTTAATAAAACACTTAAAGGATATTTATTTGCCATTGTTGGTGCCGAGCACTTACTTAAGATTGTGCCAAAAGGCACGCACGACCACGACAAATTCATCAAGCCTGCGACTTTGATTAATTGGGCTGAAAAATACGGCCTTAAAGCGCGCATTATGAAAGGGTTAAGTTACAATCCGCTTGGCCAAACATATAGTTTAACCAATGATGTGTCAGTTAACTATATGATCCATTTTGAAAAGTTAGCATAAAATGTATCAAGCAGTATTGTTTGACTTAGATGGCACCTTAATCGACAGTGCGGATGATTTAGGTGCTGCGCTTAACTTTGTGTTAGCCAAACATAATAAACCGACGGTAAGTGCAGAGGCATATCGTACCCAGGCCTCTAACGGTACGCTTGCATTACTCAAACTTGGTTTTGGTGATGAATGGCAAAATCTGTCTAACGACGAACAAGCGCGATTAAAAGAGGCGTTTCTTACCTTTTACGCAAACAATTTATGGTGTAAAAGCAGTTTTTACCAAGGTATTGTGCCACTAATTACGTTTTTAGATGAGCACGCAGTTCCTTGGTCGATTGTGACAAATAAACCAAAGCACCTAACTAACCCCCTTGTTACGCAAATAACACAATTTGCAAACTGCAAAAATATTGTATCGGGTGACACACTTGAACGCGCCAAGCCCTACCCTGATCCTTTGCTTTACAGCTGTGAATTAATGAAGGTTGATCCTAAGTGTTGCATTTATATCGGTGACGATGAGCGCGATATCATTGCTGGCAAATCTGCGGGAATGAAAACAGCTTCGGCGCTTTGGGGATATTTAAATGGCAACCCTGTTTCAAGCTGGCAATCTGACTTTAGCTTCACTAACGCCTGCTCACTGCTTAACCATATATCTAGTTGTCATGATGAAAATTAACCACTAGATATTGTGGTTATTTTAATCTCGGACCCAAAAACAATACCTTGTGAATTTGCAACAAATAAATTTTAAATATTTTTTTTTATCGTATTTTTTTCGTTGTTTTTTCACATAGACTAAACACACTTTACTTAACAAGTTAGTGGATGCTAACAGACTAGTTAGTAAAAAATTGATCACAAATTATCTCGCTTTTCTAGGCCTTGAAAAAAGACGCATACCCCTCTATCTTGTGATCATCTGTGATGGCGACACCATATCTAGTAGCTAAGCGAAAAACGAGCACTAGTGGTAATTTCGCCTGAGCCGTGCGCTTAAATAATAGGACAAAAGTCCACTTTAATATTTCGACATAATAAAAATTTTTTGCTCGTTTGAAGGAAATTGCAGGCATAACTATGAACCAAGAGCTTTCAGTCAGTAAACGTGACGGTCGCAAGGAACCGCTTGACCTAGACAAAATTCACCGCGTTATTGCATGGGCAGCAGAAGGCCTAAATAACGTATCTGTATCGCAAGTAGAACTAAAATCACATATTCAGTTTTACGACGGTATCCGTACAGAAGATATTCACGAAACCATTATCAAAGCTGCTGCAGATCTAATTTCGAAAGAAACACCAGATTATCAGTATCTTGCTGCGCGTTTGGCAATTTTCCATTTGCGTAAGAAAGCCTATGGTAAATTTGAGCCACCTAAACTGTATGATCATATGGTTAAGATGGTTGAAATGAACAAGTATGATCCACATCTACTTGCCGACTATAGCCTGCAGGAAATCGAAGAGCTTGACGCGTATATTGATCATTCTCGCGATCTTACTTTCAGCTATGCTGCCGTTAAGCAGTTAGAAGGTAAATACCTTGTGCAAAACCGTGTTACCGGTGAGATTTATGAAAGCGCGCAGTTCCTTTATATTTTAGTTGCAGCATGTCTATTCTCAAAATATCCGAAAGACACGCGTTTAGACTATGTAAAACGTTTTTATGACGCAACATCGACGTTTAAGATCTCATTGCCTACGCCAATTATGGCGGGTGTGCGTACTCCTACGCGTCAATTCAGTTCATGCGTACTGATTGAATGTGACGATAGCCTAGATTCAATTAATGCAACGTCATCGTCGATTGTAAAATACGTAAGCCAACGTGCTGGTATTGGTATCAATGCGGGCCGAATTCGCGCACTAGGTAGCCCAATTCGCAGCGGTGAAGCATTCCACACTGGCTGTATTCCTTTCTACAAGCACTTCCAAACGGCAGTTAAAAGCTGTTCACAAGGCGGTGTGCGTGGTGGCGCAGCAACACTATTCTATCCGTTATGGCACTTAGAAGTTGAAAATCTACTGGTGCTTAAAAACAACCGTGGTGTTGATGACAACCGTGTTCGTCATTTAGATTACGGCGTTCAGTTTAACAAAGTAATGTATTCGCGCTTAATTAAAGACGATTACATCACACTGTTTAGCCCGTCAGATGTGCCTGGTCTTTACGATGCGTTCTTTGAAGATCAAGATGAGTTCGAGCGCTTATACTTACAATACGAACAAGATGAATCAATTCGTAAAAAACGTATTAAAGCGATTGAATTATTCTCTATGTTTGCTCAAGAGCGTGCAAGCACAGGTCGTATTTACCTACAAAACGTAGACCACACAAATACACATAGCCCGTTTGATTCAAAAGTAGCACCAATTCGTCAGTCTAACCTGTGTCTAGAAATTGCGCTTCCTACTAAGCCATTAAAACACGTAATGGACGAAGAAGGTGAAATTGCATTGTGTACGCTTTCTGCGTTCAACCTTGGTGCGATTAAATCACTTGATGAATTAGACGAATTAGCAGAACTTGCTGTACGTGCACTAGACAACTTACTCGATTATCAAGATTACCCTGTACCGGCTGCATATAACGCAACTATGGGTCGTCGTACGTTAGGTATTGGTGTAATTAACTACGCTTATTACCTTGCTAAAAACGGTGTTAAGTATTCAGACGGTTCTGCAAACGCGTTAACTCACCGTACATTTGAAGCAATTCAATATTACTTAATGAAAGCATCAAATGAACTTGCTAAAGAAAAAGGCGCATGTCCTAAGTTTAACGAAACAACGTACGCAAAAGGCATTATGCCAATTGATACCTACAAGAAAGATCTTGATACAGTATGTAATGAGCAATTGCACCTTGATTGGGATGGCTTACGCGAAAGTATTGTTAAACACGGTATGCGTAACTCAACATTATCTGCGCTAATGCCATCAGAAACGTCATCGCAAATCTCTAACGCAACCAATGGTATTGAGCCACCGCGTGGACACATCAGTGTTAAAGCGAGTAAAGACGGTATCTTAAAGCAAGTTGTTCCAGAGTACGAACGTTTACAAGATGCATACGAGTTACTTTGGGATATTCCAAGCAACGATGGTTACTTACAATTAGTGGGTATTATGCAGAAGTTTATCGACCAAACCATTTCTGCTAACACGAATTATGATCCAAATAAGTTTGAAGGCGGTAAAGTTCCAATGAAGCTATTGCTTAAGGATTTACTGACTGCATACAAACTTGGTGTTAAAACACTTTACTACCACAACACCCGTGATGGTGCATCGGATTCACAGGACGAGCTTAAGCCAGAGCCTGAAGATGATGGCTGTGCAGGCGGCGCGTGTAAAATCTAAATCCCAGCGGGCAAGATACACTCTTTGCCCGCTAGTTTGTTTTCTCTAGAGTTAATAATAATATGTCGTATTCAACATTTAGTCGCGAGCATAATGACCAACTAAAAGAACCAATGTTCTTTGGACAAACTGTTAATGTTTCGCGCTATGATCAGCAAAAGCACCCTATTTTTGAAAAGCTAATTGAAAAGCAACTTTCATTCTTTTGGCGTCCAGAAGAAGTTGACGTGAGTAAAGACCGCATCGACTTTGAAGGTTTACCAGAACACGAAAAGCACATTTTCTTGAGCAACTTAAAATACCAAACATTACTTGATAGTGTACAAGGTCGTTCACCAAATGTTGCGTTACTCCCTATCGTATCAATTCCAGAACTTGAAACTTGGATTGAAACGTGGGCGTTCAGTGAAACGATTCACAGCCGTTCATACACCCACATTATTCGCAACGTAACAAAACAGCCAGAAATGATTTTTGACGACATTGTTACCAATGAAAAAATTGCAGAGCGCGCAGAAGAAGTAACGCGTTATTACGATGAACTAATCAGCTTAACGACGATTTACAACCAATACGGTGAAGGCAAACACCAAATCAATGGTGAAGAAGTTAAGATCAACTTATTCGATCTTAAAAAGAAACTTTACCTTTGCATCATGTCAGTAAACATTTTAGAAGCTATTCGCTTCTATGTTAGTTTTGCTTGTTCGTTTGCGTTTGCAGAGCGTGAATTGATGGAAGGTAATGCGAAAATCATCAAGCTTATCGCACGTGATGAAGCCCTTCACTTATCAGGTACACAGCACATTCTAAACATTATGCAAGAAGGTGATGACGATCCTGAAATGGCGATTGTTGCAGCGCAATGCCGCGAAGAATCGATTGCGATGTTCACCAAGGCAGCAGAGCAAGAAAAAGAATGGGCAGAATACTTATTCAAAGACGGCTCAATGATTGGCTTAAACAAAGACATTCTTTGCCAATATGTTGAATACATCACAAATGTACGTATGGCAGCTGTTGGTTTACCAACTGTATTTGAAACCAGCTCAAACCCAATTCCTTGGATCAACGCGTGGTTAGTTTCAGATAACGTACAGGTAGCACCACAAGAAGCTGAAATTAGTTCTTACCTTGTCGGTCAAATTGATTCAGAAGTAAATGCTTCTGACTTTGGTGACTTTGATCTTTGATGAGCAAAGTTACTGTTGTAAATACTGATCAGAGTCTTGAATTCGACTCTGATCAGCCAAATCTACTCACCTTCTTAGAAAAAAATAAAATCCAAACACAATTTCACTGCCGTGAAGGGTTTTGTGGTGCCTGCCGCTGTAAGCTAGTCAGTGGCAAAGTCGACTACCAACAGGAACCGTTGGCATTTGTTCGTAAAGGTGAGATTTTATTGTGTTGCGCAACACCACTTGAAGATATAGAAATAGACATTCCAAAGTTTTAAAGCTGCCTACTCCCCTTTCTGTATATCACCGTAATAATTTCGTAATTAGAAACAATTAATATATGTAATGATATAACAATTTATTTATTTGTACGTGCGATGATGTTACAGTATCACATAACACGTAATTTTTTAATCTTACTGAAGTATTCGTTATGAAAAAATCTCTCATTAGCTTGGCAGTGCTAAGCGTAGTATTCCCTCTTAGCTCACACGCTGCACAGATTTCAGGACAATTGACTGATAATTCAGGCAAGCCAATTGCTGGTGTTGCAGTGCATGTTCATGGTAAAGAAAAAACTGTTACAACCAATAATGCAGGTCAATATCAAATTGAACTGGATGCAGATAGCCAGTTACATTTCAGTAAAGATGGTTTTCTAGACAAACGCATTAGCGTTAAAAACGAAGCTCAAACAATCAATTTTGTACTAGAAAAATCATCAATTGAAGCGATCACTGTATATGCTTCAGCGCTTCACAAAAGTAACCTTGAGATGGCCTCTCCTGTAGCAGTGCTTGCGGGAGACGAGCTCAAAGATAAATCATCTAATACACTTGGTGAAACCCTAAATAGACTGCCGGGTGTTAGCCAAACATATTTTAGTTCTGTCGCGTCTTCACCTGTTATTCGAGGTTTAGATGGCCCACGTGTACGCGTTATGCAAAATGGTTTAGAAAGTAGTGACGCATCGCGCGTAGGCCCTGATCACGCAAACACCAACGAAACACTGAGCGCAGATCAAATTGAAGTACTGCGTGGCCCAGCAACATTGCTGTATGGTTCAGGCGCAATTGGTGGTGTTGTTAATGTGGTTGATGGCCGCATTCCGACAACTAACTACGAGTCGTTAGAAGGTGCTGTTGAATATAAACACGATACCGTTAACGAAGGTAATACAGCAGCATTTGTGCTAAATGGTGGAGATAATGGCTTTAATTTCCATCTAGATGGTTTAAAACGTAAAACTGAAGATACTGAAGTACCAAAGTTTGAAGCGCATCATGAAGAGCACGAAGAAGAACATGAAGGCGAAGACCACGCAGATGAGCATGACGAAGAAGTATTAGACTCAATTGAAAACAGTTTTATTGACACAACTGCATTCAATTTAGGCACAAGCTATGTGAACGAACACCTAGTCGTTGGTGTATCTTATGGCAAGATTGAATCAGACTACGGTATTCCAGGTCACTCTCATGCACACCACGACCATGATCATGGACATGAACACGAAGAAGAAGACCATGGGCATGAAGATGAACACGAAGAACATGGCGATGTATTCGCTCGATTAACTCAAGACCGTTATCAAGCGCGTTTCACTTATAGCCTACATGATTCTATGATTGAGCGTTTTGATGTAAAACTTGGTTATACCGATTACCGCCATGCCGAAATTGAAGAAGGCATGGAAGGCACAGTATTTACCAATGAATCGAAAGAGTTGCGTGCAACCGCCGAACATAACCTGTTAGGTTGGCACGGTGTTGTAGGTTACCACTATTATGATTCGGATTACGGCGCTGATGGTGCAGAAGCATTTACGCCACACAGCGATACGACACAGCATGCACTTTTCGTTTTAGAAGAGAAAACGTTCGGTGATTTTCGCGTTGAATTGGGTGGTCGTTTTGAAAACACAGAAATCGATGCACCAGAAATTCACCTTGGTCATGACGAACACGATCATGAAGCGCATGATGAAGAGGAACATCACGGTGAAGAATACGCATATGTTGGTGAATTCGATAGCGTAAGCTTATCTGCAGGTACTATCTGGAATTTCAAAGAAGGTCATTCAGTAGCACTTTCCCTCGGTCATTCAGAACGTGCGCCAAGTGCGGCTGAGCTGCTATCAAATGGTTTGCATATCGCAACCAGCACCTATGACCTTGGTTTAGGCTATGAAATTGAAGACGGTGAAATTCACTTTGAGCCAGAAAACGTTGAAAGCGAAACATCAAATAATATCGATCTTACACTACGTAAGTTCAATGGTAATTTTGGCTATACTATAAACGCTTTTTATAATCAGATTGATAACTTCTATTTCCAGCAAGATACAGGCTTAGTAATTGATGCGCACCATGACGAAATGCTTTCTATGGATGAGTATCTATCGCATGGTCACGACGAAGATGAAGCGACACGTGTTTTCCAATATCAATATGCAGATGTTGATTTATACGGTATTGAGTTTGATGTTCACTACCAAGTAAATGATCAACTGCTAGTAAAATTAATTGGTGATCATATTCGCAACGATGTTAAAGACTCTTCGGAATATTTACCGCGTTTCCCACAAAATAAATTAGGTTTTGAGGCTGAGTATGACTGGCGTGCATTGCAAGTAAACTTTGCTGCTACGCATTACTTCGAGCAAGACAAGTTAGGCGCACACGAAACTCACACCGACAGCTACACATTGTTTGATGTATCTGCGAAGTATAACCTTGATGTGTTAAACACAGATTCGTTTGTATTTGCAAAAGTGCAAAATATTACAGACGAACTTGCGTTCAGCCATACATCGTTTATTAAAGATATCGCACCATTACCAGGCCGTAACGTACAGTTAGGCCTACGCGTTTATTTCTAATACCCGAGAAAATACCAACAAAAAGGGCGTATTAACACGCCCTTTTTTATTGTCTACCTGTATTATAAGTAACTTACCGAGAAATCATCAATATAAACGTCATCAAACGGCATGTTGCCATATCACAAAGGGTTATTGTTTAACCTGTTAGCCGCTAAATCAATGATAGTTATCTGAAACATTCCTACAATCTGCTAAAATTCTATTAAATTTATAATAAAACCCTACCTGAGGCTTTTGTGAAAATAACAACACACCTTGTATCACTCGCAGCGCTTTGTCTTTCAACAACGGTTTCTGCAAAAACACATTTCTCTGACTTTAGTGTGAGTTACTTAAACGGTAATAACTATGAAGTGGGCGACAATAAAAAACAAATCGTAACGCTAGAGCACTTTGCGGTTACAAGCTGGGGAGACAGCTTTACTTTTGTTGACCGTCTGGAATCTGCTAATGGTGATAAAGAAACCTACGGCGAATTTTCGCCACGCTTTAAAATTACCGAGTTTAAAAACAACCCCGTTAAAGCGCTTTACGTTGCCACTACAATTGAGTACGGCGCGTTTTCATCCCATGATGGTTTTGGTTCAAGCTTAACAAACTACTTATACGGTGTAGGTGCTGGCTTTGATGTGCCCTACTTTGATTTTTTCAATGTAAACCTATACTACCGTAACAATGAGCATGGTGATAATAACTACCAAACAACCGTTACATGGGGTTTACCAATTGGCCCGCTTTATTATGATGGTTTTATTGATTATGCAACAAGCAGAGACAACAGCGACGCACAGATGAACTTCACGTCGCAGTTAAAATATGATGTTGCTCCACATTTAAATATCGATTCAAAATTATACCTAGGTATCGAATACGTTTATTGGCTTGATAAATTTGGTATACGTGGTGTTGACGAAAACAATGTCAATTTACTAGTTAAGTATCATTTTTAAACTAAAAAGCCCTGAATATTTGCAGGGCTTTTTATTATCACACGATAAACCTAAATGCTTACGCGCTTATAATCACGATATTCAGGTAACCAGTAGTTTTTTTCAATTAGACTCGCTAATTTTTCGTCTGAAATCTCAAGCGCCACGCCTTGTTCAATGGCTTTTTTCGCAACGTTAAACGCAATCTTTTTAGAAAGCGATTCTACTTTGGTTAGCGGCGGTAACAAGCTACCTTCACCTGTATTTGCTCTTGGCGATTCTGCGGCAAGGGTTTCACTCGCTATCATCAGCATTTCGTCAGTAATACGCTTGGCACCCACTGCAACTACACCTAGGCCAATGCCTGGGAAAATATAACTATTGTTACACTGTGGAATAATGTGCTCTTTGCCATTAAAGGTAACTGGTTCAAATGGGCTACCCGTTGCCACAATTGCCTCACCGTTGGTCCACGCAATCACGTCTTCAGGCATCGCTTCAACTTGTTTGATAGGGTTACTTAGCGGGAAAATAATCGGCTGCTGACTACCTTGGTGCATTGCCTTAATTACCTGCTCAGTAAATAGACCTGGTTGACCCGATACACCAATTAAAATATTTGGTTTTGCGCAGTTCATTACATCAAGCAAGGATGCATAATCGCCACTGTAATTCCAATCGCTAATGGCGTCTTTTTTCTGTGTTAATACTTGTTGGAAGTCACGTAAATCGCCCATACCTTCGGTTAATAACCCAAAACGGTCAACCATAAAGATTTGCGAACGCGCCTGCGCTTCACTAATACCTTCACTTACCATTTGCGCAATAATTTGCTCGGCAATCCCGCAGCCTGCAGAGCCGGCGCCAACAAATACCACTTTTTGTGCAGACAGTGCTTCACCTTTAACACGACACGCAGCTAATAATGAACCTACGGTAACCGAAGCTGTGCCTTGAATATCATCGTTAAAGCTACAAATGCGGTCACGGTAACGTTGTAATAACGGCATTGCGTTTGGTTGTGCAAAGTCTTCAAACTGCAACATAACATTTGGCCAACGGCGTTTAACTGCGTTAATAAATAGCTCTAAAAACTCGTCGTATTGTTCTTGAGAAATACGCTTATGACGACGACCCATATACATAGGATCATCCAGTAGCGCTTGGTTATTGGTACCCACATCAAGCATTACCGGTAATGTATAGGCTGGGCTAATGCCGCCTACAGCAGTATAAAGTGATAATTTACCAATAGGAATACCCATACCACCAATACCTTGGTCACCTAAACCAAGAATACGCTCACCGTCAGTAACTACGATTACTTTTACTTTACCTTTAGTGGCGTTACGTAAAATATCGTCGATACTATGACGGTCTTCATACGAAATAAATAAACCGCGGTGTTTACGATAAATATCAGAAAAACGCTCACACGCCTCACCTACTGTTGGGGTATAAATAATCGGCATCATTTCTTCTAAGTGATCACGCACTAAACGGAAGAACAAGGTCTCGTTAGTGTCGTGAATGGCACGTAAATAAATGTGCTTATTTAAGTTATTAGTGAAGCTTTTGTACTGCTGATAACAACGCTCAACTTGTTCTTCGATTGATTCAAAAATTGGCGGCAATAAACCCGCTAAGTTAAACTGTTCGCGTTCGCGCTGGCTAAAAGCACTGCCCTTATTTAATAGCGGTGTTTCAATTAGCGTCGGCCCAGCATAAGGGATGTACAAATAATTTTTATGTGTGTGTTCTGTCATTGTATTCTTGGTGGTGTGTTGTAATAGCTTTAATTATTAGACTAAAGTTTAAAAATGCAAAACTATAAGATAAATAACGAATAATTGAAAACATTATCTGAGTAGCAACACGTTAAAGCAATGGTTCTTGCCTCAAATTAACCAAGTTTAACGTATTGCTATCAATCTATTTACTTTGCCTCAGGTTATTCTCCGAGTGCTATGCCTTCACGGCGCGGATCGGCAGCACCAATAAGTTTATTACCCTCAATCATTACCGCGTGAATACCCGAATTTAAATCGCGAATAACGACTTTGTGACCGCGTGCTTCAAGCGCTGCTTTATAACGTGTTACGCTACTACCTTTTTCAAGTGTCGTCACACGGTTACGGTTAGTAATGTTGGCAAGCGCAATCGCTTGTTGTGGCGTTAAACCAAAATCAAGTACGCCAACAAGTGCTTTGGCTACATAATTGATAATGCGTGAACCACCCGGCGAACCAATAACCATTTTTAAACTACCGTCATGATTAAACACCATAACCGGCGACATTGAAGAACGCGGACGCTTATTCGGCTCAACACGATTAGCCACAGGTTTACCGTCAATCTTAGGATTGAAGGTAAAATCAGTAAGTTGGTTATTAAGCAGGTAACCATTCACCATTAACGCTGAGCCAAAACCCATTTCAATTGATGTTGTCATTGAAACCGCATTACCCGCGCTATCTACAATTGACACATGAGACGTTGATGGTTGCTCGTAATTAACCTGCGCGACAGACCAGTCTGGTGCAAACTCACCCGGTTGCGCCCTGCCCATGTCTTTTTCACTAATTAGTTTACTACGCTCTTGTAGATAGTTTTTATCCAACATTTGCGCAACAGGTACGTCGATAAAGTCAGGATCAGCAATATAGTGATCACGATCCGCAAACGCTAAGCGTGATGCCTGAGTAAATGCATGAATTGATTCAAGTTCCCACGATGTATTAAGTGGTGCTTTAGTGTTTTCAAGTAATGCCATAATTTGCAGTACCGTAATGCCACCGGAACTCGGCGGCGCCATAGAGCACACTTTATATGTTCTATACGGTGCACATACGGGATTTCGCTCAACACTTTTATAATTGGCTAAATCTTGAAGGCTGATTTTGCCTGGCGCAATGGATGAATTTGTTACAGTTTCAACAAGTTGCTTTGCATTTTCACCTTGATAAAACGCGTCGATGCCGTTTTTAGCAATCGCTTTATATAAGTTCGCTAGCTTTACATTCGTTTTAACTGTGCCTGCTTTGAGTGCCTCGCCATTTGGCATAAAATAATCTTTAGTGTCGTCAATTAAAGCAACTCCAGGGTTTATTTGCAGACTCACCAATTTTTCAAGTCGCGGTGATATCACAAAGCCATCTTGCGCCAATTTTATAGCATCAGTAAATAATGTATGCCATGGCAATTTACCATAACGACTGTGCGCATTTTTTAGCGCAGCTAACGCCCCTGGCACTCCCACTGAACGCCCACCTACTACCGCATTAATCCAGCGAATTGGTTTGCCATTTTCATCTAAAAACAAAGATTCACTCGCATTCGCTGGCGCAGTTTCACGTCCATCAAAGCTGGTTAAATGACTATTGGCTTTATCGTAATGCATCATAAACAACCCACCGCCAATACCAGACGATTGAGGTTCTACTAATGTGAGTACTAATTGAACTGCAATTGCGGCATCAACGGCGCTGCCACCTTTAGCCAAAATTGCGTGACCTGCTTTTACCGCATAGGGGTTTGCAGCCGCAACCATAAACTTATCAGCAACAACTTGTTGTTTTTTAGTAAAGCCGGTATTTGCTTCTGGTTCACCAACAATTGTGGCGCCAACATTGAATGAGAATAAGCTTGATGCGATAAGTATTTGTGAGAGAGTCTGTTTTAATGTTTTCATAATTAAGCAAATCTATTATTTGTGATAATCTTACAGACATTTGATATTGATTAACACAGATAGCGAATGTTAAATCTTCCAACCGATAAACGTTATATCATTGCCCCGCTTGTTCTGATTTTTGCCGCGATAATTATTTTTGCAACGCCGCTCAGTGAATTATTTGAATATAACCGAAGCTTATTTTCTCATGGTGAATACTGGCGACTTGTTACTGCTCATTTTAGTCACTCAAATAGCTACCATTTAATGTTAAACCTAGCAGGCGTTGCGCTCATCTGGGCGTTACACGGTGAATATTATGATGCGAGAAAATACGCATTAGCACTTCTTTTATTGGCGCTCTACACCGGCGGTGGGCTTTATATTTTTTATCCAGAAAATACACTTTATAATGGGTTAAGTGGTGTTTTACATGGCTTAATCATTGTTGGCGCGTTAATTGACTGCCAAAAAGGTATGAAAACGGGTTATCTTTTGTTTATTGGTGTTTGGTTAAAAATCGCATGGGAGCAATATGCTGGACCAAGTGCTGAATTAGGACAACTAATTAACGCAAGGGTAGCAACCGAAGCACACTTGATTGGCGCAATATCCGGTATTTTTGTTTATGCGAAATTAAATCGTCACGCACTTCGTGAAAATATCACCCAGTAAAAAGGCCGCTATGCGGCCTTTTTAAATTATAAGTTTTGTTCAAACAACTTATAAATACGACGGTACTCATCTAACCACGAAGAAGGCTGTTTAAAGCCATGTGGCTCAACCGGGTAAATTGCCGTTTCGTAGTTTTCTTTTTCAAGTTCAATAAAACGCTGTACTAAGCGCACTACGTCTTGGAAAAATACATTGTCGTCAATCATTGGCGCATTAATTAACAATGGTTTTTCTAACCCTTCAGCGAAATAAATCGGTGAGCTGCGCTTATAGGCAATTGGATCTACATCTGGGTGGTTCAAAATATTCGATGTATACGGATTATTGTAATATGCCCAGTCCGATACAGGACGAAGTGCGGCACCCGCTTGGAATAATTCTGGACGGGTTAACAATGCCATAAAGGTCATAAAACCACCGTAAGAACCACCATATGTACCAACACGCTGGTCATTAACATTAGCGTTTTCCGTCATCCATTTTACACCATCGGCTAAATCTTCAATTTCAGGCTTACCCATATGGCGGTAAATTGCGGTACGCCAATCGCGTCCATAACCTTTAGATGCACGGTAATCCATGTCCATCACCACATAACCCTGTTCTGCGAGGAATGAGTGGAACATAAATTCGCGGAAATAACCTGACCAACCTAAATGTGAATTTTGTAGATAACCTGCACCGTGGTTAAAGATAACAGCTTTGCGTGCTTTACCTGTTTCACCTTCTTTGTAATCACGCGGGTAATACACTTTTGCATAAATAGGCTGCTCAGTATGGGTTGACGGAACGGCTACAATTTTTGGCGCTACAAGCTGCGTATTTAGGAACTTATCTGATACGGTATTGGTTAAACGCGTTACCGTATCACCATCAACATTAGTTACGTACAGCTCTGGCGGTAATGCTAATTTTGAGTGCGTTAACAATAGTTTTGATTCATCTGGGCTAAGCTGGTAATCAGTCATGCCGTTTAAATCGGTTTGGGCAACGCTTTCACCCGTTGTTAGATCTAACTTGTAGATTTCGTATATGCCAGGGTGTTTTTTGTTTGCTTTATAAAAAATTGACTGGCTATTACGAGATTGTGTTAGTTCTGATACCACAAACTGACCGCTTGTTAGCTGCTGTGCTTTACCCTTAAGCGCTTTTGTATAAATATGGCTGTAACCAGATTCCTCAGATAAATAATACAGCGTATCTGGTTGTTGATTTAACCAACCAAAATTATTGTACGTATAGTTAACCCAAGCTTTATCATGTAAGCGATGTTGTGAGACCAGTTTATTGCTTGCAAAGTCTACAGTTGCAATCCAACGGTCTTTATTATCAAACGCTTCAAGCATCACAGCCACTTGTGAACCATCGCTATTCCACTGAATTGCATTTTGTGACCAACCCCAGTCCATCATTAAATTAATATGACGAGGTGCTTTTTCTGATTTGTATGTTTTACCTTGTGCTTTTGCGTTTTCGGCTTTTACACTTGCTAATACGTCTTCATCAAACCCAGGTAATGTATCGAATGGTAGGCTTGTTTGGGTGTTATCAGTGAGGTCAATCATTACCAACTCTGAGCCAGACGGCTTGGTATCTGCAACACGACGTCTTACTTTTTCAGCAACAATTTCACCGTTTTGACCAATGTAGTTTGGCATAATATCGCCATCATCACGCCACGGTGAACTTTTAGTAAGAACTGTAATGAGTTTGTCGCCTGCTGGTGATACGACTGCACTGACAATGCGATTACCTTTACCAAGGTAATATGTATCGTTCATAACGCTTTCGTTTTGCGTTTTTAATGATTCGTTGTAGGCGTGTTTATCTTGTTTGTTCTTGTGGGTTAGAGCTACGTAGTCAATGAGTTTATGTTGCTCTTTAGCAATATAACTTGTTGGCTCTTTTACGCCTTCTGGCTTATCAGCAACTTTAAGTGCGGCTATTTGTGAACGCAGGCCCGTTTCTACATTAATTTTGTAAAAATTATTGTTAACTCGATATGCAAGTTCACCGCTAGTTAAAAACAAAAGCTGTGATGCATTATCATCGCTTAAGGTCAGCTGCTTTAATTTACCTGTTGCCTGCTCAACAGCAAAAATATTGCCTTTAAAAGTATATGCTACCCACTTGTTATCTTGACTAAAGGTTAATTGTTTCGCACCGAGTGTGTGCAATTTATCAAGCGATACTAAATCACCATTGCCTTGCTTGCCCAACATACGAGTGTAGGTATCGCGTAATTCGTTACCCGCTTGTTTGCGCGCATAATTTACCGACTTAGAATCAAACGACCAAAATGCACGCTCAGGTTGACGACCTAACCAATCTGGGTGTGCCATAGCTTGTTTTAACGTAATCGTTTCTGGGCCTTGGTGAGTCGTTGTTTCAACTACTGGTGAAAATTCGTTAGCAGCTGCGATGGTAGATTGTTCAGTCGTTTTACAACCAGCCAAACTAATACACGTAGTTACAGCAAGAGCAATAATAGATTTATTATACATTGTGTGTTTTTTTGTAATTAAAATTACACTAATTTAACCAAACAATTGGCAATAATAAAACTGCGCTTATCGTTTTATTATGTGATTTTAGCGATTACATTTGTAACAAAAAAAGGCCAACAAGGTGTTGGCCGAATACTCTGCGCTAGCAATTTAGGTCGAAACGAAAAAGTAATTTCTCGTTTCAAAGTAATAGACCGTGCGATTCATCGATTAGTTCAAAATTTATTCAAAAAATTTATTTTAATTTCTCAAATCCGATAGTCATTGACTACCCTTTAACTATATCCAATTTGAATAGCCTGTTATGAGCAAGTTTAGATTACGTATTTATCGCGGACCTGATAAAACAAGTTTAGCTAAATGGCTTAAACAAGATGAACTTGAAAACTGGTCACGCTATCAACACTTTTATTGTGATGGAAACGAGTCAATTATTTCGCTTGATATCGGAAGTTTTTGGCAAACCATGATAAACAATAAACAAAGTCACCATGAGCAATACTTAGAAGGACACGAACGGTTATTGCAAGGTAAATACATTACCAACAACGCAGTACCATTTTATGTTGAAGTAGATATTCAATCAGAATTAAATTAAATGGTTTTATCTTTTAAGTATAATTAAACGCATAAAAAACGGTTATACACACTAACGCGTACAACCGTTTTTTTAATGCACATGCTGTATAGTTAACTAAACAGCTTATTTAGACAATTCAACTGCACGTGCTGCGACGCCTGGATAAGCACCTTCTGGTAAATAGTTCGCAAGCACTGCAAGTTTTTTACCTAGCTCAACATTACTGCTCGCTACGACATTAATATGTCCCATTTTACGACCTGCGCGAACTGCTTTGCCGTACCAATGACTGGTTACTCCAGC
Source organism: Pseudoalteromonas sp. MMG024 (assembly GCF_021654175.1). Taxonomy (NCBI): domain Bacteria; kingdom Pseudomonadati; phylum Pseudomonadota; class Gammaproteobacteria; order Alteromonadales; family Pseudoalteromonadaceae; genus Pseudoalteromonas; species Pseudoalteromonas sp. MMG024. The sequence continues at coordinate 385,255 of NZ_JAKFZO010000001.1, forward strand.
AACGGATAACACATCAGCAGGAATGCTCGGCTCACCAAGCACATTGATCATCGCACTTGGCCCAATCATAGCGGTATCACCTAATGGCAACCCAGCTACTGCACGTAAGTGGTTTTCAAACTGGCTACACAGTGTGCCTTGCTGTGTCCAATGGCCTGAGTTATGAACGCGAGGTGCAATTTCATTCACCATTAATTGGCCATCAACATCGAAGAACTCAATTGCCAGTACACCAACATAATCCATCGCTGCTGATAGTTTATTAAATGCTGCTAACGCTTGGCTTTGAATTTGATCATCAATATCAGTGGCAACTGATAACGTAAGTACACCGTTGGTATGTTCGTTTTCAGTCACAGGATAAACCGCAGTATTGCCTTGCTTATCGCGTGCACCAATCACTGAAATTTCACGCTTAAACGGAATCATTTTTTCAGCAATAATGGTGTGTGGGAAATCTTCACTACCTGCAGCAATAAACTCAGCCATTTCTGACCAAATGTGATCTACATTAGAATCTGCTTTAATACGCCACTGCCCTTTACCATCGTAGCCTGCTTGACAGGTTTTGATCACGAGTGGCAGTCCTAAATCGATAATGGCACGGTCTAAGTGTTCACGCTCGGTAATAAGTAAATACGGCGCACAAGGTACATTCGCTTGATCTAATAGCGCTTTTTCGATGCTACGATCGCCGCCAGCCTTAATGGCATCTTTACCTGGGTAAAATTTACCACTTTGACAACATAACGCTAATACATCATCAGGAATATGTTCAAACTCTGCGGTGATCGCATCACATTCTGCGATTGCAGCAACTAAGTCTTGCTCATACACGACAAGCGTTAGCGGGTGAACAACGTGCTTAGAACCAACATCATAGGCTTTGATATTTATATCAAGAGGCGCACCTGCCAAACTCATCATACGGGCAAGTTGGCCTGCGCCGAGAACTAAAATATTCATATTATTCTGCTGGGTTTGGATGTGCTAACACAGTGTCAGTTTGGTTTTTTCTAAATTCGTCGATTTTCGCTAGCAATTCAGGCTGCTGACAACCCAGAATTTGCGCCGCTAATAATCCAGCGTTTGCAGCGCCCGGATCACCAATCGCAAGAGTACCTACCGCTACACCTTTTGGCATTTGGCAAATTGATAGAAGTGAATCAACACCATTAAGTGCTTTAGATTTAACCGGAACGCCCAGTACCGGTAAGCTGGTAAATGCAGCTGCCATGCCCGGTAAGTGTGCTGCACCGCCTGCACCTGCAATAATTACTTTAATACCGCGCTCAGCTGCTGTGCTGGCATAATCGGCTAATAACTGTGGCGTACGGTGCGCAGAAACAACCTTTGTTTCATATTCAACACCGAATTTATCAAGCATATCTGCAGCGTGTTGCATGGTAGGCCAATCTGATTTTGAACCCATAATAATGCCAACAGTCATAGTCACTCCTCATAGTTAGGCACTCAATTCACATTAATTGCACTTTTAGATTATTAACAAGCGCATTGTGAATGTTAAAAATTGTTTTCGCGATGTGGGATTGCGAGTTGCGAATTATCCAATAATCCCTTCGTTTTCTCAATTAAAAACTGTGAATTCTCTATTCTCTAAGGTAAATTAAGCCAATTGTTTCACTAGTTAGAAAAACCAATGCCTGAATTTAAAGTGATACCACCAACGACAACTGTGTATTGTGATAAGCGTGGTGAAGGCTGGACGCTCACAGGCATTACTGGCATTGACGAAAATGCTTCGGTAATGTTTGACGGAACGCGATATACCATTCCAGCAAAAGAAATTGTTGAAACCTTATTACCTAATCAACTAAAACGAGAACAACAAAAAGGCGCCTAATG